>NZ_JBQMWH010000019.1:0-46096 GCF_053470345.1 Thalassotalea agariperforans | reverse complement strand
CTCTGGCTCTGGCTCTGGCTCTGGCTCTGGCTCTGGCTCTGGCTCTGGCTCTGGCTCTGGCTCTGGCTCTGGCTCTGGCTCTGGCTCTGGCTCTGGCTCTGGCTCTGGCTCTGGCTCTGGCTCTGGCAAAGTAGTTTCCACTGGCTGTTCTTGCGGTACAAGCGTTTGTTCCGCTAATTCAACCTCTGATGCCGGTGCAATGGTACTTTCAAGTTCAGCTTGTGCCTGATTTACTGATTCCTGATTTACCGATTCAGTTGGCTGCTCTGTTGAACTCTCATCTTTAACCGTTTCAATTACGTCGTCTTGTGTTGATTTTTTCTTGCTGCCACCGAGGCCAAGCCAAGAAAACATACCTTTCTTTTTGGTCATAATATTTTATTCAATATGGTGAAATTACTATTTGAATAGCAATTTAATCGTAATAAGGGGTAAAATTGACGATATATTAACATCTTAATCACTATTGAAAAACATAAGCCTGAAACAAATGCGTAAACCAGCTAAACAAAAAACCAACATTAAGCAAAACAAAGGTTCTATCCGCATTATTGCCGGCCAGCATCGTGGTCGAAAATTACCGGTTATTTTAGCTGAAGGTTTAAGACCAACAACGGATAGAGTCAAAGAAACGGTATTTAATTGGCTAATGCCATACATTCGCGACAGCCATTGTTTAGACTGTTTTGCCGGTGCGGGAAGTTTAGGTTTTGAAGCTTTTTCGCGTGGTGCTAGCCATGTCACTATGATTGAATTAAACAAAGTGGCGGCAAAACAATTAAAAGAAAACCAACAATTATTAACTGCCAATAATACCGAAGTCATCAATACCGACACATTGCAATTTTTGCAGCAAGCACCACAGCCTTATGATCTGGTTTTCATCGATCCCCCCTTTCGGAAAGAATTAATCACGCAAACATTAACTTTATTAAACCAAGGTTGGCTCAAACCTAAAGCACTGGTTTATTTAGAAGCAGAACAAGAAACCCAACTAGCGATACCAGAAAACTGGCAATTGTTAAAAGAAAAAGTTGCAGGTCAAGTCGCATATCGGCTTTATCAAGTAAGCGCCAATAGCTAACCATAACAAGGTAAAGAACAGAACCTGAACCTCGGGATAACAACTTGCTTTCTAGCAGCTGTTTTTCATTATTACTGCGTTAAATTTGATTGCAATAGACTCGCTATTGGCGCTCAAATTTGCCTTGTACTAAGAAAAAACATCAAGCTAGAATAGAGAAAACATCAAAATATATGTATTTCATATCGTTAGCTTATTTCTTATCCCGAGTTCAGGTTAAATATAACTTAGTACTGATGAAGTTATTTCATTGAGCATTATAACCATACTTATTGTCTGACCAATTTTGAAATTAAGTGCACGGCAAGACCAAGGTTAATCTAAACATCAAAATAAGTTCTTATTTATCTTTGAGTTAGTTAATTTTATTGCAATTAACAGCCATATACTCTCAGTTATCCACAATCTTTTTTCGTCTTTTTATTTAACATCCCAACAAAAGTTAGGTATGCTAAGTACAACCAACTGGTAATAACACTTATTGAATATTGGTTGTATTTGGCAAGCAATAATAAGTGGTACAGTTAATTGATTTTTTTTAAGTAAGGGTGAAATATGCAACGATTCACGTTAAACGTACCGGTAACATTAAGCTTGTTAGCATCAATAATTTTAGTCGGTTGTGGCTCAACAGCACCAAATAACGACGATGCTGCAAATAAAACGGCCCAAACAAAAACACCCGTTATTCCTGCCGATGCTTTTGATCTCAGTCATTGGAAAATAACCTTACCGCTTGATGATAATAACGACGGTAAAATTGATGAAATTAGTGTCCGTAAAATACAGCGCTATTCACATCCTGACTTTTTCTATTTGAACGAAAATCAAGAGATGGTATTTACCGTACCAAACAAAGCTAAAACGACTTCGGGTTCATCAAACACTCGTAGTGAGCTACGCCAAATGCCTCGCGGTAAAAATAAAAAAATTAAAACCCATGCACCAGGTAATAACTTTGCTTTAGCGGTAAATGACAAAGCGGAAATTATTGGCGGTAAAATGAATGCCACTCTTAAGGTTAATCATGTTGCTAAACGCGCTGGCTATAAAAATAAAAAGCCTGCCTATTCAGTAGTTGTTGGACAAATTCATGCCACCAAAGATAAAAACATTGTTGCCGAAGGCAATGGTTTTGGTTGGGGTAACGAGCCAATTAAAATTTATTACAAAAAATGGCCTGAGCATAAAACTGGCTCAGTATTTTGGAATTACGAACGTAATTTAGAAAAAGAAAACCCAGATCGTACAGATATTGCTTACCCTGTTTGGGGCAATACTTGGGAAAACCCAGCCGATCCTGGTGATAAAGGTATTGAGTTAGGCGAAAGCTTTAGCTACGAAATCAATGTTTATAACAACATTATGTACTTAACCTTTGAAAATGAAAAACAAGGTACGGTTAAATACCAAATTGATTTATCAAACAATGTCGACGCGTACGGCAAAGTAGATGAAAAAGATCATCCGCAAGGTTACAAAGGCGACTTTTTATACTTTAAAGCCGGTGCTTATAACCAATGTAGTACAAAAGACGATGAACTTTTCTGGTACACCGCATGTCCTGGTACTGGCGTTTGGGCAACAGATAAAGCCAATGGCGATTACACTAGTGTCGCTTTTTCAAAGTTAGTATTAAGTGACGCAACTAAACCAGAATAAATTAGAAAAAGCTTCTCCTGTTAAGTCAACTCTTCGGAGTTGACTTTTTTTTGTCTTAATCCGAACGCGGGATAAGTGACAAACGCTGGCAAAGCCAATCTGGATCATCAAGTGCAATATCATGCCCAGCCCACGGGTGACTCACCAACTCAAGCTGCCAAGCATGGGCTAATTGCTCACTACACTGTTTAGCTACTAATTGATCACACTCACTAACCAATAACGTAATTGGCACCTTGGGCTTTTCTGTTAACGTAAAACTGGCTGCGGCGATAAGCTGGTGTAAGCCATTGATAAATTTAACCGGCTGTTGCTGCGCTAACTTGAGCCAATGAGCAATGGTTATTTGTTGATGTGTTTTTTTGTCTTGCTGGCTAACATAGGGAGCCGCTACAGAAAAGTTAGAAGTTAATTGATAAATTTGGCGTTCTTTTTGTTGTTTGTTTTTAAACAGCATAGTTAACACCAACCACCAAGATTTCGGCTGCAAGCGCTGATAAAAAGGTGAGAAGTTTTTTAAACTGGTATTAATTAACACTACAGAGTTTATTTGCTCTGGTGCATAACTTGCCCAATCTAATGCGATCATGCCGCCCATTGAAATACTCACCAAATCAACTTTATCCGCCGCTAAATTTACTGCTTTAAGTTGTGTTACTAACGCCAATGTCATTTGTCGGATCTGGCAAGGTGACTTTTGCTGAAAACGTTCACCATTACCGGGAATATCTAAAAATAAGCATTGTCGATCCGGAAATTGTTCAACAACCTTGGTTCTAAAGTCGCCCCAATGCCATTGGGAGCGCAATAAACCACGAATAAACACGAGCGGATAGGGTTGTTTTATCATTCGTTGTTATACCAAAGTGAAGTCGCTTTTTGCTTCATGTCTAAACTTTTACAATCAAGCAACCAATTAGGATAAGATGCTGCCGCGCGCGTTAAAAAATCCATTAAAATTAAATGCCCTCTTAAAACCCGTTTCACTCGGTGTGGTTTCATCGGATGGTACAAACCTAAGGTTTGCATTAATTGTAACGGATTTTTTTTCACCCAGCGCCAAGAGCCCATTTCTAATGTTAATGGTAAAAAGGTCGTAGTTTGACCCAGTGATTTATCATAAAGATGATCCCACAAATCACCGTGACATAAATAATGCTTAGCTTGCGGTTCAAAAATATAATCTTGATGCGGGTAGGATTGAAATAACAATTCACGCAAATGATACATTTCGCCAATATGAGCAATTGGTTGCAATTTACTCTTGGCATACGGAAACCAAATACGATCAGTAATACCAAAGCCTGAATGGCAATCTAAGGCAATACTCAGTGGCGCATTAAAGGTGTCTTGTTCAATAAAATCACATAATGCCTGCGACTCAATTTCCATACCCGCTTCTTTTTCACCACGATACCAAGGTAATAATTTAGAAAATCGATGCCCACCAACTAAAAACGCGGTTTGCTCTTCGCTGTCGTGGGGCGCATTACGCATTAAATCAACATGGTTACCATTTGAGCGTGATTGAAATGCCATTCCGATCGGGTTCACTAAAGGGATAAAATTTAATCTGACATTTTCTAATAATACTTGTAGATTTTTATCCCACAGCAAGCGCGCTAATAAGGTTTCTAAATACGCTAGTACCACTTGTGAACCAATGCGCTCTAAGCCATGAATACCACCAATAAAACTCATAACCGGTGCGGCTTTATCTTCACAACCTAAGCTAAAAGCATGAATGGGAATAAGTTTATTCTCACATGGCACTTCAGCAATCACTTGATTGCGTAAGCAGGCCGGTTTTGAAGCAACAATAAATTCAATTTGTCGAAGCTCAGGTAATAAGTCATCGGTAAAGTGCAGTGGCATGACAACCTTGCGGTTAGTGAGTAATACCTTAAATTTAGCGGATCAATATATTAACTTTATGAAACTTTTAAGAAGTTTTATGTTTGTAAGCTAATATTAGCTACATTAAGATGGCTTATTCAGCAAAAAACTTTAAGGAAATAATCATGATTTATGCAATGGCGGCAATGGTGCTGCTAACATTTATTGTCGGCACCGTTGCAATAAAAAGACGTTTTGCCAGTGTAAAAAGTGGCAATATTGACGCAAAATATTTTAAATTAATGGCGGGAGAGCAAGTACCAGATGATGTAGCTAAATCTACCCGAAATTTTAATAACTTATTTGAAGTACCCTTATTATTTTATATTGCCGCGACTTTACATGTCGTTTTAGCGCTAAATAGCATCACTGGCTTGATATTCGCGTGGCTATTTGTCGCGTTTAGATATTGGCATTCGTATATCCATTTAACCTATAACAAACTTGTACATCGCATGACCATTTATTGGTTAGGCTTGTTATGTGTTTTAGTGATGTGGATAAATTTATTAATTGCGATTCAATAGTCTCGCTCGACTAGGTTGATAATTTTAATTCAGCTGAATATAGTTATTTTCAATATTCAGCTGATGGTACTATATTTCAATACCTAAATTGGACATGCCTTCTTCTAACACTAAGGCTTTGGCTAACTGACCTGTTTTTTTCTCTTCTGGGCTATTTTTAATGTAATCAAATAGCTCATTTTGTGTGGCTACTTCCCATTGCATTAACGGATGATCAGTAATACTGCTATCAGCATCCGTTTCGCCTTCTTCCACTTGCGATAATTCTAATTCACAGAAGTAACTGACACTATTTTGGGATAAACGACTGACACTGGCAGCGCCATCACTGTCTTTATCTTGCATAATTTGTAATAACGATAAAATCGCCATACAAACATCAACGGCTGGAAAAACACCAAAGCTATCAAATAGTTCAGGATCAGGGGTTTGCTCTTCTAATTTTATAAATTGAGCATCGTAATTAATTTTCACCCTATTTTTTTTATCTAGCCATTGCCAAACTAAATCCAACTGATTACGTAATACTTTACTTTCACCAGTGTTTTCAACTTCAGAAAACATCACATAATTAGGCAACATACGCTCTATTAATGCGGCAGAAAAAGCAACTTGTTGCCATTGGCTGAATTGTTTAAAAGGTAAGTGGATCAAAAGTTTTTCTCTTTAAATGAATGATTAAAGGCAGCTGCGTGTTTGCAGATAAATTAAAACAAAAATAAGCTACTGTTTGGCAATATGCTGTTGTGCATATTCAAAACGTAAACGGTATTCAGTAACTTTTTCTTCTAACGCCGATACTTCTTGCTCAAGTTTAGCATTCAACTCAAGGTTTTCGTCACGTAAATATTTAATAGTTTCACGAGCTTTATTGTAATCAACTTCTTGTCGTTCTTGCTTGGCATGAAAACGATCTTGTAAAGTGGTGATGTTTTCATGTGCTTTTTGTACTTGCGATTCTAATTTAGTAATAAGCTGTTGACCTTGTTGTTTAATGTCGAGTAATTCTTGCTGTTGTTGCTCAAGTTCCAAGACACTATCTTGCAAGTTTTTATTTTGCTGAGTTTGCCCTTTCACCACAGCTTCAAGCTCATCCACTTTTTGACTTAATTGGCGCTTATCATCATGATGCTGCTGGCTTTGCTCGTCTTTTTCTGTCATCGCTTTTTCAAGTGACGATTGTAGTTCGCTCAGTTCTTGCGTCAACTGGATTACTTGGCTATTTAATGTTGAAATTTCTTGCTCTGATTGCTCTTGCACGGTTTCTAATTGGTTCGTTAACTGTGTATTAGCGATTGTTAACTCAGCAGTTTTTTCTTGTTCGGCTAACTCGGCATCTTGATGCTGCTTTATAGTTTTTTGCAGTTCTTCGGTTAACAACTCATGCTGAGCGGTTAAGCTGTTATAGTCTGTTTTTTGCTGCGCTAATTGAGCTTCTAAGCTTTTAATTTTATTGTTTAAACTGGTATTTTCTTGCTGATATTGTTTGGCGTTTTTATCTGCTGCCTGTTGGCTCTGTTGTAATGCCGTTGTTAAGCTCGCCTGTTGCTCATTAAGGTCATTATTGAACTTGCTTTGTTGCTGCAATTGCTCATTCAATTTTACTTGTGTACTTTGGCTTTCAGCTAAGGCTTGTTCAGTTTCAGATAAGCTCTCCTGTAACGTTTTAACGGTTTGTTCAGCTTGCTGATACTCTGCCTGCAACTGCTCAGAATCTGTTAAAGTGGTTGTTAAACGCTTTTGTAAGCTTGATATTTCATTGTTTTTATTATTAAGTTCCGAAGATAAATGCTGATTATCTTCAGTTAATTCATTAACTTTTTGACTTAGCTCGCGGCGCTCATCAGCAATAGACTGACTTAATGTTTGTACTTGTTGCTGATCGTTTTCTTGGCTGGTTTGAATTTGTTTTAATTGAGCAGATTGCTCCGCATTAATTTGCTGCTGTGCTGCAAGCTGCGATTTTTGTTCGGCTAGCTCGGTCGATAATAAGGTAAGCTGTTCAAGATTTGTTTCATGGCTTGCTTGTAGCTTTTTGTACTCAGCACTTGCCATCACATCAGCTGACGAGAATGACTGGTTATTATTTACTACGGTTAACAGCTCAACAAATTTATCTTCTAATTGCAGATATATGTCACCAGCTAAACCTTGCAGCTGTTCTTCCACTCCCGCAGGAAGTTTATCCTGTTCAGCCATTTTCACCTCATTGTTCAACACAAGACACCAACAATAAAGAAAACTTTATTGGCTAGCTATGTAACTCGGGATAACCACTTGCTTGCTAGCGGCTGGTTTGTCTTTTACCGAGTTAAAATTAAACATTTAATATTAAATAATGTTTAACCCTAACACATAGTCTTAAAGGTGTTAATTTTTAATAATAGAATTTTATCTCACTATTTTTAGCTATTAATTTCAATTAATTCAACTTTTTATTGGTAATAAAAAAGGAGCCGAAGCTCCTTTTTTGGAATAATTCGTTAACAAATTAATCAGCTGTTCTTGGTTGTAATTTAATACCTGCCACTTTTTGATCGGTATGTTCATTACGTAATTGTACTAAACGATTAACTTGGCCCATAGAAACCATCATTGAATGAATTGGAATAAACAAACCACGTTTGTGGAAATCTAACGTTTTTTCATCTGATAACGTGTTTAGTTTTTTCTCATCAATACCGTATAAACCAACTAAGCGTTTTTTCTCACCGCTAGCTAAGTTGATCAATAATTCAAATTCTTGTAATAAATCGTTATCTACTAATTCTTTAATGAACTTTTCAGTCATTACTTCATTTTCGTACAAGTTACCTAATGATTCTTGTACCGATTTAAATACGTCTGATTCGTTGCCTTCAGCATCAAATAACGCAATGTCTTTATCTTCACCAACATAAGGGCTGTCGATATCAATGCAAGCCGTTAAAGTATTCTCTTTTTCTGTGTCTAAACCTAACGCAAACGGCGAAAGTGCTAATGATTGAGGAATGTTTAACGCGTTTAAACGATCATTTTGATAGTATAAGTTTTCGCCTGCTTGTAAACCTAATAGCGCAACTGAACGATATATTTCTCCTTCTTTAATAAAAAATAACGGGAAATTTAAAGCAAGTTGATTATATTCTTTTGCATTTGAGCCAATCAAATGCTGCTTAGCAATATGTTCCAAACCACGCTTATCTGAAACTTTTAAATTTTGGTGTTGATCTTTTTTGATGGGAGTAAAGTTAGCCATTATTCTTGTTCTCTTATTGTTTTGTTGAGCCAGTGATTAAACGAAAATCAAACGAAGGTTCAAACTCAGTTTTGTTGTATGGATAAGTTATGGAGCCAGATATTCAACTTTCAACAGTAAATTTCAATTTATTTTATTTTAACTAAATATTCATCAGTTTTTATTCAACGCGCTATACTCAAAATACCAAAAAAGATAATCATCAATATTAGGCGATCATTTATCTGCAATAACATTTCGACAGTTCAAACCATAAACTATTTAAATGGTATATTAATATCATCATGAAAAGGCTAATGGCTTTATTATGTATACTCTTATTAGTTCCTCATGTTTACGGAGCTAGGCCTCATATTGAAACCATTTTTGGTAAAACCAACGAACAATTAACCCGTGCTAAAGTGATCAATAAAACCTCACTCGAATTAGCCTGTTATTTAGCGATAGACGGTTACAAAATTAAATTTCGCCTACCGCCTTTTCAAGCCTCGAAATGGTATAAAGCGACAGATCATCGTTATAATCACCGAGATTTTAGTACTTGGTGTGACGACATTAAAAATTACCCCGAATTTAAAAAATACGATATTCAGCTGTAACCACTAACGCTTTGAACCCCTTATATATATGCACCATATTTAAACCTACAAACCCATAAAACGATTAAGAATTAACATTAGAATTACTCATTTTGAAACAATTTTTATCTGTAAATAACTATCTTTATTTATAGATAATTGATATAAAACTACGCTATTTTATTTGTTCACCCTCCAGTTTCATAAAGGTTTCGCAGTATGTTATCAACTAATTCTCTGGAACAATTTAGTATAAAACAGCAATTTACGCTGAATTATGAGTATCCAGTATTATTTACCCGCAAAGCCTTTGAACTGACTAATTTAACCATTGCCAACCTTATTGATAATCGTAATGAGCAGCCAAAGCTACTCGCGGTCATTGATCAAGGCTTAGCCGATGCTATGCCTAATTTAGCCACCGATATTCACCAATATTGTCAGCATCATAATATAAATGCCTTGCCAGAAGTGATTGTGCCCGCCGGTGAAGCCAGTAAGAATGATGAAGGTGTTATTGATAACATTTATCAACTTGTTGAAAAATATGCCATTGATCGCCATTCTTATATTTTAGTTTTAGGTGGTGGAGCTGTGGTTGATGCCATTGGTTTTGCGGCAGCAACAGCACACCGAGGCATTCGGTTAATTCGCATGCCTTCCACGGTGCTTGGTCAAAATGATGCGGGTGTTGGGGTAAAAAACGCCATTAACTATCATCATCGCAAAAACTATATTGGTACCTTTGCGCCACCTTTTGCGGTGATTAATGATTTTGATTTATTAAATTCATTAAGTGATCGAGATAAACGTTCTGGTATTTCCGAAGCCATTAAAGTGGCATTAATTAAAGACCCGGAATTTTTTAATGAGCTTTATCAAAGCCGCCATCAATTAGCAAAATTTGAAGATAGCGCCACCATGAATATGATCATTAAAGGTGCCAAATGGCATTTAAATCATATTGCTAGCAGTGGCGACCCATTTGAACTCGGCTCGGCAAGGCCACTAGATTTTGGCCATTGGTCGGCACATAAGTTAGAAGAACTGAGCAATAACGAGCTACGACATGGAGAAGCTGTTGCCATAGGAATTGCCGTTGATAGTATTTATTCTATGTTGGTGGGTTATTTAGCTAACGATGAACTAGAACAAATTCTCACCTTATTAATAGATTTAGGTTTTGAACTGAATCACCCGGTATTAGATAAACTCGATATTGTTAAAGCGTTAGCTGAATTTAAAGAGCATTTGGGTGGTAATTTATGTATTACCTTATTAAATACCATTGGCTCAGGTTTTGAGGTCAATACCATTAATGAGTCATTAATGGCTGAAGCCATTGAACAGCTAAAAAACACCTAAACTGACTTATTTATGACTGTACTTACCGTATTAAAATTAATCCGAGCACCGGCTGGTTTCACGGCTATATCGAACATTTTAGCCGCCGCGGTTATAGCCTCAACAAATCAACTAAATGCTGATTTGATATTACTGATCGCCGCTAGCGTATTATTTTATTTTTCAGGCATGGCATTAAACGATTGCTTTGATTACCAAGAGGACTTAGCTGAACGACCACAACGACCAATTCCTAGTGGCGAGCTTTCATTAAAAACGGCTTGGTTAATCGGTTTTAGCTTGATGTCAGCCGCACTTGTTTGTGCATTTTGTTATAGTACAACATCCGGTTATATCGGCTTAGCATTAGCTGCTGCCATTATTTTATATAATGGTTTTATCAAACAAGGTTTGTTAGGTTCAATGTGTATGGCCAGTTGCCGATATTTTAACTGGCTGTTAGGCGCTAGCTTTGTTGCCTTGTCGATTAACAGTTGGTTATTTGCCTTACCTATTTTTTTCTACATTACCGGCTTAACCTTGCTAAGCAAACAAGAAACCCACGGCCGAGATAAAAACGCGGTATGGTTTTGCGCCACAATGATAGCGTTAACAACACTCAGTGCGGTATACTTAGTTGTAGAAGTTTTTACACTATCAGCACAACAACAAATTATTTCAGCGTTATTAATCGCTGCGTGGTTTGCCATGATGTCGTCAAAACTTATCAAGGTATTTAAGCACTTTCAGCCGCAAAATATTCAGCAATTAATTGGTTGGATGGTAATTGGCGTTATTCCATTAGATGCTTTGTTAGTCGCCTTGTCAGGCGAGTATTTATTTAGTTTAATTATTTTGGCATTGTTACCTCCTTGTCGTATGCTCAATAAATACTTATATGTCACTTAAATTTATCTAAGCTAATTTTATAGACCGATTTTATGATGCAAGCTCAACCACTCTATGACATGATCAAAAACACGCTTAATTCAGCAGAATTAGCTTGGTTAGACAATGCCGTTAGCACTTTAGCAACTAGCTCAGATCCCATTAACCAATTACTTGATTTATCGGTTGTTGTTAAGCGCCAAATTACCAGTGCTATTAACAGCACTGAAGCAACATTAAGATATTGTGATAACAGTGAAATTATTCGTTTATTGTTATTATTAAGCCTGTTTGAACAACATCCAGAGTTACATAACAAAGTCACGTTAAAACAATATTACCAAGCCGGTGACAGCTCTGAAAAAGCCGCCTTATTAAAGGGGTTAAGTTTATTAGATCCACAAGGTGAAGCAGTAAATTTAGCGGTTAATGCTGCCCGCTGTAATAGTGTTGATGAATTTAGTGCTTTAGCACTTTTTAATGATTACCCTGCTGAACATTTTGCCGAATTAAACTTTAATCAATTAGTATTAAAAACCTTGTTTATCGGCTTAGACATCAGTCAAATCAGCAAACTATCATCACGGTTAAATTCAAAATTAAGCAATATGTGTATGTCATACGCAATTGAACAAGCATTGGCTGAACGGATACCACCAGCTTCATTATGGCTGGCAGTTAATGTTGAGCAATTAAGCGACGAAAACCAACAAGAATACGCACACTATGTGAAGCATTTTTATCATGCCGATACTAACCATCAACAGTTATTATCTCAGTTAATGCAAGCACAAAAATTACCGACAATTACATTATAAAAGTAGGTTTTAGTGAACAGCACTAAAACATAAGGAAGAATCATGAAATATTTCGACCCACACATTCATATGTTAGCCCGCACCACAGACGATTACCAAAATATGGCTGCGGCCGGCATTATTGGCGTTATTGAACCCGCATTTTGGTTGGGCCAACCACGAACGCAAGTTGGGTCATTTATTGATTATTTTGATACCTTGATCGGCTGGGAGCACTTTCGTGCGTCACAATTTGGCATCATGCACTTTTGCACGATGGGCTTAAACCCAAAAGAAGCCAATGACGTTGATTTAGCCGAAGAAGTCATGAAAATTTTACCGCGTTATTGCCAAAAAGATAATGTTGTTGGTGTTGGTGAAATTGGTTACGACGATATTACGCCAGAAGAAGATCGCTTTTTATTAGAGCAATTGGAATTAGCTAAAAACTTAAACTTACCTGTGCTTATTCACACCCCACATCGTGACAAAGTTAGTGGTACTAAACGTACTTTAGACGCAATTCGTGAAAGTGGCATTGCTGAAGAAATGGTATTAGTAGATCACTTAACCGAGCAAACCTTACCACTGGTTTTAGAAACTAACTGTTGGCGTGGACATAGTATTTATCCAAATACCAAAATGTCTGAACCACGTATGGTAAAACTATTACAACAATACGGTACCGACAAAATGATCATCAACAGCGCGGCAGATTGGGGTGTCAGTGATCCGTTAAAAGTACCAAAAACTGCACAAGCCATGTTAGATGATGGTTTTTCAAAAGAAGAAGTTGAAAAAGTAACCTTTAATAACCCTATTAACTTTTTTGCCCAAAGTGGTCGAATTTCCATTGATATGGTGAAAAAACCACTGATCGACCAAACCAAAACATTTAAAGAAAACAAAGTATTACGTGGTCAAGATCCGATTATCGAAACACCAAATAAATAACTTAACCAATAATCATGACTTATCACAAAGCTGATATTGCCTATTGCAGTAATGTTCACCCTGGCGAAAGTATCAATAAGGTTAATAACAACCTTATTGAACACTTTAGTGCCGTGCGCGCACAACGAAACTTAGCTGAAATGGCATCTGGGCTTTGGTTATCAGCACAAGCGGCTGACGAGTTATTAGCGCAGCCGCCATTATTAGCTAACTTCAAAAACTTACTGCAACAACAAGGGGTAATGTTAACCAGTTTAAATGGTTTTCCGTATGGCGATTTTCATTTAGCCGAAGTGAAACAAAAAGTTTACCTACCCACTTGGGCGCAAACCGAGCGTTTAACTTACAGCCAACAACTTGCCGATATTTTAGTACACTGTTTACCCGAAAATATCAGCACAGGCGCTATTTCAACCCTACCTTTAGGGTACGCCAAAGATTGGACTGCTGAGCAAATGCAAAGCGCGGTTCACCAGTTAATTGCGCTAGCTCAATACTTAAAAAACCTTGAGCACAGTTCAGGTAAACGTATTATCGTTTGTCTTGAAATGGAGCCAGACTGTGTATTGCAAAGTACCGATGAATTAGTGGCATTTTTTACTGAACATTTACTACCCAATGCAGAGCAAGCAGGCAGCAGTAAAAGTGATATTTTACGTTATATTGGCTGTTGTTATGACACTTGCCATCAAGGTGTCATGAATGAAAACATTAAGCAGTCGTTAACAAAAATTACCCAAGCAGGCATTGAAATTAGCAAAATTCAAATCTCAAATGCCGTACATGCTGAACTAAACTCAGTAGAAGACATATCTGAACTGACAACATTGTTTAAAGATATAAAATTTTTACATCAAACCAAAGTTTTTCAACAAGATACCTTGTTAGCTGAATTAGCCGATTTAAACGAGCAGGCACTATTAACAGTATTTAATGACTATCAAAGTGACTTGCCATTGACCGCTAAAATTCATTATCACATTCCGGTCAATCAAACCGCGTTACCTAAGCCATTTTTAAGCTCAACACAGGCCGCAATTTTATCAACCTTAGACTTTTTAAAAGTCACACCTAGTTGCCGGCCTTATCTTGAAATTGAAACCTATACTTGGCTTAATTTAATTGATAACAATAGTCAGCAAAGTCAAACATTACACCAAGGGCTTGTCGCTGAATTTACTTGGTTAGAACAAGCTTTAGCCGAACGAAATTTACTCAATACCTCCTTACTTACTCCCTAAGTAATTAGCAACTATTATAAAAAGAAGCCTTTTATGTCATCTCCGTTAATTGTTTTAAATGTTGTTGGTTTAAGCCCTTACATGGTTGGCGAAAACACGCCTAATATTAATAAATTATTAAACCAAGGTTACTGTAAAAAGCCACTTGCCGCTGAATTTCCTGCAGTAACAACAACGGCACAATCGGCCATGGTCACTGGTAAACAAGCTAGTCAGCACGGTATTGTTGGTAATGGTTGGTATTTTCATGAGTTGGCAGAAGTGGGCTTTTGGAAACAAGCCAATCAATTAGTGCAAAGCGATAAAATTTGGGATGTGCTAAAAGCTAAAAATCCTAACTTAAAAGTGTCTAAATTATTTTGGTGGTACAACATGTACGCCAATGTCGATAACAGCATAACGCCACGGCCACATTATTTAGCTGACGGTGGTAAAGTATTTGACCTTTATTCTTCACCACAAGGGCTTCACCAGCAAATTGAAGCGGAAATAGGTACTTTCCCGTTTTTTAATTTTTGGGGCCCTAAAGCCGGTATTGGCGCCAGCCAATGGATAGCGAAAGCTGCTATTAAAGAATTTGAACTGAATCAACCCGACTTACAACTAGTATATTTACCGCACCTTGATTATTGCCTACAAAAATTTGGCCCTAATCATCCATCTATCGCCAGTGAAGTACAGGCCATTGATGCCGTGATTGGCGATATGCTTAAAGCGCATGACAATACCGGCGCAGAATTTTTATTAGTGTCGGAATACGGTATTACTGAGGTCAATAAAACGGTTCATATTAATCAAATATTACGCCAACAAGGTTATATTACAGTACGTAAAACCCTTGATTTTGAAAATTTAGATTGTGGCGCTTCTAAGGCGTTTGCAGTAGCGGATCATCAATGTGCTCATGTTTACGTGAACGACAAAAGCGAACTTGCCGAAATCAAACAGTTATTAATCAATACCGACGGCATTGAACAAGTACTTGATAAAACAGAACAAGTTGCGCTGGGTATTCAGCATCAACGCAGTGGTGACTTAGTGGCAATCAGCCATGCCGATGCTTGGTTTAGTTATTATTTTTGGTTAGATGATAAACATGCGCCCGATTTTGCTCGCACTGTCGATATTCATCGTAAAGTGGGTTACGACCCAGTCGAAATGTTTGTTGACCCGAAAATAAAATTACCATTATTGGCGATTGCTGGTCGAGTGTTAAAGAAAAAACTCGGTTTTCGATATTTAATGGATGTTATTCCGCTAGATACTAGCTTGATCAAAGGTAGCCACGGCCGTTTGACCGACTCTCCGGAACAAGGGCCTATTTTAATTGCCAAAGAGCAAAGCCTTGATGCCCATAAAACTTATCAACAAACCGATATTTTTGAGTTGATGCTAAAGCATTTTGAAAAATAGGTTAAGTGTCGGCATCAAGCTTACCGACACTTAAGTGCAGAGGGTCTCAGGGGTAACGATTAAAGACTATGTTGTTGGTTTAATCGTTTTCTATTTTTACTCGAATAATTTTATTGCTACTACTTTGGTGTATTAGCAAATCGCCCGCTCGTGTTGGCCGCATATGCCGAATAATCCCAGCATAAAAATCATCTGACGGTATAGCCCAACTTTGAAACGTTTCGGTGCTAGGATCAAATCTCACTAAAGCATCGGGACGTTGACCTGATTCGTTGTACCAAACAACACCATTAACTACAGCTATTGCATACGGGTGAGATTTATCGCCACTTGGTGATGGCCATTCTTTGATCTCCCCGGTATTCGGATTATAGCGACCAAGGCGGCCACGAGCTGAATTTACATACCAAATATTACCGTCAGCGGCGATATCTAAACGGCGAACTCGAGTCGCATTATTGGGTAAGTTGATCTGAGTTAATTGCATTGTTTGTGGGTTTACTTTCACTAAACAATTACTACCATTACAAGCTACCCAAGGATTTCCATTAACATCAATTTTTATACCGTAGGGGCGAGATCCTTTTGTTGGCATAGTAACTAATTTAATTTCACCCGTATTAGGATTTAGTTGACCGACCATATTGCTATGCTGAGCAGTAAACCAAAGAATTCCCTTGTTATCAAAGGTTGCCGTATGAGGGTCTTTGGCATTTATATCCGGCATTTTAAACTCAGTAATTTCACCTGTTTTTGGCTTGAGTTTACCTATCGTGCCATTTTTATTTCCCGTGTACCAAATATTGCCATCACTATCTGGCGTTACAGAATGAGGCATAGCATTGGCTGGCAGTAGATATTCTTGCATTTCGCCGGTCGCAGGATTAATACGACCAATAAGATTAGCACGTTGTCCTGCCCACCAAATTGAACCATCAGGCGCTTCAACAGGATCACGAGAGCGTTGCCCTAACGTTGGTGTATGCCATTGCTCAAACGTTATTTTCACATCACCTGGCACCAGCGTTGGTGTACGTTCAGTATTGGGAGGATAAGTTTTTGCTAAATAACCAAAAATATTTTTTTCAATTGTAGGCATTGCCGACAAATCAATCATAGTTCGGGTTAATGACTGCCACTGTTGATAACTGTAACCTGAGCTGCGTGAGATCAAATTCGAACGATGACAAGCTGTACAATATTGTTCAACTAACTGTTTGCCACTTTTAGTTTCAATCGCATTAGCTGGTGTTGTTACTTCCGCTGTCGCTGTAAAACCAACTAAAATGCTGCTTAAGAAAACAAGATTAACGATAACTTTATTCATAGTTCCCCCAAAAAAACGCCTGTTTTATACAATTAAAGTCAAAAAATTCCTAAAGTCTACTTTATAATCAATAATTAGCTCGATAAAACGCTACTTACGCTTAATCCGCCAACCAAGCGGCACCTCTGACCCCGGAAGAACAGCCATATTTATTTTTTAATACCGGTGTATAACATTCGCCGCCAATCACATACTTGGCTAAAATTTCCGGTAATTTCTGATAAATTGCATCAATATTCGACAATCCACCACCTAGTACTATTGCGTCAGGGTCAAGAATATTAATCACATGCGCTAGTGAGCGGGCTAAACGATCAATAAAATTGGTAAACGCAGTAATAGCTTGCGGGTTACCTTGTTCAACCAAAGCCATAATGTCTTCCGCCCGTTGCACTTGTAACTCGCCTAAATTGAAATCTCGAATAAAGCCTGAGCCTGAAATAAAGGTTTCAATGCAGCTATGTTTGCCACAAAAACAGTTGGTTTGCTCAAACTCTTGTGCTGTCATCCATGGCAATGGATTATGACCCCATTCACCCGCAACAAAATTTCGGCCTGCGTGCACTTTGCCATTAATGGCAATACCGGCACCACAACCGGTACCGATAATAACACCAAACACTATCGGCTGTTTCGCGGCGGCACCATCAGTCGCCTCTGAAACAGCAAAACAATTAGCGTCATTGGCAATAAACACTTGTCGATTAAGCCGCTGGTTTAAATCATCATTAAATGGCTGATTATTAAGCCAAGTTGAATTGGCATTTTTAACGGTACCTGTGTCTAATGAAATACAACCGGGAATACCAATACCTACTGAACATTTACTCGCAACTGCTTGCTCAGCCTGTTGTACTAAACTAACGATTTTATCTAAAGTTCCTTGATAATTTTTAGGGGTAGCAACACGCGTTTTAAAGCGTTCTTGGCCGTTATTATCTAACACCACCAATTCAATTTTTGTCCCACCTAAATCAATACCTATCCGCATTAACTGTCCAATTTCATGATTCATTGGCCGATTATATCCTGTATTTCATTAAAAGTGGTTTTATCAGTGAGTTATATAATACTTATTGAGCTGCCAACGCTAATTTTTCCGTATGTTTTAATAAGCGAGTGTCGCCTACTTTACCGTGTCCGGGCACCACCATTTTAATCTCTTGATATTGCTGACTTACCTGAGCAATGGCCTGTGGCCAGCTATTTACCGAGGCATCTTCGATATTCCCCAAATTTTTACTTTCAAGGCTTTTAACAAAACAACCGCCAAACAGTATTTTGCTCTTAGGTAACCAAACGACAATATTGTCTGGTGAATGCCCTGCACCTGGATAAAAAATTTCAAGTTGATCAGGGACTAATTGAAATGGGTTAGTGGTAATTTCATCGCTCGACACAGTACGCTTTGCTTTTTTTAGCAAGCTATTCGTTAGCGGTGTTGCATAAGTTTTGATCTGCTGACGGTTTAATAATGCAATACCGGCACTGGCATCTTCATGAAAATGGGTTATGACACTAGATTTTACCGTTAAATTTCTTTCTGCCAGCCAAACTAGCAATGTTTCCGTATCAGCAAGACTCCACGGCGTATCAATAATATGAGCATCATTGCCTTCAATCAGGATCAAACCTGATGCGGCCACATGCCCCCAAGGTGCAACCGTTTTATACGATATATGCTGATAAACATTATCTGCTAGTGGCAATATTTGCAGTGTTTTCTGTTGTTCAGTTGCCAAACTTATTGATGAAAAAAACACAAATAACAAAATAATCCATCGCATCATTAAAAAAACCTATAGTCACTTTGTGAAAAATCATAATAACAATACCATTGAAAAAAACTGAATTGAAAATAACTTTGGTTACAATCAATGTCATCAATTCCTAAGTTACCTATAAGATGATGTGATGAAAAAACATAAAATGTCTCATTTAGCGATTATCGCAACCCTTGCTGCTGGACTACTCAGTTGTTCAGAAAACTCAACAAAACAAACAATTGAACAAGCAAGAACTACCATAACGTTAAAAGCAGCGTATGCTGATAAATTTTTGGTTGGTGCTACCTTAGGTGCCTCAATGTTTAACAGCCCTAATCACCCATCTTTAGCATTAGCAAAAGAGAATTTCAGTGCTATTACCCTTGATAACGATATGAAATGGGAACGCATCAATCCATTACCAGGGAAATACGAATTTGCTATTGCCGATCAATTTGCCCAATTAGGAGTTGATGAAAATATTACCACGGTTGGCCACGTCTTATTTTGGCATAGTCAAACACCTGATTGGGTATTTAAAGATACTGAAGGTAATTTGTTAACCCGAGAAGCTTTGCTTGATCGTATGCGTGAACGAGCAAAAATGTTTGCTAGCCGTTATGGCGACAGAGTGAAAATTTGGGATGTAGTTAACGAAGCAATAGAAGACGACGGCTCATTACGACAATCCTTATATCACCAAATTATTGGTGATGATTTTATCGAACAAGCTTTTTTAATTGCCGACCAAGAAATGCCAAAAGATGCAGTACTACTCTATAACGATTATGGTATGGACAGAATAGGCCGACGAGATACCGTTATTGCTATGGTCAATGACTTCCAAAACAGAGGTGTGCGTATTGATGGTATTGGCTTGCAAGGCCACTGGGGCATGGAAAATCCAAGTGCAGAAAAAATTAACGAAACCTTAACTGCTTATGCTGCTACAGGCTTACCTTTACATATTACCGAGCTTGATGTTGACTTTTTAGGGCGTGACGAATTTTTTGGTGCTAATGTAGATATAAACAAGCTAACGGCAACACCAGAAAATAATCCATATCCTGATGGCAACTTTCCAGCCGATGCTGAAGATAAATTAGCACAGCGTTATCAAGAAATTTTTCAACAGTTTATCAAACATCACCAGAGTATTGACCGTGTTACTTTTTGGGGCGTTACCGATGGTGACTCTTGGTTAAACGGCTGGCCTGTAGCAGGTAGAACTAACTTCCCTTTATTGTTTAACCGCAATGGCCAAGCTAAAAAAGCGCATGATGCTGTTATCGCATTAGCATTAAAATAACTCAAAAAAGATGTCTACTTGCATATCAAGTAGACATCTGAAACTAACGGACAATAGTTAATGTTGCCATTCTTTCGTTAATAATTCCGCCTGATTATTTTCTAATTTCACTTCATATTTTTTTTCTGTGCCATCCGCGGCAACGGTATAAAATTCATAAATGACAATACCGTTGGTTTGATCACTTTCTATAATGCGTTTAGCGGTAATTTTAGGTAACACATTAACAACTGCTGCTGGGCATTGCTCTATGGTTAAATCACGTTGAATTTCGACAACTTGCCATAAACCATCTTGCTGTAACATATCAAATTCAACTTCATTACCGTTGTTATCAACACCTTCAATATCAAGATAATGATTACCATGTTTTAATTCTTTTTCTGCTTCTTTGGCAACAAAATCAGGTTTTATTTTTAAAATAGCTGCCATTGCGCTAGCGGGAATATCGCTTAACTCAATTTCAAACTTTTTATGTAAACTAGCGCCTACTTGTTGATCACCGGCATAGCTTAACTGACCTGTGCTTAATAATAAGGTGCAAAATAGCACTAATGATTTTTTCATAATGTGTCTCTTGTGATTGAATCTAAGGTTAGATCTAACAGAAAACCATAATAGCAAATAACATTTAAATTAAGCCAGATAATTATTACCAATAAAACAAACCAATTAAAAATATTGTATTACCAATTTTAAAGTTTCCAGAAATTATCCTGTTTAAATACAAGTTTTGATATTTTAATTAAACAAAATTGGTTACCGTTGGTTTTTACTTGTATAGTTTAAATAACCTATTTACTACCTAATAAGCTTTTTAATTATATGATTTTACTATTAAAAATTATTAGGGCTTAAGACTGATATTGAATGAGTACTTTACGGGAATGTCATTTAGCACAACTATCTCAACACACCTTTGATGTTTTAATTTTAGGTGGTGGTATTAATGGTGCCGTTTCAGCTGCGGCACTGGCAGCTAAAGGGGTAAAAGTTGCGTTAATCGACCAAGGTGACTTTGCTGGCATGACAAGCTCTAATTCATCTAACCTAGCTTGGGGCGGCATTAAATATTTAGAAAGTTATCAATTTGGCCTCGTTAATAAATTGTGCCAAAGCCGTAATTATTTAATGCAGAACTACCCTTCCACCGTACAAGAAATTCGCTTTTTAACCAGTATTCACCAAGGTTTTCGCTTTCCAACTCCCTTGCTTTATGCGGGTACCTTACTTTATTGGTTAATGGGGCGGTTTTTCACGCAACAACCGACGCTTTTATCAACAAAACAAATTAAATTAATTGAACCGGTCATCAATATTAAACCCGTGGTTGGTGGCTTTGAATATTCTGATGCCTACTTTTATGATAACGATGCCCGTTTTGTTTTTAATTTTATCCGCTCAAGCATAGATAACGGCGCTATTGTCGCCAATTATGTTGAAGCTTTGCACACTGAACAAGTTGCTGGACTTTGGCAAACTCAAGCACAAGACAAAATTTCAGGACAAGCAATAACCATTCGCTCAAAATGCCTAATTAACGCTTGTGGCCCCTTAGTTGATCAGGTTAATCAACAAAATAACCAAAGCACTCAGCATCATCATGTATTTTCTAAAGGCATTCATTTAATTGTTGATAAAATTACCGATAGTAAAAAAGTATTAACTTTTTTTGCCGATGATGGCCGCTTATTTTTTGTCATCCCTATGGGCACAAAAACCTGTATTGGCACAACCGACACCCAAGTAGACAGCCCTTTTACCGAAGTTACCGATGACGACAGAAACTTCGTGTTAAATAATGTTAATAAATTACTCGATTTAGCTAAGCCGTTAACACTACAAGATATTATTTCTGAACGCTGTGGAGTGCGACCATTGGCTATCGACAAACAAAACGGTAACGCTGACTGGGTTGAACTTTCTCGAAAACATGCAATAGATGCAAATCATCAAACCCGTTATTTATCGATTTTTGGTGGTAAATTAACTGACTGCCTGAATGTTGGTAATGAAATAGCTGAACATATTGCCCAATTAGGCATACAAGTGCCTCAACCCGATACTAAATGGTACGGTGAATCAAGCAGCCAAGTTAAAGCTAAATTTATGCAACACGCTAAGTTAATCAACCTTGATGCGTTAACACCAACCTCATCTTCTGAGCCGCTTAGCCAACGTTTATGGCGCAGATACGACACAAAAGCGTTTGCCATGTTAACCGCCATTGAACAACAGCCTGAAAAAGCGAAATTATTAATAAACAACGCAGAATATTTAGTGGTAGAAGTTGAACATGCGGCCGAACATGAAATGATCACCAAACTGGATGACTTTTTACGACGACGGTCAAAAATATCTATGGTAGTTCGCAGAAGCGACATTTTAAGCGACCCAGGTTTACAAGCCGCTTGTCAGATTTTATTTGGTGATGAAGCCGAAGAAAAATTAAAAGAATATCAAGCTAGCGAATAACGTTAGCTTGGCAAGTGTTTAGTTTTAAAAAACGTTAAACCACTTAACCAAGTGATCAACAAGGCTAAACCGGCCACACCTGTAGAAACCATAAAGGTACCTGCATTACTCCAATCCCATAACCAACCGGCCACACCCGCACCAATAGCAGCGCCAGCACTTACACAAACCGAATTATAAATGGCTTGCGCACGCCCTTGGTGCTCCTTTTTAAAATCAGTTTTAATTCGTTCCATCATCACTGAATGTATGGCACTAAAGGTAAAAGCATGTAAGGTTTGAGAGAAAATAAGTACCCAAATTGAGTCACTAAAAAAGGCAATACAGCCCCAACGCACCAATGCCATAAACAAGCTAACTAACAAAATAGTTTGTCGGTTATAGCGCTTAAACAGCCGATTGATAACTAAAAACATTAAAATTTCAGCAACCACAGCTATCGTCCATAACGTACCAATAATACTGGTGCTATAGCCTAAACCTTCAAGGTAAATACTAAAAAAAGTATAATAAATACCATGACTTACATTCACCAAGGTAATCGCCGCTAACAGTAAGATAATTGCTGGTTTTTTTATTGTTTCTAAAATGGGGTTAGGTTTTACAATTTCTTGTTTACGATCGGCGTCATCCACCAATAAGGTGCTTAGCCACAATAAAATGAATAACATTAAGGTGACATGGGGAAAATAATCTATTGATGTTTGCTCAAACAGCACCCCTAATAAAGAAACTGAACTAACAAAACCAACCGAGCCCCACATCCTGATTTTGCCGTAACTCATTTTAGTATTTTCAATTTTTTCTAAGGTAACAACCTCAAATTGTGCAATTAACCCTTGCCAGCAAAAACTAAAAGCAATAACTACCACAATAATCGCCCAATAGGCCTTTACCCAAAACATCAACATAAAGGCTAAGCAAGCAAGTAAATTACCTAAACGAATAATGCGAATGCGGCGGCCAAATTTATCCGTTAACCAACCCCAAAAATTAGGCGCAACAATATTCGATGCTAATAAAATGGCACTTGTTAAGGCGATCAAAGACGTTGAAAAGTTATTTTCTTTAAGAAAAACACCAAAATAAGGTAAAACAGCACCTAATACCGCACAATAAAAAAAATAAAAGCTCGATAACGGAAGATATAATTTATTTAACAAGCGCGATCCTAAGTTCGTTTATTATGTCATCTTAATTTTTTGCTTGAGGAGCAGCAGAGCTACCTCGAATAATCAATTCATGTGGCATAATGTTTAATAATTTTTCAGGGGTTCGCCCTTCAATTAAATCAATCAAGGTATTGGCACACGCTTCACCAATTTTTTCTAGTGGTTGTGCAACCGTTGTTAATGGCGGATAACAATATTGTGCAAAATTAATATTATCAATACCGATCACCGAAATATCATCTGGAATAGAATAATCCAACTCACGTAACGCATGCATAGCACCAATAGCTACCATATCACCAAAACAATAAATGGCCGTTGGCCTTCTCTTTTGCTGCAATAAAGCTTTCGCTCCATCAACACCTGATTGTGTTGAAAAATCACCATAATAAACTAGCTTTTCATCAAAAGTTAAGCCAGCAGCTTTTAGCGCCTGTTTCATACCTTTTAATCGCTCTTTGGTACTTACATGTGATTTAGTTCCGGCAATAACCGCAATATCAGTATGACCTTGTTCAATTAAATGGCGAACAGCGGTCACCGAAATCGCCACATTATCAACCGCAATTTTATGAATATCTGGTAAATCAATTAATTCCGCAGTACTCACTATTGGTGGCATATTCTTGAGTATATTTTTGTGAATATTGGTATTAAAAGGCAATCGCTGTGAAGAAATAATAATGCCGTCAGCCTGACTCCCCATCACTAAATCACCAAATTGAAATTCACGTGCCGGATCTTCTTGTGTATCACCTAATAGCACAGAATACCCTTTGCTCATTGCTACTTTTTCAATGGCTCGCACAATCGGTGAAAAGTACGGATTACTAATATCAGGAGTTAACACCACAATATTGCCAGAACGGCCATTGCGTAAACTTGCTCCCAATTTATTTGGAGTAAAGCCGAGTTCATCAACCACCGCCATTACTTTTTCACGCGTTTTAGGTGAAACAATATCAGGACTTCGCAATGTTCTTGAAACGGTTGCTTCAGAAACACCGGCTTTTAAAGCAATATCTTTAATTCTTAAATTAGACATAAAGTAATTATTTTTTATTCTTAATGTGATATTTCAATTTGTTTGACAAGTAAATTAAAAAGGTGATTTCGATTTCATCGTTCATATTATCAGCGAAAATAATCAAATAACACAAATAATGACGAATTAAACTTACACAGTTTAAAATTTCTAAATAAAAAACCTGAAAACCAGTGGTTTTCAGGTTTTATTTAATAACTGGCTAGTTTTTAGTAAAGCTAACCCAGTTAAAGTTCCACTGATTTCCTAAAGAGACAAAACGCATGGTTTTCTGCCCTTCAGTTAAAGTGATCGTTGACGTGATAGTAACATAATCTTGCCAACCACCCGTAACTGGAATACTTACAGTATCAACCGTTTCACCATCAAACTGTAATTCAAAACCATCACTACCTGGCAATGTCGCTAAACGATATGAAACTGTGTACTCACCTGCTTCTAATACTTTAACGTCGTATTCAACCCAGCGATCAATTTCAAAATGACCGATGTTAAAACCGCCGCCTTCATCGCCCGCTGTTTCAGTTTCAACTCCAGGGTGCGCCGCAGTATAACTTTCAGCTTCTAACTTACCTGGAATAGGGTAGAAAGTATCACCGCTGGCTTCAATATTACTACCATAGCCTTGGTCAATATCATTATAAGCCGCTACATAGTAATAATAGGTTGTGCCTGTATCTAAATTTTCATCGTTGTAGCTGGTTCCTTCAACCGTTGCTATGGCTTCAAAACCAGAACGTGGTGCGGTTGATCTAAACACTTTATAACCTTTTATGTCACCTTCTGAGGCTTGCCATGTTAATGACACTGACGTAGCTGCCACCGTTAAACTAAGTTCAGTTGGTTTAGTCGGAATATTAGTGAAAATGGCAGGTTTTTCATCGGCTAATAGGGCATCAACAACACCTTGGTTGATAACATAATCCATCGAACTAAACGAGCTGAAGAAAGCTTTGATCTCATCTAATGAAGAATTATTTACATCAACACTTGGTAAAGAACGTCCTGTTACATCAACCCATTCTTGTGGCATATCGGGTACTAAATAAATTTCTGCCCACATATCATTATTGTTAGCACCGTTATCTTTAAATTTACCTGAGATGGTATACGACTGGCCGCCAGTCACTTCAACCGCTTGATAAATTAAACTGTGATTGCCTGCTGGCGAAGTGATCCGTAATGCTTCTCCGGTATCACTTCCGGCAAATTCACCTGCGGCATATTGGAAATCATACGTGCGCGGATCGCCCCATAACGACACTTCGGTCCAAGAGTCGTTACTACCAAAGTCACCATTGATTAAAATGTTTTCACCGGTGGCATCATTCACTAACTTAATGTTGTCGTAAGTAACATCCGTACCATTAAATGCACCCGTTTTAATAACTAAGTACATAGTTTTAGTTCCTTCACCTTGATAAGGTGTGGTACTACGTGCAGCACCATCACAGGCATTAGCAAAAGTACTTTCCCAGTCGTTACAAGCCCATGTTTGTGCTTTCACTAACAATTGTTCTCCTGTGTTAGTCATTAAGCCCCATTGACCACCACCTAAGCCACCAGCTAATGACAAGGTTTTATATGACCAAGCCGTTGCCGCCCAGTTGAGATCATTAAATTTATCAAAGGTTGCACGAGTAATATCACCGCCAAGCTCACCAAGTCCAACCCAAGGTTGCATTTCACCAACTAATATTGGCGTGTAAACTTTACTGGCGCGCGTTGCCCAATCACAAACACCTGTTTCGCCATTTTCACCACAGGTTAACCAATCGCGATGTACGTCGTAACCGATTTCACCCCAACCAAAAAGCCCAGGATATTGATGAATTTCAAAGGCCACGTTTTCCATACCTAAATCATACGGGTCGCCATACGCTTTAATACCATCGGCATTGTGACCGGGTAAAATAACGATATGATTTTGATCAACCGCGCGGATAGCTTCATAAAGATCAACCGACACTTCTTTTAACGTTTCAGGATCTGTGCCCCAAGGTTCATTTAATAAACCATAACCAGCAACAGTTGCTTCGTCTTTATATTTAGCTGCTATTTGTTGCCATAACCAAGCGGTACGCTCGCGATATTCAATATTATTCCATAACTCATTTTTACCCGCACAGCCTGTATGTTGCTCTTCACCTTGTCGTCCTACAGCACCATGCAAATCTAATACTACGTATAATTTACGCGCTTTTGCCTCAGCAATGGCCCAGTCTAAATATTCCCAAGCATCAGCTCTTAAGGTTTTAGGCATGTCATCGTTTTCAATCAGATCATATAAAAAAGGTACACGAACTAAATTAAAACCGCTGTCAGCAATGATGTCCCAATCTTTACTGGTCATCCAATTGTCTCTGTGGGTATCTAAAACCTCTTCTACTTCTTCAGCTGTAAAGCGGGCTTCAAGGGCACTTTCTAACGTACACTGATCAGTAATGTTGTCACCTATCGGGGTTTCTGAACCAAACATCCACATTTCCATTGCTAGCCAGTTACCTAAATTAATACCACGCAACGACACTTTTTGATTTTCTTGGTTCATCCACATGGTGCCGTGCTGTTTCAGCATAGAGTAACTTTCTTGCTGAGCTTTAGGTTGCTCTATGGGTGAAGGTGTTGGTGTGATCGCTTCAGGCGCTTCACTATTACAACCTTGTAACGCCATCACTAGCGCAAGACTTATGCTGCTAATTTTTAAATTTTTTATTGTACTTTTCATAATGTCCCCTGATTATCTTATTATTAATAATTCAATGTTATTTGTCTGGATGTTCTAAGTTATACCGTTGATTTACATTGATATTTCTTACAACAGTGGTTTTTTCATCCGGCCATACAACCCGTAATTCATCGATCAGGGTATGGTCAGTAAGACTAAAATATTGTTCGGTAGGATTTTGCGAAGTGAAGTTATTACCCACCGTTACTTCGCGCATTTGGGTTAATTGACCCGCTTTAATAAATATTTTTGCCCCAATAGCTTGTGTGTTGGGCGTTTTGCCAAGCAAATTAAGGGTGAAATAATTACGGCTAGTGCTGTTGTTGCGATAAAGAATGGCGGCAGTGTCGTCGTTATTTAGCACTAAAATATCAACGTCTCCATCTTGATCACTGTCAAAACAACTAAGGGCTCTTCCTTGTTGTTGATCACTAATACCTGAAGCAAAAGCTTGTTCAGTAAAGTTTAGTGTGTTGCTATGGTCAGCTAATTGGCGGCGATCCGATAAAAACAAACGAGAATAGTCGTTGCTATAATCAATCTTAAAAATGCCCGCAGACCAACCTGTAACATGGAAAATATCAAGAAAGCCGTCAGCATTAAAATCCGCCATGCACGCTGCCCAAGCCCAACCACCATTGGCAAGTGATAAGCTGTCGGTAGCGTCACTAAACAGTTCATTACTATTAAAGTTATCACTTTGATTTAAATACAAACGATTGCCCGGAGAGCTAAGTCCATCAATAGCACTAACAAACCAATCCAGATCACCGTCATTATCTAAGTCACCAACGGCAGAACCCATACCATTTTCATCTTTAATGACATTACTCGTAGCATTAGTAAAAGTGCCATCTCGATTATTCAAAAATACTTGGGTCGTACCAAAATCAGCCACTAACAACAAATCAACAAAGTTATCATTGTTCACATCTGAGAAAGTGGCTGAAAAGGTGTAATCAGTATCGCCACCATAAGTAGCGTTACTGGTTGGCGTTTTAATAATTTGCTCTGCCAAGCCACTGCTTTGAGTAGCATTAACAAATTGTTTATTGCCGGTGTTTTGCCATAAGTGTTGTTTTGGAGCGCTCGCCGGCACTCCCCAATGGGTAAGGAATAAGTCGATAAAACCATCTTTATTATAATCGGCAAACGAAGCCGAAATGGTGTTTTTAACAACAAGATTACTTAAACCTGAATATTCAGTGATATCTTCAAAAACAACATTACCGCTTGCATCTTGTGTATTTTCTAGCAGGTAATTTTCGTGACCTTCAATACCACCAATGAATAAATCCAGATCATTATCACCGTCAATATCGGCAAAAGTTGGGCCGCAACCAAAATGATTTTCGATATTGATCCCAACCTTAGTGCTGACTTCTTCAAAACGATTGTCACCTAAGTTTTTATACAATAGGTGGCGACCAATATCGCCCCGAACAACAAACAAATCGGTCAAGCCGTCGTTATCAAAATCACCCACCGCGAGACCACCACAAAACTTTTGTGCTTCCGATAAGTTGGTCATACGTTGATAACCATTAACAAAATCTAGGCCACTGGTCGCAGTAACATCACTGAACAACTTACTCGGCTGCTCTGGTGACGTTGAAGCCTCCTGATCAACAGAAGAAGTATGGTCACTGACTGCAGAGCTACCGCCACCACAGGCGGTTAGCAAAAAAGCTGTGGTAATAATGGATGATTTTAACAACATAGTGCTTACCAATTAGAACGCGTAGTTAAAACGCATACCGTACGTTCTTGGCTCGCTATAACGCCCTGGAGCGCCTTTTGCTGTGCCGTTGTCGGTAACAGCACTTGAGCGAGTCATTTCATCCGTTAAGTTATTGATATAAAAATCAAGCGTCCAATCACCATCGGCAGGAAAATACTTAAGACCTAAGTTGACTTTAGTATAAGCATCTTGACCATAAGCATCACTGCCGTAATAAGTACCACTTTGCTCAACATCGTTGACTACGTTATTAATAGGTGACGAAATTTCGTTTTGGTCTCTGAAGAAAACATTGTCAACATAACGCACGTTAATGCGTGGTAATAAATCACCAAACTCTGTTGCAAATTCCCATGAAAAGTTCGCGCTAAATGACACTTCCGGTGACTGAGGTAAACTATTGCCACTTAGGTCATATAAACCTGCTTTGTCACCTTCGGTTATCAATGGGTTCGCAGGGTTATCACCACCGCTAGCTGAGTAGTATTCGGTATAAATCGCATCTAAAATAGAACCGGAGAAATCAAATTGACCACCATCACCAACTAACCAAGTAACCTCAGCTTCAAGGCCTGTAATTTCAGCCGCGGCAACGTTACTATTGATTATTTGTTTTTTCTCTTCATCCCAACCTGAGCGGATCAAATCTTTATAATCAATAAAAAATGCCGATAGGTTTAAACGTACATCGCCCATGTCGGTTTTAAAGTCAGACTTTGAACCAATTTCATAACTGGTGCTTTCTTCTGGATCAGTCGATTCACCCGCATCTTGAATTTCACCCGCTCGATAACCCGTACCCACACTGGCATAAAATAAGTGATTATCTAACTGATAATCCGTTCTGATTAAGTAAGTAACTTTGTCTGATTCAGCTTCAATATCATTTTTAACACCCGCAGCACATTGGCCTCTCATACGCTCAAGACCAGTATAATCATCTAATCCATCGGCACCTTCACTACCGGAGTTGTTATCTAAAAAGTCTTCAAACACAACTAGGTTACTACCACCTAAAGTTGGGCGAATAAATTCACCACCACAGTCGGTAATGTTTCGGCCACCACGGTCATATTTTAAATCATCGGTATAGCGCACACCGCCAGTAACATTTAAGTTATCTGTTAATGCATAACTCGCTTGGAAGTAAGCAGCTGCCGATTCAGTACCACGAGCCGGTTGAATAAAGGTAGCTCCACCTTGTAACCAAGAGCCTTGGCCATCAAAGTCAAAACGAATATTGGTTTCTTCTTCAAAATAAAATAAACCTGTCGTCCAACTAAAAGGACCACTGCCAGTACTTTGTACTTTAATTTCATGGCTATTAGCGTCTGAGTACTGATATTCAGTACGTGCTTCTTGGAAACGAGATAAAACACCTGCATCTTGGTCAACCGTTTGATGACGAGCTAATTTTGAATAACCTGAAATGTATGAAATATTAATACCATCGGTAATGTCGTAACTTAATGTTGAGCGATAAGCATCACTGGTCATATCAAGTGAATACGCTGAATCAATAAAGGCATCAAAGTTATCTTTTTCTACTTCAACAGGATTAAGTAAAACCCCATGATTACCGGTATCTGAAAAAGTTTCGTAACTGGCTGTCCATTGCAAATTACTTGCAATATCCCAACGCCCAGTAATACGCGTTGAACGTACATCGGTGTTATTAAGTTTTAAATTGGTGTTAGCAACACGGCCAGTAGATAAACCACTATAGTTATGATTACTGCCACGCGGATCAACATCAATTGCGTTCACCCAACCATCATCTGTCTCCATGTAGCTTGCGACACGAAATGACAAATTGTCAGTAACCGGCAGCGTAACTGCACCTGATACTTGTTGGCGATTAAAACTACCAAAAGACATTTGGAAGTCACCTTCAAATACATCACCCGGCTTAACTGACTCTAACAACAAGGCACCACCGGTATTGTTACGCCCGAATAAAGTTCCTTGTGGACCACGTAAAACTTGGATGCCTTCTAGATCATACATAAGCGCCAACGCACCTTGTGAACGGGCAGCAAAAACACCATCAACATAAACCCCAACACCTTGGTCACCGGTTTCTGTTGGGTTATTAGTTCCGACACCACGGATATATATTTTAATATCTGACTGATCTTCTTGGCCTGAAATAACTAGCGAAGGTACAAAAGCGGTTAAATCTGTTACATCAACAATGTTCTGTTCAAGTAATCCTTCTTGAGTCATAGCAGTAACAGCAATAGGTGTTTCTTGTAAATTACCAACACGACGCTCAGCAGTTACTTCAATAACCTCTAGCTCACGATCTTTATTTTCTTCTTCTGCAAAAACATTTGCTGAAGACATAGCCAGCCCACCCATCAATGCGTAATTAATTGATTGGCTTATAAAATTCTTTTTAGTGAAAATTGTTTTCTTCATTTTAATCCCCAGTTTGCTCATTTATTTTTATTACTTTTTGCATCTTACCGATATGAATAAACATCAAAACATATCGATTTCTCTTTGGGTTTATCACTTCCCAAAACGTACAAATATTTTATTTTTAACTAAAAACTGTTTGGTTTTTACCTACCTTTTGCTGGTTTAAACAACAAACCACAAAAAATGATTTCGATTTCATTCTTGCACGACATTTTTATCTTGTAAATAGTTTAATGAAAAAAATGTATAAAATATGTTCATATTCCTTTTACTAGCGTTATTTACGTAAATCATTTTTTCAATATCCTGAAAAGCAACAAACTTGACAAAAACAATAAATACCCTTTTAAAACAACAAAATAAAAACAAAATACGTTGATATGACGAAATAAAAATAACCATTGTAATTACACCGGAAAATTAAAATTAAGAAAATATTATATATTTACATTTATTTTTTCGTCTGTTATTACTATAAATGAAATCGAAATCATTTTGTTTTTTTATAGGTTTTAAAGCCGCCCATTGGTGAAATCGAAATCATATTATTTAATAAATAATAGACATAAAAAGCCAACTTAATGGCCTATAAAAAAGCTTTATTAAACAAAGATTAATTAAACAAAGTGATACATATTTTTAATTTGAGCTGCTACACAGCTAATACTTTCTCGGTAGGGTATATGAAAAACAATACATTCAAATTAACAGGCTATGTGGCAACCCTCACAGCCCTGTTATTACAAGCTTGTTCAGTACAAGAAACACAAAAAGAAAACAAATCTGCAGATATTGCTTCAATAAATGAAAACAAGCATGCTGATATGGAACAACGTATTAAAGCGTTATTAGCCAAAATGACCTTAGAGCAAAAAATTGGTCAAATGCTACAACCAGAAATTCGCTCCATTACGCCTGCAGAAGTAGAAAAATACCATATTGGCTCTATTTTAAACGGCGGTGGTGCCTTTCCTAACAATGATAAATACGCCTCAGTGCAAGATTGGGTTGCATTAGCCGATGCTTTTTATCAAGCTTCAATGAGTAACAAACCTGGCCGCACACCAATTCCTATTATTTGGGGCACAGATGCTGTACATGGTCACAATAATGTTATTGGTGCCACTTACTTTCCCCATAACATCGGATTAGGCGCGGCAAATAATCCCGCTTTAATTGAAAAAATTGCCCAAGCGACAGCGGTAGAAGTAGCTGCAACGGGAATTGATTGGACCTTTGCCCCCACATTAGCTGTAGTTAGAGATGATCGATGGGGCCGAACTTATGAAAGTTATTCAGAAGATCCAGCCATTGTAAAAACTTATGCACAAAGCATGGTGAATGGATTACAAGGCCATAAAAACAGTGCGTTTGGTGCAAGTAATATTGTTGCAACGGCAAAACATTTTGTTGGTGATGGTGGTACCCAGTTTGGTGATGACCAAGGAGATACTCAGTTAACTGAAGAAGAATTATTTAAACTACATGCACAAGGCTATTACAGCGCGCTCGACGCTAATGTGCAAACCGTGATGGTGTCTTATAGCAGTTTCAATGGTGAAAAAATGCATGGCCAAAAACACTTGATCACCGACGTATTAAAACATGACATGGGTTTTGACGGTATTGTTGTAAGTGACTGGAACGGTATTGGCCAAGTAAAAGGGTGCACTAATGATAACTGTGCCGCAGCCATTAATGCGGGTATTGATTTATTTATGGTGCCTGATTTATGGAAAACTTGGATTGATAATACCCTAGCACAGGTAAAACAAGGCGTAGTACCTATGTCGCGTATTGATGATGCCGTCACGCGTATTTTACGCGTAAAAATGCGAGCCGGTTTATTTGATAAAGGAGCACCAAGTACACGAGCACTTGCTGGTAAAGCTGACCTAGTAGGAAAAAAAGCGCATCGCGATATCGCTCAACAAGCAGTAAGAGAGTCACTGGTATTATTAAAAAACAATCACAATTTATTACCGCTTGATCGCCAATTAAATGTTTTAGTCGCTGGTGACGGCGCAGATAACATTGCCATGCAAAATGGTGGTTGGACAATTAGCTGGCAAGGTACTGGCAATACTAATAAAGATTTCCCGGGTGCAACGTCTATTTACCAAGGCATTCAACAAACCGTGACCGCTGCCGGTGGTTCGGCAACATTAAGTGTTGATGGTACTTTTGAACAAAAACCAGATGTCGCTATTGTGGTTGTGGGTGAAGAACCTTACACCGAATATTTAGGAGATATTCAAAATTTACGTAGTTTAGAATTTCAACAACACAATAAAAAAGCGTTAGCGTTATTAACGAAATTAAAACAGCAAAACATTCCCACCATTACCGTATTAATGTCTGGTCGAGTGTTATGGGTTAATAAAGAATTAAATGCCTCTGACGCTTTTGTTGCTGCTTGGTTACCTGGCACTGAAGGGCAAGGGATCGCTGACGTTTTATTCAAAAACGCTAATAATCAAATCAATTATGACTTTACCGGCCGTTTAAGCTTTAGTTGGCCAGCAGATGCTTGCCAAAGCACAGTGAATATTGGCGATGAAACTTATCAGCCATTATTTGAATATGGTTATGGCCTAAGTTATCAAGACAAGATTAACACTCCTGAACTACCAGAAAATTCAGCTTATCCATACGGCTGTCAGTTAACGGCACAACAACTTAACAAATCGGCTAAACAACTTTCATTAGCTTTAAACAAACACAATTGGCAACTATACATTGATGAAAAATCAGGTAAAACCAACCAAGTTACGCCATCGTTAAATGAACTTCACGGCATTAAAGTTACACCATTAAATGATAACAACAATGCCGTACAAGTTACTTTTGCTCAAGAACAAACCGCTACACTGGCTTTACGCCAACAGCCACACAAGGCTTTAAATTTATTGCCTCATTTAAAAGACAACAGTGCGATTACTTGGCAAGTACGTGTTGATAAACCCATTGAAAGTGACATAAAAGCCAAAATAGATTGTGGCGCACCATGCTCAGGAGAAGTCGATATTAGTGCTGCGTTAAAAGCGAAACCACTTGGCCAATGGCAAACACTCAGTATTGATCTGGCTTGTTATTTACCAGGTACTGATCTAAGAAAAGTTGCTTCACCACTTGTACTCTCAAGTAGTGGCGCACTTAATATCAGCTTTGCTGGCGGTAACTTAGTACCTAACAGTGCTAAGAATGCTGACATCCAGTGTTCAAAATAACAACCATAGGTTAGAGGATTTATCATGTTAAAACGACTTTTATTATTATGCCTACTAGCCTTACAAACTGGCTGTGATTCAACAAACGATTCACAGTCAGAACATTTAACCTCAGAACGCTCAGGTCATTCAGTAGCACGAATGTGGAATGAACTACTGTTAGATGCTATTCGAAATGACTTTGCTCGGCCAACGGTGCATGCTAGAAATCTCTGGCATGTATCTGCCGCTATGTATGATGCTTGGGTAATATTTAAACCAACATCAACCCCTTATTTATTTGGTCAAAAGGTAGCGAACTTCACTTGTTCGAACGAGCCCTTTAACTTACCCAGTGATATTTTACCCGCACAAGAAGAAGCTATTAGTTATGCCGCTTATCGTATTATTGAAAAACGCTTTGAAAATTCTCCTGGAGCGCGGGTAATAAAAGCAAAAGCCGAAGAGCTAATGACTTCACTTGCATTTGATACTTCTGATAACAGCTTAAATTATACCAATGGCTCAGCTGCGGCTTTAGGTAATGCCATTGCTGATTGTTATTTACGTTTTGGTTTGCAAGATGGTGCCAATGAGCAAAACAATTACGCCAATACTGTCTATCAACCAACTAATTTACCTTTAGAATTATCAATAAATTCAGCAGGTAATCCAAACATCAGCAATTTAAATCGGTGGCAACCTTTAGATATTCCAGGTTATATCGACCAAGCAGGTAACCCCATTACCAAACCGCCTGAGTTTTTAAGCCCTGAATGGGGACAAGTGATCCCTTTTTCATTATCTGAAAACGACAAAACGGTGGTTAATAAAGATGGTTTTGACTATCAGGTTTATTTTGATCCCGGCTTACCACCACAAATTAACGGTGAACTCAGCGAAGAATACAAATGGACCTTTGCCATGGTAGCCGTGTGGTCTGCACAGCTTGATCAAAATGATGGTGTATTATGGGATATATCGCCTAAAACGTTAGGTAATATTCAACACCTACCGACAAGCTTTACTGAGCATCGCGAGTTTTATAACTTCTTTGACGGTGGCGACAGCAGCACGGGTTATACAGTTAACCCAAAAACAGGTCAACCCTATCAAGAGCAACTTGTACCACGTGGCGATTATGCTCGAGTATTGGCGGAATTTTGGGCTGATGGGCCTGACTCAGAAACCCCACCAGGACACTGGTTTGTTTTATTAAATTCAGTAAGTGATCATCCTCTATTTGAAAAACGCTGGGCTGGTCAAGATGAGATATTAAGTAACCTAGAGTGGGATATTAAAAGTTATTTTGCTATGGGCGGCACCATGCACGACGCGGCAATAACCGCTTGGGGCATTAAAGGTCGCTATGATTATATTCGTCCCGTTTCAGCAATACGAGCAATGGCCGACTTAGGACAAAGTAGTGATGAAAATCAACCTTCTTACCATATTAACGGCTTGCCACTAATTGATGGCTACATTGAATTAGTAGACGAAAATGATGCTTTAGCTGGCTCTAACTTTGAGCATGTTGGCAAATTAAAATTATTGGCGTGGCGTGGGCCTGCCTATATCAATAACCCTGAAGAAGACCAAGCAGGGGTTGCTTGGATACTGGCAGAAAACTGGTGGCCATATCAACGACCTTCATTTGTTACACCTCCATTTGCTGGTTATGTGTCAGGGCATTCAACCTATTCACGCGCTGCCGCAGAATTAATGACAGCGATGACTGGCGATGCTTATTTTCCCGGCGGTATGAGTGAATTCAAGGTAAAAGCGAACGAATTTTTAGTATTTGAACAAGGACCCAGTGTTGATATGACATTGCAATGGGCAACTTATCAAGACGCGTCAGATCAATGCAGCTTATCGAGAATTTGGGGCGGTATTCATCCACCTGCTGATGATATTGCCGGACGATTAATTGGTAAAAAAATAGCTCAAGGGGCTTTTGAACAAGTACAACATTACTTTCAAGGCCAACCATAACACTAGAAGTAAATTAAAAGAATAACGAACGACTTAATCAGTAAATAAGTCACTAACAATAATAAAAACGCGCAGCGTTAATAAATAAGAGTAATCAAGATGGCCGGTGCAATCATTAATCAAGTAGAAAATTCAATCGGTGGCGATAATAACGCCAACACTAATTATAAATTTTCATTATTTACCTTAACCAGTTTGTTTTTTATTTGGGGATTTTTAACCAGTTTAAACGACATTTTAATCCCTCATCTAAAAGGGCTTTTTTCTCTTAACTATACCCAAGCAATGCTAGTACAATTCTGCTTTTTTGGCGCTTATTTTATTGTTTCCATTCCTGCCGGACATCTGATCAAAAAAATAGGTTATCAAAAAGGTATTGTGGTGGGACTATTTATTGCCAGCTTAGGTTGTTTTGCATTTTATCCTGCTGCTTCATTTGCATCATACCCTGTTTTTCTTTGCGCTTTGTTTGTTATGGCTGCTGGCATTACTATTTTACAAGTATCTGCCAATCCATATGTTACCGCTTTAGGTACACCTGAAACCGCTTCAGGTCGTTTAACCATGACACAAGCTTTTAACTCATTAGGTACAACGGTAGCACCACTTTTTGGCGCTTTATTAATTTTAGGTGCTGCGGCTTCTGGCTTAGAGCAACTCAGCGAAGCTCAAATAAAAATCCAACAAGCACAATCTGTGCAACTACCTTATGTTGGTATCGCCCTAACCTTAGTTGTTTTAGCGATTATTTTCTCTCGCTTAACCTTGCCAAACATTGAAAGCCATCAACCTCAAACCAACAACACGCCGCCAACCTCAATTTGGTCGTACCGCGCTTTAGTACTAGGCGCCATTGGTATTTTTGTCTATGTTGGTGCCGAGGTCTCAATTGGTAGCTTTTTAATTAATTTTTTTGGTGAAGCCGACATTGCCGGCTTAAGTGAAGCACAAGCCGCCAGCTACATTACCTATTTTTGGGGTGGTGCCATGGTTGGGCGCTTTATCGGCGCAGTGATTATGCAGCGCATTAGTGCTTCAAAAATACTCGCTTTTAATGCAGTAATGGCAGTAGCATTAGTACTTATTGCGATGTTAACCAGTGGTTTAGTGGCAATGTATGCCATTTTATTGGTCGGTTTATTTAATTCAATTATGTTTCCAACCATCTTTAGCTTAGCGTTAACCGGATTAAAAAATCGTACCAGTGAAGGCTCAGGCTTATTATGTTTAGCAATTGTTGGTGGGGCAATAGTACCGTTATTACAAGGCGTTTTAGCCGATATTATCGGTATACAAGCCTCCTTCATTGTTCCTGCAATTTGTTATTTATATATACTGTATTATGGTTTAGCTGGCTATAAATCGAAGTAAGAGATGATTAATACCAATGCCATTAATACCAATTCGTATAAGTTTGTGATTTTGTTGTGCGTAGGAAAAATAAATCATGACGAGGCGCTTGATTGAGCAATAGCTGGTTATTGGGATTGAAAGCAACGTAGCCATGAAGTATTTTAATGAAATTGATAGAACACCTATTGATTAGTAGAACGCTAAATAGGTGTTTTAATTTACTTTAACTTCTCAGTACTCTTATTGATGATTGTTAAAGTACTTTTATCGCTAGCAAATACGGAATTTAAACCTTGAGGCTCTTGTGGCGGATCACCTAGAAAGTCATCCCCAAATTGCCATTGGTAAGCCGCCGCCGAATTACCTTGTCCATAAACTTCTCAAAACAAAAGTTATTCCTGCTCAGCTTAAAATCCACCTATTAACTTTTTAGGATCTAAACGGGCAATAAGCTCGGCTTCACTAATATCGGTAAGCTCTTGTGCGACTTCTAATACCGTTCTGTTTTCAGCGTAAGCTTTTTTCGCAATTTCGGCGCTTTTATCGTAACCAATCAAATCGTTTAATGCTGTCGCTAAAATAGGATTTTTTGCTAAGCTTTGGGCAATTTGATCATGATTAACCCTCATTTCTTTAATCGCTTTATCTGCCAAAGTTGTACAAGATGACGTTAATAATTCAATACTTTCCACTAAATTGTGAGCAATTAAAGGTAACATGGTATTCAGTTGAAAATTGCCTGAATGCCCCGCTAACGTGATGGTAGTGTCGTTACCGATAACTTGCGTACAAGCCATTAATACCGCTTCCGGGATCACTGGATTCACTTTACCCGGCATAATGCTGCTGCCTTTTTGCAGCTCTGGTAACTGTATTTCATTTAAACCATTAAGCGGGCCGCTGCTAAGCCAGCGAATATCATTACTGATTTTACTCAAACTGACCGCCGTTGTTTTCAGTATTCCGCTCACGAACACCGCCGTATCTTGCGCACTAATAGCACGAAAATAATTATCCGCAGGGCTAATAGGCCAGTGGTTTTGTTCCGCTAAAATACGGGTAACAATGGTGGCAAACTTGGGATGCGTATTTACGCCAGTACCTATAGCGGTGCCACCAATAGCAAGCTGACCAAGGTTTTTTAAGCTGCTTTGTAATTGCTCATGAGCAAAATGCAGCTGTGCACTCCAACCACTAATTTCTTGCGCGAAACTTAGCGGCATAGCATCCATTAAATGGGTTCTGCCCGTTTTTATCGTGGCTTTGTGCTCATTGGCTTTATCATCAAGTGTGTTGATTAAATGCTGCAACGCCGGCAATAGTTGTTCCGCAATAAGTTTGGCAGCACTTAAGTGAATACAGGACGGTATAACATCGTTAGAGCTTTGCCCCATATTGACATGATCATTAGCATGCACCTTGATTTTATCATCACTGTTACGTTTAACTAACGAGGCGATCACTTCATTAGCGTTCATATTGGTACTGGTACCCGAGCCTGTTTGAAAAACATCAATGGGAAATTGCTGATCGTGCAACCCCTCGGCAACTTCTATTGCCGCCTGTTGAATAGCAATGGCTTTATCGGCATCAAGCAAACCTAATTCTAAGTTCGCTTGGGCACAGGCACTTTTTATTTCACCTAAAGCCCACAAAAATGCACGCGGCATTTTGAGTTCGCTGATGATAAAGTTATTCAAGGCTTTAGCGGTTTCACTGCCGTATAATTGCTCGCTACTTTGCTCTGGCATCTGATGATGATCGGAGGTTTTATTATCATTCGATGCAGGCATCAGGTTCTCCTAAATAAAAAGTTATGATTCATTCTTAATTGCGGTTCTTTCATCTACTTTATTAACTGATAAATAGTTAAACATATAGTCAAAACACAACATACCATTAATGATGATCACCCGTACTTTCAAATGGTTTAAGTTAATCGACTAACGCATCTGCCTGACAAGGTACCGCATAAAATAAACAATCTTGTTTGGCAATGGTGACATTGTTGGTCGCCATAAAAATACGTAAAGGTTGCGCAGTAAATAATTCCCCCTTTTTGCAATATAACAAAGGGCTAGTATGTTCCTGCCCAGCTTCATTTTTTACCTTAAAGGCACTAACACCCACTTGGCTCCAGCCAATAAAACAATCGGCTCGGGTTATGCCCATGTTATGCTGTTCAATATCTGCCACTAAAGTAATATCAACATCTTTATGCTGGTGCTGAGCAAACAGCAAACTGTATTCAGCGCCAATTTCAAGTCGCAGTGGATGCTCAATAATATCAACCAATTTCAAATGATGACCGCTAAAAATATCTTCTGCCGCTAAAAACTCAGTTAATCCTTGATACGCCATTTCATGAGCTTGCTGATCTCTACTGCCGCCACATTCTATAGTAACAATAGGGCAATTAAAGTTTTGCTCCATTAAAGCGCCTAAGGTCAGTCGAGTGTAGAGCATGGTTTGGCAAAAGAAAGACGCCAGCGCTTGTGCCTGCATATCTATTTTGGTGGCAACACTAAATGCGGGACTAGATGACGAAGTATTATGCATATCAATTACCGCTTCAGGCTTCACCTCTAAAATAGCCTGTTTAATACTTGCCGCTCTTAATTGAGCCTCATCTGAGTGAACTAATTGTGCTTCCGTAATGGCAAACAAGCGATTCAGATCTGCCTTGCCATCAACATACCGACAAGTAAACTCTGGCGCTTGGCGAGCCGCTTCAACCGAAGCAATAATAAACCTAACATTACAATATGGCTGATGACCCGCTTTAAGCCAGCGATGTAAAGCATAAAAGCTTGATGGTTCATTTCCGTGTATCAAGGTAGAAATAACTCTTGTTTTATGACAATGCTGACCTTTAATATCAATCACCACAGCACTGTTTAATTGACTTAGCCAAGCTTCAGGCTCTGACGGTATTGAGTCAGCATCTATAGAAATGTATCTCAGTTTGTTTAATTGAATTGCCATAACCGCTCCCACTCACTCACTGGTAAATTGGCTTGAGAAAACTGCATATAACGCTGGAGCATTTTTTGACAGCTATCAGGACGTGACATGTGCTTATTTTGTTCGAAATGTTGCGCCGTATTAAGCTGCCAAACCGCCCCTGTTACTCCTTGTGATAATCTTTTTTCGATAATTCCTAAATAATAATCAGCTTCTGTTGCTGTTATTTTAAGTTCAAGCAAACCCTGTTTTGCGATAGGAAGGTATTGCTTAATCATGGTTGAGAGCGGTTGTGCCACCATTTTGTATTGTGCTAAATCAGGCCACATTACTTCAGCATCTAACCCCGATTGCGCAGCACGATAAAAGTTATAATCAGCAAAATCAAACGGCATCATGGCGGTTATTTCAGCCATTGAATGTCTTAAACCATATGCTAAACCAATAGCAAAGGCTGCATTAGCAATCATATCAACACAACTTGGCCCCGCAGGTAACGCCCTAAATTCAATACGAATATGGCCATTACCTTGTCGGCAATATACTGGGCGATTCCAACTCCAAACTGTACCCATATGTAAATTCAGCTCAGCTAAATGTGGTAAGCCTGTGCTCACTTCTTCACTTAAAGACGGCACTAATACCGGATATAACGACACAGCTTCCGCATAAAGCTGCCAAGCGTCTTGTTTCAACCAGCCACATGCTAAATTAACTCGAGCGGGTAACTTATGCTGAACAGCGGCAGGCAAACGACAATCAAGCGTTTGTTTAAGTAACGCAATACGGGTTTCAGCCCACGCTTTTTTCCCTAAAAAAAACGGGGAATTAGCAGCAATGGCTGTTACCAAGGGCTGACTAAATAACGCGGCATTATAAACCGGCTCAAATTCCCCTGGTGGTACCATCATATGTACTTGAAATGAGGTATTAGCACCTTCTGCCGTGACATCGGTTAAATCTAATTCAATATCTTCTTGGCCATGAATTTCAATATGAAAAGGTTGACCTCGGCTACTAGAAAGTTTTTTAGATAACAATTTATATCGAAATTGATCTGTCATATTCTGCTGAGTAAGATCAGCGCTAGTTAACGTAGGTAAAATACCAATAGCCACCTGTTCAATGCCAAGCTCGGTATTCACTTTAGTTAACTGGCTTAATTGCGCTAACATACTAGCTTCAAGCTGATGAAATGGCTGGCCTTGCATAGCAACCGCCGGCAAGTTTAGCTCAATGTTGTATTGATTAATTTCATATTGAAACAGAGGGTTGTTTAACGCGGTTAACACCTGCTCATTACAGCATAAAGGTTTGCTATGTTTGTTGAGCAAATATAACTCTAACTCAGCACCTAAACGTAGTGGTTCATCACCAAAATTCGGTTGCTGAATAATATGTTTTAACGATTTAAGCTGGTTAATTAACCGCTCTCGAAATAGGATAAAATCGTCATGAGAAAATTGTTGTTGAACGATTTCTTTTCCCATAAGCAACCTACTTTTATCCACCAAATAACAATAAGTATAGTCAAGATTGAGCTAACTAAAATGATTGCTAAAGCAGGAATTATTTTATAGCTGCTTGTTAAATTTTATCTTTAACTTTCAATAAGATAAAGACAACCAAAAGCAATGTTTACTAATAATTAAGGGATTACTCCGTGCGTTTAAAAGGCAAATTACAAAAATGGAATGACGAAAAAGCGTTTGGTTTTATTACCCCCAATGGTGGCGGCGATGATATTTTTATTCACAAAAGCGCCTTTGTAAATCGCCAGCGCACACCTCAACTGAATGATATTATTACCTTTACCATCAGCCAAGATAACCAAGGGCGATATTGTGCTAGTGATGCTACCTTTGCTGGTGAGAAGCTCAAAAACAAACCAGTAAAAAAGGTAAATAAATTTTCAATTTATCTGTCGGTAAGCTTTCTCACATTAACCACCACAGCTTATGCTTTCAGCTATGTACCTAGAAACCTACTGTTGTTTTATTACGGCGCAAGCCTAATTACTTTCATCAGCTACGCTTATGATAAATTCAAAGCTCAACGAAATGGCTGGCGCACCCCCGAAAAAGCCTTACATGTATTGGCGTTACTCGGTGGTTGGCCCGGTGCCGCTATTGCTCAGCAAACCTTAAGACATAAATCACAAAAACAAAAGTTTCGCTTTATTTTTTGGCTAACGGTTATAACAAATTGTGCTGCGCTTATTTGGTTAATTAAAATTAAAGCCCCGGTAAGTTTGTGTTTTAGCTGTTAATGCCTCTAACGCTTCATTTTTACGCTGCACAACATTAACTTGTTTTTTAGTGCTTTTGGTTGCCGAACTATTACCGCCATCAAGTCGTTTATTATCAACGCTATGTATTGTTGCTTTTGCCGCTTCGTACATGGCAAATTCAGTTTTTAAGTTCAAAGTATTACCATAAATATTTGAACGTTTGTGCTCATCAGCACTGCGTAATAAATGATTAATATAACTCGAACCATCTAAATTAAAGGTGTTGTATCGTACTGTTACATCAGTACCTTTGATATCAATAAAGCTATTCGCCGCCGGTTTTACATTGGTACCACCGCCTGCACCTGAAAAAATGTTATGTTCAATCAATGTGCCTTTAGTGCCAGCCTTAATATCTATTGCTTCACCCGTAATATTAGGACCAAAAGTACAGCCGCCAATGTGGTTGTGATCGCTATTATCTTGTGGTGTTTTTTGATGGCCATTATGATAACCAACATAAATCCCTTCACCATAACCGGCTTGTTCTGCATTAACGCCGGTATCTTTGATCAAACAATTTTTTAACACGTTATACGAACTACTTGAGCGAAAATGTATCGCTTCATGGCCAATATTCGAAATTTCAATATTATCAAAAACATTATAATTAGCTTGATCTAGCATAATGCCCTTTTCTTCATTACTCACTCGAAGGTTTTGTACTACCCAATAGTTGCTTTGCACAAAATGCAGAACATAATTTTTATCTAAAACTCCCTGACCCAACAAGGTTGGAAATTCAGACGACTTGTCGCTTTCACCTCTTAAAATAATCGGCTTAGCGGCCGTACCGCTGATATTTTTTATTTGAAAGTAAGCGCCAACTGTATTGGTAGGCTTAAAAGGTACAGGTTGGCTTTTTAAGGTTTTACTTTGGCTTAATATGAGTGACTTTTTAATAACAATTTCATCACCCGGCTTGGCATTATTAATGGCCTCTTGTAATTCCGTTGAACTTGATACAAGCGTAACTTCAGCCAGTGTTTTTGCTGAGAAAAACATAAATGTTAGCAAACAAGCAACACTCAAACCTTGCTGTACAGTTGTTTTTATCATAGGTATACCTTTACTATTTATTGATTTTATTAAAGTGTAAACTTGCCTAAATAAGCACTATTTTTTGCCAATTAAAAACTGATAAAACGCCCCGTTCTTAATTTCAGAGAACTATTCCCTTTTACTATATTTTAACCACCTCAACAGAAATATGTGAAAGATGAGGTAAAAATGCTTTTAACGTATTTTTATATTCTTCACTTGCAAGCGGTTCATTTGAGGCAACCGAAAGAATAGCTGCTTGATGAGAATTAGCAATAGTCCACACATGAATATCATTGATCACCGCATTTTGTGCTTTCAATGCTACGGAGATTTTTTCTAACGTTGCCGTATTTACCGATTTATCTAATAGTACAGAACTCGATTCTTTGATCAAACCAAACGACCAATGAAAAATAACAATAGCGCCAACAATGCCCATCACAGGGTCAAGCCATACTGCGCCCATATATTTACCAACAAGCAAAGCAACAATAGCAAGCACCGAAGTTAAGGTATCCGCTAAAACATGAAAATATGCCGCTTTCATATTATGGTCATGGTGGTGATGGTGGTGAGAAGCTGTTTCACCATGGTGATGATGATGGTGATCATCTTTTAATATAAACGCTGAAGCCACATTCACCACAAGCCCAATAATTGCCACAATAATGGCTTCATTAAATTGAATACTGTGTGGCTCAAATAACCGCTGTACTGACTCTACCGCCATCATCAAAGCAACAATTGCTAAAGCAACAGCACTCGCAAAACCACCCAAATAATTGACCTTGCCGGTACCAAAACTAAATGACTTATTATTCGCGTGTTTTTTCGCATAAGCATAGGCAAAAAGCGTAATCAAAAAAGCCGCTGAATGAGTGCCCATATGCCAACCATCGGCCAATAAAGCCATGGAACCAAACCATGTGCCTGCTGCAATTTCGAGGATCATGATCACGCTTGTTAACCAAAAAACAATTTTTACTTTATTGGTGTTTTGAGTGTTATCCACGCCAAAATCATGAGAATGTTGCCATTGAATTGTTGAGTCACTCATTGTATTTCCTTAATAAATACTAAAATGAATTTTGAAAAAATCAGTCTTGATTATATACTACCCCCCAGTATATTTAAAAGAGAATAATTGCTATGTCACATACTCATAAAGACAATAAAAAATTGCTAAATCGTGTTCGACGTATAAAAGGGCAATCAATAGCATTAGAAACTGCTTTAGAAGGTGAACCAGATTGTATGGCAGTTTTACAACAAATTACCGCGTTAAAAGGTGCCATTAACGGCTTAATGAAAGAGGTTTTAGAAGGGCATTTAAGAGAACATTTAGGTGTTGCTGATATAACCCAAGAACAACGCCAAATAGAAGTAGAGCAAGTAATTACAATTTTAAAAAGTTATTTGAAGTAGATATTTCATATAAAAGATAACCTTTTGTTTATAAATAAAAACTTCTCTTATTTTATTTTTTAAGTACCTAGGGTCTGTTGATCTTTGTTTAATAATTCAGCTGAGAGATAAAATCGCTTTAATCAAGGCTGAAATTATGTCGTTTAGTCATCTAAACCAATAATTTTTAACGCCGAGTAAAGCGATTTTAGCCTCAGCCCACAGGGC
>NZ_JBQMWH010000018.1:0-64761 GCF_053470345.1 Thalassotalea agariperforans | reverse complement strand
TTGGTTCAAACGTCGCTCTACCTTCCCCATCCATGGGGGCGTATTGCAATTAAATTTAACGCAGTAATAAGGAAAAACAGCTGCTAGAAAGCAAGTTGTTATCCCGAATTCAGGTTAACTATATTCTGCTTTATTTAACTCGCTTGTAAGGCGGTCATGGTAGCATCAACTGTTGATTCTTCGGCTGTTTTAGGGTGATAACCTAATGGTGCCGCCATTAACAATTGTTTAATTTTATCAATATCTTCATCGGTCATGGCGTCAACTAAATTACCAACAATGCGACTTACATCGATATAAGGAATAGAATGTTCATTAGCGGTAAGAATACGTTGATGGAAGGTCGCTTGTGCATGATCATCAATTAACAGCTCTTCGTAGAGCTTTTCCCCAGGACGCAAGCCTGAAAACGCGATTTCAATATCACCCATAGGGTTATTTTCATCTTTAATAGTTAAGCCCATTAAGTGAGTCATTTTATAAGCCAAATCAATAATTTTTACGGGCTTACCCATATCTAAGACAAAAACATCTCCACCTTGGCCCATGGCACCTGCTTGAATAACTAACTGAGCAGCTTCTGGAATGGTCATAAAATAGCGAATAATGTCTGGGTGGGTTACTGTTATTGGGCCACCTTTACGAATTTGTTTTTTAAATAATGGTACAACAGAGCCAGAGGAACCTAAAACATTGCCAAAACGTACCATAACAAAACGGGTATCATGTTTTTGCTGAGCTAAACCTTGTAAAACAAGTTCAGCTAAACGTTTAGTTGCGCCCATAACATTGGTTGGTCTAACGGCTTTATCGGTAGAAATTAAGACAAAGGTTTCAACGTCACATAATATGGCTGCTTGTGCTAATTCTGCCGTACCTAAGACATTGTTAGTAATACCGGCAATAACATTATTTTCTACCATAGGTACATGTTTATAGGCGGCGGCATGATAGATAGTTTCTACTTTATGGCACGTTAGCGTACGCGACATCAACAAACCATTTTGTACATTACCAATTAAAGGCACTAGCTCGATAGGCAATTGTTGTTCAGCAATAATCTCAGAAAGCTCTTGGTTTATTTCATATAAAAAAGCTTCACAAACATCTAATAAAACGAGTTTTTTGGGTGCTTGCTTAATGATTTGGCGACAGAGTTCTTTGCCAATCGAGCCTCCGGCACCAGAAACAAAAACAATTTTATCGCGAATATTCGCCGTCATTAAGTCAGGCATAGGGCTAACTGGTTCTCGCCCTAATAATTCATCAACAGAAACTTCACGTAATTCATCAATAGTGCGTTTACCAGAGACAATATCGGCAATATTGGGGACGGCCAATAGCTCTAAAGCGTAAGGTTCGAACATATTAACAATTTCTTTCATCCGCAACGGATTAACATCGGTAACGGCAATTAAAATTTTCACCTGACCATATTTATTGATCAGTTTTTGAATGTTTTTAGGCGAATGAATTTTTAACCCTAAAACACTTCGGCCTTGTAGTTTTTGCTTTTCGTCAATAAATGCAAGTGGCTGATAAATTTTACCGGTTAATAAGGTACTGACGAGTTGTCGGCCAGTTGAACTTGCTCCATAAATAATAACCCCTTCACGTTGTTGTAAAAGCTTACTTTCGGTGACTAAGCAAAACAGTGAGCGTGTGCCTGTGATCACTATGCTACTAAAAAGTAAAAACATTAGTGGTACGGAATCGGGTATGAAAGCGTCAAAAATAACGGCAGTTAAATAACAGCTGGTTGCCGTAAACGTTAATATGGCAATAATTTTTAAAGCACTTTTAGCGCTAAAATAACGCATCACTGAATGATAAATATCAAAAGTATAAAAAAGCGTTAAAGTTAGGGTAGCAGTAGTGAAAAACACCAAAAGTTCAGGTACCGCAAGCTGAATATCTTCAATACCAACACGAATTAAATAAGCACCAAAAAAGGTAATTGTCAGTGCAACAATATCAAAACTTAAGGCGATAAGTAATTTTAGAGAGCTAGGAATTAGATCAATAGGTCTAACCATAATTAAGAAATCCGATGTTATTATTATTATGAATTTTTATATGTTGTTAATTAACATATTTAAATTTATTGTGCCTATCAAGGTCATTAAAGTCACCTTATAGTTACAATTTTTTAACATCCTTATTTCTTTCTTGTTACATCCTTGCTTATTTTTTGTTAAATATGATATTTTATTTCGCCCGTTTGTACAAATGCAGATAAAAATTATTTATTGTGATACGGGAATAGCCTACAGGATGTTGAGCGAATATATTCGAATAAAGCCTTAGGCAATAATAAAAAAAAGAATAATAAAAATCATGTTTAAAACTATCCTACAATCTGTTGGTGTTTCGCTTTCGAGTGTCGGCTTTGGTTTTTTATTAAGTATTTTACTTGCTCGTTTTTTAGGCCCCGAAGCCCGTGGCATCTACGGTTCTATTTTAACTATCACAATATTAATTGCGGGTTTATCTCAACTTGGCTTAGCTCAAGGCTATGTTTATCATCGCCGTAAATCGGGTTTAAATGGCTTATCTGTTCTAATAAAATCGTGCTGTTTACTCGCCTTCACCGCTATGGTTTTGTTATTAATTACTCAACAATTTTTTTTGCTTGAGGTGTTAACACCATACTTGCTATTGATTGTGCTATTAAGTTTGATTAGTAGTTTTCATAGTTTTTTTCAAAACAGCGCACAAATAGATCAACAATTACATTATTACAATATTTTAAAAATAACCTTACCGCTGTTAAATATTCTCACCGTGGTTGCTTTTTATCTGGTTTTTGGTGAATTAACCATTTTTGCCGCGGTTTCTATTTTAATACTAACCACTTTAGTGAGTGCGCTGGTTTTAGGCAGGCATGTTATTTATCGTGAATTTAACGAACACAAGGTAAATACTTCGTTAAATAATAGTTGTGAAAAGCCCGCTTTATCATTCAGCCGCATTTGGGGTTATAGCAGTAAAATTTACGGGACAGCAACGATAGGCATTTTTATTAATAGCATTGATAAAATTGTTTTGCTGGGTCTTGGCACCATGAAAGAGTTTGGTTTGTATAGTGTTGCTTATGGTTTATCTCGCCTGATAGGGATTATTCCTGAAACGTTATCAACGGTTATTTATGCACGCTTTGCGGGTAAAAATGAAACTGAATTAGCTCAGGTGGTTAAGCGTATTTTTGCCGTTTTATTTATGCCATTAATGAGTTTGTGTTTATTGTTATCACTTATCGCCACTTGGTTGATTGCTTGGTTATTTGGTGATGACTATCAAGCGGCGGGATTACCTTTTATTATTTTATTATTCGAAGCGGTGATCTCGAGTTTAGGTTGGTTATTGTCGCAACGTTTTAATGCTGCTGGTCGGCCAGGTTTAGTGTTTTTCAGGCAAGTTATTTCTATTATCCCGCTGTTGTTTATTATTGTTTATCCCTTTGAAGCAGATTTATTAGTCGTGGTGAGTAGTGCTTTGTTAATTTCGGCCTTGCTGCGTTTATTGATAACGTTAGTGTTATATAAAAAAGTATTAAAAGAGTCTGCGCCACGCTTGTATCCAAGTAAGGCTGAAGTGTGCGATTTATTAAATCTCATTTTATTGAAAAAAACTCCCTTGAATAAAGCTAAGGAAAATAATGTCAGTTAAGCAACTTGTGCCATTAAAAATTAAACAAGTGTTAAAAAGTTATATTACAAAAACCAATATTAATGGTGATTTGTTAACTAATAAAAATAAAATTTTCATTGGTTTAGCTGCAGATTATGGCAACTTAGGTGATGTTGCGATTAGTTATGCGCAATATTGTTTTTTAAAAAAGCATTTTCCGGATTATGAGATTATTGATGTGCCGATCAGTCAAACATTGGCAAACATTCGCGCGGTAAAAAAAGTGATCAAGCAAGGTGACATTATTACTACGGTTGGTGGTGGTAATTTAACCAATCAATACCAAGATATCGAAAATTTTCGTTTAGCTTGGTTAAAAGCTTTCCCCAATAATCGTTTTATTTCTTTTCCTCAAACTATTGATTTTAGTGATGACCAGCAGGGGCAGAAAGCATTAACAAATTCTTTTCAGCATTATAATCACCATCAACACTTTGTTATGTTTGCTCGTGAAGCGATATCCCAACAACGCATGAATGAGGTGTTAACAAAACCGGCATTATATTGTCCGGATATCGTCTTAACTTTAGATCAAAGTCAGCCGGTAGTTGAGCGCGCAGGTATTGTTTGTTGTATTCGTAATGATGGTGAATCGAATTTATCTACGATTGATAGAAACCAGCTGATTAACGCTATTGCCGAACAACATGGTGATGATGTAACTTTTACTGATACCCATATTGAAGCAAGCCAATTATCTTGGCAGCAGCGCCAAGCGGAGTTAGAGAAAATTTGGGCGCAATTTCGAGGTGCTAAAGTGATTGTTACCGATCGCTTGCATGGCATGATATTTTCGGTGATCACAAAAACGCCTTGTGTGGTTCTGACAAATAGCAATCATAAAGTGCTGCAAACTTATCAAGATTGGTTATCACAGCTAAAACATGTGTGTTTGATTGAAAGTTATTCGCTTGAGCAAGTTCTAACTGGCATTGAAGCGTTGGCAAGTTTTTCATCTGACAGCATTCAACTACCGGCGTTGGCTGAACATTATCAGGTATTAATTGAGGCGATTAGTCAGCCAATCACTAAGGTGACTCAAAGTGCGTAAAAAAATTGCCTTTTTATGTTTAGCACATAACAACTTTGCTTACTTAGCCAAAGTATCACAATACTATTGCTCGCAAGATGATGGCTTTTTTGTTCATATTGATAAGTCGGTTAATCTTGAAGCGGTTAGTGAGCTCAGCGAGTTTTCTACTAACAGCGTTATTCTTAACGATGATGAACGTGTGCGCACGGCTTGGGGTAGTTTTAATATTGTTTTGGCTACTATGGCACTTATCAATAAAGCGTTAGCAAGTGATAATTATGATCGTTTTGTGTTAGTGAGTGGTGCCGATTTACCTTTATTAACCAAAGAGCAGTTAAAAACACGGTTAGCGCAAAATTTAAATTATTTTGGTGTATGGGAAACGGTTTGTACTGAACAACCGAGCCCATTTAGCCATGAATTTTTTACTCGGCATTATTATGATCATAAGTTAACAAATCCGGGGTTGGCATACGGTACTGGTAGCCGAGTACATATTTATCGGATGTTATTGCTAAATCGCTTGTTGGCTTATTTACCTTTATCAAAAAAACGTTTTACTTATCCAAGTTATGCTAAAGGTTCACAGTGGTGGTGTATTACCCGTGAGATGGCACAATATTTCTGTGATGTATTTTCACAGCAGCACTTAATTGAGCAATTTACCTTGATGCATGCACCTGATGAAAAAATATTTCACACCTTAGCGAATCACTCTCCTTATCAATCGACTTTGAACATTGATCATGGCCAGTGTTCGTTAAAACAAGGTTTACACTATATTGATTGGGGCTACCAAAATGAACGTATTGCCTTGCAAACTTTCGATATCGTTAATGCTGATAAAGCTAAGCAGTTAGGTTGTGCCTTTGCGCGTAAATTACCGAACGGGGTATCGCCAGAGCTCAGTACTCATCTTGATAACTTGCTGTCTGAGGTTTGATTAAGAGATGAAGTTACTTTTTTTACTGCCTATTTTTAAAAATACGGGGCCAGCGAATGTGGTTGCCGCTGTACTTAAACAATTATTAAAGCGCAAAGCTAACGACGATATTAATTGCGCTTTGTTTTTGGTTTCGTTTTATCCTGCCCAAGATAATTATCAAACTAAGTTTACTCGCGACCAAGTTACCTTCATTGAGCTTGATGGTTTTAATATAAAAAGCCTTTATCGTTTATGGAGTTTGATCCGTAAAGAAAAAATAGACGTTGTTCATAGCCATTGTTTATTGCCAGATATTGCCAATGCGTTTATCTCGTTATTTACTTCGGCTAAAACGGTGAGCAGCGTACATTGTAATATTAACGACAACTATAAAAATGAATACCGCTTTCCAAAAGGGCCTTTGTATTATTGGTTACATCGCTTGTCGCTATTGTCTATTAAGCAAGTTGTAAGCGTGTCTAGTTCTGCACAATTAAATCATCATACCCCAATTATTTACAATGGCATTGGAAAGCGCACTTTAGCGCCTGAGCCGTCATCAAGTTTAAATTTAGTGTTTGCTGGCCGGTTAATTACCAGTAAAAACATTAGTTTTTTATTACAAAGTTTTGACTACTTACTTGCGCAAACAGAAGCAAAAAATGGGGCTATTAAATTACATATTTTTGGTGATGGTGAACTGTATTCAAGCATCAAAGCATTAAATCATGCGCATATTATTTTACATGGTTTTGTTGATGATTTTTTAGCTGACTTACCCGATAACAGCATAGTGGTTAATCCGTCGTTATTTGAAGGTATGCCCATGGCTGTGGTAGAAGCGTTGTCTAGTAATACTCCTGTGGTGCTGTCGACGATTTCAGCGCATCAAGAAATTGCTAAGCATATTCAACATGGTGTGAAGTTATATAACAATACCGAAGTTGGGTTTACGCAAGCAGTAAAAAGTTTGATAGATGAAAACAATAAGGTTTGTTTTGATAAAACATTAATGGCCGAACAGTTTGAAAAGGAATTTTCAGATACTGTCATGGTTGAACGATACTTTAAGGTTTATCGGTCATGACACAAGTAGATGAAACATGCTGCCTTATTTAATTGCCATTGCCTTATCGGTTAGTATTTATTTTATAAGTTATCGTTATAAGATGACTCATAACGCTATGCTGTTCACCCAAGGCCTAGCGGCTATTCCTTTGATTGTGATCACCGGCTTTAAATATATTAAAGTAGGTACTGATACTGGCAGTTACGTTTTTTATTTTAATAAAATACATAGCTTTGCCGATGTGTTAGCTATTACCCAAAGCCATGGTGAATTTGGCTATTGGTTTTTAACTTACCTTGGCCGCCTACTCACCGATAGTTATTTTATTATTTTTTTATTATCCAGCTTAATAATCACTCCCTGTTATTTATATGCTTTAAAACGTTTTAATTTAAGAACTTTATCCTTTATTTGTTTATTACTTATTGGTCCTTACTTTTTCCAGCTTAATGGCATGCGCCAAGCGATTGCCATTGCCATTTTTTCTATTTCTGTCTTGTTTATTATTGATAAAAAGCCGATTGCGTTTTTAGCGTCTATTTTTATTGGCTTTTTGTTTCATAAGTCGATGATTATTTGTTTGCCTTTATACTTCTTGTTTAAGGATGATATTAAGCCGCGTAAAGTGGCGCTAATTTTATTTGTTTTTGTTGTGTTGTTATTGTCGTTTGAAAAGTTTGTCAGCATTGCCGCGAGTGTTGACGAACGTTACGCCACCTATGCAGATAAAAAAGATACCGTTGGTGGCGCGGTCGTTTCAACCGTCAATATTCTATTATTATTTTGGTTTGTATTATGCCGATTTTGGCATAAAAGCGTATTAGCTAGCCGACCGTTTGATATTTTATTAACGCTTTATTTGCTTGGTGTGATGGTTAGTGCGTTGTCGATTATTTTACAAATTGACCCGTCAGGCTTTTTACGAATGAGTATTTATTTTATTCAACTGAATGTGTTTTTGATCCCGATGACTATTTTTAGCTTTAAAGACTCCGGTACACGCTATTTTTTAATGATGGCGGCCATTGTTGTGATGTTTATGTATTTTTATTTAACTACGTCAGCGTTTAGTAATTTAGTGCCTTATCGCTTTTATGGTCATGGCTCACTGACATGATGTTAATTGGACAATAATATGAAAGTGAGTATTGGAATTCCGTTTTATAACCCCGGTGAAGTTTTTCGTGAAAGCATTCAATCGGTACTTAATCAAAGCTTTGATGATTTTGAATTGATCTTATTAGATGATGGTTCGAAAGATAACTCATTAACTATTGCGTTAAGTTTTACCGATCCAAGAGTGCGGGTAGTAAGCGATGGTAAAAATTTAGGTTTACCGGCAAGACTTAATCAATTAATTGATTTATCGAGAGGTGAATATATTGCTCGTATGGATGCTGATGATTTAATTCATTTTGATAAATTGGCTCAGCAAGTGGCGATGTTAGAAGCTGATAACAGCATTAACCTTGTCTCTACGGGAATTTGCTCGATAACAAATGATAACCAAGTGGTTGGCTACCGAGTGCCAAGTATTGCTAAAAATAGCAATTGCTCGATCAGCGATACTATATTTGGCCGAGTTAATATTGCTCATGCCACTATTTTAGCGAGAAAATCTTGGTACCAACGTAATCGTTACAACCCTGATGCCAAATTAATGGAAGACTATCAATTATGGCTTGATGCCAGTATCAAAGGGGATTTAGCGGTCGGTTATTTGCAAGCGCCAGTGTATTTTTATCGAGAAGAAAGTAGTGTCTCTTCACAAAAAGCAATTTTGGCTTATAAGAATCAATTTAATTTAATTTACCAGCACTATTTTTCATATTTAACTTGGCGTGAAAAAATTCAATTTACCGGCTTAACAATAATTAAAATAGCAGTTGTTAGTGGATTAAATATCGTTAAAAACGTGAAAAAGTTACAGAACTTACGTAATAAACAAACCAAACAAGACCCAATAATGATCAAACAATTACAACAAGAACTCGATAAATTAAGGTCGTTTTTTAATGAGTAAAATAGCTTTTGTAGTGGCTTCACCTGAAACCATTAGCTCCTTTTTATTAGCCTATTTACATGGCTTAGCAGAGCAACATCAAGTGCATGTAATTTGTCCTTTAAATTATAATGAACAAGGGGAGTTACAAACAATTCGTGGTTTAAACCATAATATCACTGTCCATAATGTCACAATTCATCGTGACCCTAAAATATTTGCAGATATTAAATCGCTGTTTAGTTTACACCGTTTGTTTAAAGAGCAAGCTTTTGATGTCGTGCATTCTTATACACCCAAAGCAGGTTTGCTGAGCCAAATTAGCGCCTATTTTGCCGGTATTAAATATCGTTTTCATACCTTTACTGGCCAAGTGTGGGCAACCAAAACTGGTTTAGCGCGTTTTTTCTTAAAAAGTTTAGATAAAATCACAGCCTCGCTTGCGACTTATTGTTTAGTGGATAGCCCATCACAGCAGCGCTTTTTAATTGCTGAAAAGCTGTTAACTAAAAATAATAGTCGAGTGTTATTAAAAGGCTCGGTTTCAGGGGTTAACTTACAACGTTTTAGTTTTTCTGCCCAGACACGATCTAAGTTAAGAGCGGAGCATGGTTTTAGCGATAATGATTTCATTTTTATGTTTGTTGGCCGTTTAAAAGTCGACAAAGGTGTGCCGGAACTGATCGCAGCTTTTAATCAATTAACTGCTGAATCGCATCACTTGTTAACCGCTAAATTAGTGATCATTGGTAGTGATGAAGAAAACCTAGCTCCTTTGTTAACAGGCAATGAGCATATTCACTATTTAGGCTTTAAAGCCAATGTTCACGAGTATTATTCATTTGCTGATATTTTATCTTTACCTTCACATCGTGAAGGCTTTGGTAATGTTATTATTGAGGCTGCTGCTTGTCAGTTACCCGCTATTGCTTCAAATATTTATGGTTTATCTGATGCGGTACAAGATGGTTATTCGGGCTATTTGCATCAAGTACGCGAACAAGCGGATATTTATCGTTTAATGAGTCAAGTACTTAATAATCCCGAAGTAATTAAACAAATGCGACAAGATGCCCGCGTACGTGTTGAACAAACCTTTGATGAAGTATTATTAGTGGCGGCATTTTTAGCTTTCTATCAAGAATTTGTTATTGAGGTAAATCAATAAATGTTAAAACGATTATTTGATATTTTTGTATCGGCTTCAGCTTTGTTAGTGTTATCACCCATCATGTTGATTTTATTTATTTTGGTCAATATAAAGCTCGGCTCCCCGTGTTTGTTTCGTCAACAGCGCCCTGGTTTAAATGGCAAAATATTTGAAATGTTAAAGTTTCGCTCAATGCGTGATGCTATTGATGAACAAGGGGAACCTTTACCTGACAATGAACGTTTAACGCCGTTTGGTTTGAAACTTCGTAGTACCAGCTTAGATGAATTACCTGGGTTATGGAGCGTGCTTAAAGGTGATATGAGCTTGGTTGGGCCTCGGCCATTATTGGTTGAATATTTACCGCTTTATAATCAGCGCCAAGCTAAACGCCATGATGTTAAGCCCGGTATTACGGGCTGGGCACAAATTAACGGCCGCAACAGCTTATCATGGGAAGAGAAATTTGAACTGGATGTTTGGTATGTGGAAAACCGCAGCTTTTGGCTAGATATTAAGATACTATGTTTAACGGTAAAAAAAGTACTGGTTAAAGCCGATATTAGTGCGGAAGGTGAAGTAACAATGACTAAATTTACAGGCTCATAAGATGACAAAAGCATTACCTAAAAACGGCAATAAACGTTTGTTAATTATTGGTGCTGGCGGTCATGGTCGAGTAGTGGCCGATTGCGCCGAGCAGTTAAAGCAATATGATGATATTGCTTTTTTAGATGACTGTTTTGATGAGCAAGATGAAGCGTCACAAGTTAGCAGTCATTGGTCAATTATTGGTAAAGTTGAATTTTGGCAGCATTATTTAGCAGGAACCGATTTTATTGTTGCTTTTGGTAACAATGAATTAAGGCTAAATACCCATCATAGTTTAGTTGCCGGTGGCGCTAACGTTATTTGTTTAATTCATCCGCAAGCGGTTGTTAGTCAATATGCGAGCATTGGTTTAGGCTCAGTTGTGTTAGCAGGTGCAGTGATAAATGTTGATAGCATTATCGGTGAAGCTTGTATTATCAATACCTCCGCAAGTGTTGATCATGACTGCCAGGTCGCCAATGGCAGCCATATTTCACCCAATGTCAGCCTAGCTGGTGGTGTCACTGTTGGCGAATTATCATGGTTAGGTATTGGTAGTATTGTTATTCAATATTTGCATATTGCCGCGAACTGCCAAGTGGGCGCTGGTGGTGTCGTAATAAAAAGCCTTGAACAAGCTGGCGTTTATGTTGGTAATCCGGTTCGAAAACTTTAGCAATAGCCAAAAGCTTAAATAAATATAATCATCTACTTGTAACTAATTAAAAGAATAAACTGAATGCTTAATACTCCATTTTCCCCGTGGCCTAGTTTTTCTCAGCAAGAAATCGCTGCTGTTAGCGCCGTTTTACAATCAAATAAAGTGAATTATTGGACAGGTACTGAAGGGCGTGAATTTGAAAAAGAATTTGCCGCATTCAGCGATTGCCAATATGCCGTGGCAGTTGCTAATGGCACATTAGCGTTAGACTTAGCTTTTGCCAGCTTAGATTTACCCAAAGGTGGTGAGGTTATTGTTACTTCACGTACTTTTATTGCTTCCGCTAGCTCTATTGTTACAGCGGGTTTAACGCCAGTGTTTGCGGATATTAATCCAGATAGCCAAAATATTGATGCTGATACCATTCGAGCGGTAATGACGGATAAAACGGTTGCGATTGTCTGTGTCCATTTAGCCGGTTGGCCTTGTGATATGGCACCTATTATGGCGCTGGCCAGTGAGCACGATTTGTTGGTTATTGAAGATTGTGCCCAAGCACATGGTGCTAAATATCAAGGAAAGTCTGTTGGCAGCATTGGTCATATTGGTGCTTGGTCATTTTGCCAAGATAAAATTATGACCACAGGTGGCGAAGGGGGCATGTTAACAACCAATGATGAAACTATTTGGCGTAAAGCGTGGGCGTTTAAAGATCATGGTAAATCGTATGAAGCGGTGTATGAACGAGAGCATGGCAACAGCTATCGTTGGTTACATGAGTCGTTTGGTACCAATTGGCGCTTAACTGAAATGCAATCAACTATTGGTCGTTATCAATTAACACAAATGACAGCGTGGCAAAAGCAGCGCCAAGCCAATGCCTTAAATATATTTGAAGCTTGCCAAGGGTTTGACTTTATTCGGGTTCCTAAAATACCCGATAACATTCAGCATGCCTTCTATAAATGTTATGTTTTTGTTGAGCCTGACAAGTTACCAACAGGTATAACTCGAGATAGCATAATAGAAAAAATCACCGAGCAAGGTGTGCCATGTTTTAGTGGTAGTTGTTCAGAAGTTTATAAAGAAAAAGCATTTGATAATACCGGTTATCGACCTAAACATGCGCTAGCTAATGCTAAGGTATTAGGCGACACCAGCTTAATGTTTTTGGTTCATCCAACGTTAACCCGCGAAGAAATGGATAAAACGGTTGAAGTGATCAAAAGCACCTTCAATTTATTACGTTAGTTTATAAGCTCATATGTATGTTAAGTGATGGCTTTATTAAGGGTAGGCATAGTGTTGATCTGCCCTTATTTATTGGTTGAACTAATCTAATACCAATCCGTATAAACCCCCCTTTTATTTCAAAGTGCCTCTTAAATTCATTCCATAGACAACTATTTCTATCAAAGGAATGTTAACAATTGCCAATATCTTCTTGTTGATGTATTGTTTAAATATAAAAAAACAAATTCACAATTGAAGTTTTTAGGGGTTGTATGTACCAATTTATCAGCTATAAATATCGACGCTATATACCGATATTATCCGCGATCATCCTTACTAGTATGGTTATTTTTCCTAGCCTATCATTTGCAAAGACGATATATGTTGCGACTGACGGTAATGATAACAATGACGGTTCCAGTAACGCTCCCTACGCGAGTTTTAACAAAGTTAATGATGTAATTACCGCCGGTGATACGGTAATAATAAAAGAAGGCACTTATCGACAAACCTTACGTATTAATGAAAGTGGTACAGAGCAAAGCCCAATTATCATTAAGGCTGAAGAAGGAGAAGAGGTCAAAATTGTCGGCACAGAAGTAGTTACTGGCTGGTCGAATTATCAAGGCGATATCTACCAAGCAAGTGTTGATATGGCAATAGATGAGGAGTTTCGGCAGGTTTATTTAAATACCGAAGCTGAGGTTCAATTATTGCAACTTGCTCGTTGGCCAAATGATACCGACAATAATATTTTTACTATTGATGCGGTTGAAATTAATAGTAAAGGTACAACATCAAGCTTTTCTTCTTCCGGCATTCCAAATACCGATTTAACTGGCGGTTATGTTTGGTATTTAGGTGCGCATTCAGGCACAAGCTGGACCAGAAAAATTACCAGCTCAAGCACAACCAATATTTCGTTTGAAGCAATTAATGACCAAAAGTGGCCGTTTAATCCACATGCTCCAACGATTCTACGTCATAACAACTATGGTCGCTATTTTGTTTTTGGCAAATTGAGTTTACTCGATCAAGCCAATGAATGGTTTTATGATGCACAGCAAAAATTACTTTATTTACAAACAGCTGATGGCGAAATGCCAGCAGATACGGCTATTGAAATTGCCACTCGCAAAGAAGCTATCGATTTAGTGGGTGATTACATTACGGTTGATAATATTCATGTGTTTGGCGGTAATGTTCGAATTGAAGGCGATTATAACACCTTAAAAAATAGTAATGTGCAACATGGCCTGCAACGACTTGATGAACTTGATAATACTAATGCTCAAGTGGGTGACGGCTCGGTAGAGGTAATTGGTACTAATAGTAAGATTATAGGCAATACCATTGAGCATGGCTCACTGAATGGCATTTATGTGCATGGTTGGGGTGGCCGAGGCTTAAATACCCGCATTGAAGAAAATACTATCCGTTATTTTGATACCTTAGGCATTCATGCAAGTCCTATTCGTGTTACGGCAGATAACGCCATTATTTTAAAGAATACTTTAGCTTATACCGGCAGAGATGGCGTGTTTTTACCCAGTAAAAATAGTGAGTTTGCTTACAACGATGTTTCTTATGCTGGCTTAATTAATAATGATGGTGGTGTTTTTTATGTTGTTGGTAATGAAGAAGATAAAAACACGCACATTCATCATAACTGGTTCCATGATTCTGTCGGGCCAGCGTATGCTGATGGACGAACAGCCGGTATTTACTTAGACAATAACAGTAAAGGCTATCAGGTTGATCACAACGTGGTTTGGAATGTCACTTGGTCTGGCGTACAGTTAAATTGGGCTAATTGGAATAATAATATTTATCACAATAGCTTTATCAATGTCGGTCAGGCCATGGGGGAATGGATTAATGGTTATGAGCGCAAGAATAATCGGGTTTGGAATAATTACAGTAGTATTGGTGACTGGCTTGTTGATCCGGCTTATGACTTAGATAGTAATTTAATTGAACCTAGTGTTAATGAATTAGTTGATACTGAAAACTTAAACTTTATGCCAAAAAATAATTCAATGTTAATAGATAGCGGCCGAATTATTACAGACTTTGCCAAACCTTATGCGGGTCCTATGGTGGATATTGGCGCTTATGAATTAGGCGGCATTCATTGGACTGCAGGTGTGAACGCAATCTTAGATAATTGTGTTGAATGCCAAAGTGATCCAAGTAGTGCGCCTGTTGTTACTCCTGAACCGGAGCCGACTCCGGAGCCTGAGCCAGAACCAACACCTGAACCTACACCGGAACCAACACCTGAACCTACACCTGAGCCAGAACCTACGCCAGATCCTGACCAAGAAGTAAGTACATCATCTTCAGGAGGTGGAGCAGGCTCAATACTTTCTTTATTATTTCTGTTGTTAATGGTTAAGCGTCGTTTAGGATAATTAATTGATATTTATGATAATAAAAAGCCAGCTTGAAGCTGGCTTTTTTTGGTAAATGCAATTGGCGTTATTGACGCTTCATTGAATCAAAAAATTCATCATTAGTTTTGGTCATGGCTAATCTATCGATCATAAACTCCATGGCATCTGTCTCGCTCATTTCATGAACAATTTTACGTAGTATCCACATTTTTTGTAACTCGTCTGGTTTAGTAACCAATTCTTCACGACGAGTACCACTGCGATTAATATGAATAGCAGGGAAAACACGTTTTTCCGCAATTTTACGGCTTAAGTGCAATTCCATGTTACCGGTACCTTTAAACTCTTCATAGATAACTTCATCCATTTTAGAGCCAGTATCAACAAGTGCAGTTGCAATAATTGTTAAGCTACCACCCTCTTCAATGTTTCGAGCTGCACCAAAAAAGCGTTTTGGACGATGTAGGGCATTAGCATCCACACCACCGGTTAGGATTTTACCTGATGAAGGAATAACCGTGTTGTAAGCACGTGCTAAACGGGTTATTGAGTCTAATAAAATAACCACGTCTTTTTTGTGCTCAGTTAAACGTTTAGCTTTTTCAATAACCATTTCAGCTACTTGTACGTGACGGCTAGCAGGTTCATCAAATGTTGAAGCAACAACTTCACCTTTAACTAGGCGTTGCATCTCAGTAACTTCTTCTGGACGTTCATCAATAAGTAATACCATTAATTCACATTCAGGGTGGTTGTGGGCAATACTTTGAGCGATGTTTTGTAATAATAAGGTTTTACCGGCTTTTGGTGGGGCAACAATCAAACCACGTTGACCTTTACCAATAGGAGCGGCTAAATCAAGAACACGAGCAGTAATATCTTCTGTTGAACCATTACCACGTTCCATGGTTAAGCGTTCGTTTGGATGTATAGGAGTTAAGTTTTCAAATAAGATTTTATTGCGAGAGTTTTCTGGTCGGTCAAAGTTAACTTCATTAACTTTTAATAAGGCAAAATAGCGTTCGCCGTCTTTCGGTGGGCGTATTTTCCCGTGAACCGTATCACCCGTACGTAGGCTAAAACGTCTTATTTGGCTCGGTGATACATAAATATCATCAGGGCCAGCTAAGTACGATGAATCTGCCGAGCGAAGAAAGCCAAAACCGTCTTGAAGAATTTCCAAGGCGCCACCGCCAAAAATATCTTCACCACTTTTAGCGTGAGCTTTTAAAATAGCGAAAATGACGTCTTGTTTACGGTGTCTAGCAAGGTGCTCTAATTTCATAGACTCGGCTAGCGCGATTAATTCGTTAATTGATTTTTCTTTAAGTTCGGTAAGATTCATAGTTGAGTATTCTTATTCATTGAATAGGTTTTGCTCGGCGTAATGCCAAAAATTTTGAATAGGGTGTTGTTTATCAGAAAAGTATTCTTCGTTGAATGCTAAAGTTAGCACTAAAAGTTTAAATGGTAAAGGGAGTCGTTAATTTTTAACCATTTATTTAATAAAATGTCATAAAAAAGCCTACGTAATTGTAGGCTTTAGTATTTATTATAAGTTGTTATCTAAAAATTCTTTTAATTGAGTTTTTGATAACGCACCTACTTTAGTGTCAGCAATGCTGCCATCTTTAAATAATAATAAGGTTGGAATACCACGGATACCATATTTAGGTGGTGTCAGTGTGTTTTGGTCAATATTTAATTTACCAACAGTCACTTTACCTTCGTATTCTTCAGCAATATCATTTAGTAATGGAGCTATCATTTTACAAGGTCCACACCATTCAGCCCAGAAATCAACTAATACAGGGCCTGATGCATTAATTACATCTGTATCGAAACTATCATCTGTTAACTGAACTATTTTATCGCTCATTTCTTTCTCCGTTGTACTAAATGTACTTATATAAGTACTAATTTTTTAAGGCACTATTGCCAATTGATTTGGATTATAACCGCATCGTAATAAAGATTCTATCGTCGCTATATAACTCTTTTTTTATTTAAAAATCTAAAGTTATTAAAGATAAAGGGAACTTATCCTATAGCGGATCAGAGATATTGTTTTTTATTGCCGCTTTATGGTGTTAAGCTAGCGCCATGAAAAAAACACATTTAACTGATACTAAATTCGCCGAGCTTGGTTTAGCTCCACAAGTTGTTACCGGGCTTCATGCCATGGGATTTCACAACTGCACTTCTATTCAGGAAAAATCATTACCTATTTTATTAGCAGGTAAAGATATTGCTGGACAAGCGCAAACAGGCGAAGGAAAAACAATTGCTTTTTTAGCAGCAACATTTCACCACTTATTAAAACAACCTGCACCTGAACATAATCAGCCTAGGGCTTTGATTATGGCGCCAACGCGAGAGCTTGCTATTCAAATTCATCGTGATGCGCTTGAAATGGCAAAATCTACCGGTTTACGGCTTGGTATTGTTTATGGGGGCGAAGGTTATGAAAGTCAACGTTTAGAACTTGAAGCTGGCGTAGATATTTTAATAGGAACCTGTGGCCGCTTAATTGATTACTTAAAACAAGGCATATATAAGCTTGATCATATTGAAGCGATAGTGCTTGATGAAGCCGATCGCATGTTCGATTTAGGCTTTATAAAAGACATTCGGTATATGTTCAGAAAAATGCCAGCGCCAACTGAGCGTTTAAGCATGCTATTTTCTGCGACTTTATCTTTTAGAGTAAAAGAATTAGCTTTTGAGCACATGAATGAGCCCGAAAGTGTGGAAGTTGCGCCAGAGCAAAAAACAAATTTACGTATTTCCGAAGAACTGTTTTATCCATCAAACGAAGATAAAATGGCGTTATTGCAAACCTTAATTGAAGAAGAATGGCCAGACAAGGCGATTATATTTGCTAATACCAAACATAGTTGTGAAAACGTCCATGCTCATCTTGAAGCTGATGGCATTCGAGTAGGCTTGTTAACGGGTGATGTTATCCAGAAAAAGCGTTTAAAAATTCTTGAGCAATTTACTAGCGGGCAATTAGATATCTTAGTGGCAACTGATGTTGCGGCACGTGGTTTACATATTCCAAGCGTAACCCATGTTTTTAACTATGATTTACCTGATGATTGTGAAGATTATGTTCATCGTATTGGTCGTACTGGCCGAGCAGGTGAAACCGGTCATGCCATTAGCTTTGCTTGTGAAGACTCGGTATTTAATTTACCTGCCATTGAAGCATATATTGAACATAGCTTACCGGTCAGTAAATATGATCGAGATTCATTATTAACAGATTTACCCAAACCTAAACCGCGTCCACGTCGTCATAAACCGCATAATGGTGGGCAAAACCGTGGTCGTTCAGGTGGTCACCGTAGGAATTAATTGTTTATGGCTTCATCTCCTTTATATGCGGTTATCGATTTAGGATCGAATAGTTTTCATATGCTGGTTACCCGTTTGCTTGCTGAAAGTGTGCAAACGGTAGATAAAGTTAAACGTAAGGTTAGGCTAGCTTCCGGTTTAAATAGCGAAAACGTCTTAAGCGAAGAAGCCATGTTGCGTGGTTTAGAGTGTTTAAGTTTTTTTGCTGAACGACTACAAGATATTCCCGAACAAAACATTAAAGTGGTCGCCACGGCCACTTTACGTATTGCCAAAAATGCCGATGAATTCTTAGCGCGCGCAGAAAAAATTCTTAATCGTAAAATTAATTTATTATCGGGTATCCAAGAAGCCGAAACTATTTATTTAGGCGTTGCCCACACCAGTAATTGTGAAGGTAAACGGTTAGTTTTAGACATTGGTGGCGCCAGTACTGAATTAATTGTTGGTGAAGAGTTTAGCGCAAAAAAAGTACAGAGCCTAAATTTAGGTTGTGTTACTTTCAACAATGCGTATTTTGCTGATGGCTTATTGAATTTGCATAATTTTCAGCAAGCCATTAATGCCGCGAAAACCATGTTAGCACCGGAAGTACCAAGTTACCGAGCGATCGGCTGGGAGTCGGTTTTGGGAGGCTCAGGTACTATGCAGGCATTATCTGAAGTATTAATGGCAAGACAAAAACCGGCCATTATTACTTTAGCTTTTTTACATGATTTCCAAGCTGAGTTAATCGCTTGCCAAAGTGTTAAAACCATTAATATTCATGGTTTGCAAGCTGAACGACAACCGGTTATCGCAAGTGGTTTAGCAATATTGATTGCGCTATTTGAATCGTTAGAGATCAAACAATTGCAGCTTTCAAGCGGCGCATTGCGTGAAGGTTTGTTATATGAAATGTTGCCGGACATGAAAAATCAAATGATCCGCCAACGTACCATTCATTCATTAGCTGAACGCTTTCATATCGATCAACAGCAAAGTTTACGCATTGCGGTGCAAATGGATTTATTGTTTGATTTACTCAGTGCCGAATGGCAATTAGAACGAGATAATAGCTACCAGTTATTAATGACCGCGTGTGCTTTGCATGAAGTGGGCTTGTTATTAGCTTATAAATACCACCAACAGCACGGCGCTTATATTTTAAGACATGCTGAATTACCTGGCTTTGATCAAGCTGATCGCCAATTAGTGGTGGCATTAGTTAAAAGTTATAAAGCGGATATTGACGTAAAATTACTGAAAGAACAAGCTGCTGTTAGTTTTGTAAAAGCACAGCAATTATTGATGATTTTACGTTTATCGGTAATTTTATCTCGCAGACGTCACGACGACGTTTTACCACCATTTTCCGTTTCTGTTTTTGAACAAACTTTAACGTTAGAAATCCCCGCGCTGTGGCTCGATAGCCATCCATTAATTAAAGATGAGTTGTTACAAGAAAACTTATATTTGGCTGAGCTTGGTATCAAAGTTCAACTGCAATAGTTTATCTCACTGTTAAGGTTATAATTTCTTCGATTTTTCATTAAAAATTCTTGTTAGTTTTAAGATAAATTCATTAAACTGTTTGTGGTTTAACACATTTTTATGAATTCATAACTTAAGGATAAACATTATGGCACCAGAAGAAAGTTCAGCTGTTGGCGAATCAGTTGAAGCCGCTAGTCAAATAGTGAGCGACAAAGTAGAAACGGCAGAGCATTATTTACAGTTATTAGCTGACAACAGTGTTCAGTTTGCCACCAGTTTATTGCTGGCGATTGTTGTTTGGATTGTTGGCCAATGGCTGATCAAACGTATTATTCGTGTTGCTGAAGTGGCAATGGATAAGCGTAAAGTAGAAATAACCTTACACAATTTTTTAGTTAATATTATTAGCTTTGTTTTAAAAGGCATTTTGATCATCATATTTGCATCGATGATTGGGGTTCAAACAGCTTCTTTAATTGCTATGTTAGGTGCCGCAGGTTTAGCGATTGGTTTAGCTTTACAAGGTAGCTTAGCTAACTTTGCTGGCGGTGTGTTAATTCTATTATTTAAACCGTTTAAGTCTGGCGATGTCATTGAAGCGCAAGGGTTTGTTGGCCGTGTATTAGAAATTCAAATTTTTAATACTATCGTGTTAACCTTAGATAACCAACGCGTTATTATGCCAAATGCGATATTATCAAATGGTTGTGTAAAAAATATTTTTGCCGAAGAAACTCGCCGTGTCGATTTAACCTTTGGGGTTAGTTATGGCGATGATTTAATTCGAGTAAAAGAGATTTTACGTAATATTGTTGCAGCTGATGAGCGTATTTTAAAAGATCCTGAAACGGATATTTTTATTGCTGAGCATGCAGCCAGTTCAATTAATATTTTAGTGCGTCCTTGGGTGAAATCTGAAGATTATTGGCCGGTTTATTTTGGCTTAACAGAAAAAGTGAAATTAGCCTTTGATCAAGAAGGGATCACAATTCCTTTCCCACAACGCGATGTTCATATTATTCAGCAAGCGGATTAATTAACTTTGAGTTATTAATGAGTATTAGCTGTAAAAAGGTCGATTATTCGGCCTTTTTTATTATCATAACCTGAGCTTATACGGAGTGGTATTAGGTTGTGACGACAAGATTGAGTGGTGTTTTTATGATGACAATTAAAGATAAGCTGCGCACTGTTGTAGCAAGCGCAGTTAAACAATTAATGGCGTGTCTATTATTAATCAGTTTGTTTTTGCCTGCCTATGGCTCCCAGCAAATGGCTGATGAACATAAACGCTGGCTAAAAGAAAAGTTTGCCGATCAACATCAACAATTAATACCGATAGTGGCTGTTGCTGATATTTTTTATGGTTGTGATCAAGCTCGTCATCAAGGGCGTGTTGGTATGCCGATTAAAAGCCTTATTATAGGGATGGATAAAAATGAATTAGCTGAAAAGTTAATTACCTGTTTAGCCGGGCAAAGTATTCAATCTGATCAGGCGATTAATTTTGGTTTGATCGGCTGCTTTACCGAACAATTTGCTTATTTACCGAAAGCTGAGCAACAAGAAAAACTCGCCCAAGTAACTGCGGCATTTACGACACTCAGTTATCAAGAACGACAAAAAAGTTTTACCCAGTGCACGACATTACAAGCCATTGATTATTTAAAATAAGAGAATAGCGGCGCTTGCCACGGTAAATGTTACAAAGTCCTTACAATTACATCTAAAAAATTGCGCTGTTATATCAATAAGTTCATACTTTGTAACAATTACCCGAAGATATTCACGGTTAATCTTTTTCAATCTGCATTTTTTTATCATATATTGAGATTATTCAAACGAGTGCAATGGTGAAAACAATGGGACAAGAAACTCAAAAAATATTAGTGGTTGATGATGATATGCGTTTGCGTGGATTACTTGAACGCTATTTGGTTGAGCAAGGCTTTGTTGTGCGAAGTGCGGCAAATTCTGAGCAGATGGATCGTTTGTTAGCACGTGAAAATTTTCACTTATTAGTGCTCGACTTAATGTTGCCAGGCGAAGATGGTTTATCGATTTGTAAGCGATTACGTAAGCAAAACAATGATATTCCGATTGTCATGCTAACCGCTAAAGGTGATGAAGTAGATCGTATTATCGGTTTAGAAATTGGTGCTGATGATTATATGCCTAAGCCGTTTAACCCACGTGAGCTATTAGCACGTATTAATGCAGTGTTAAGACGTCGAGTGCAAGAAGCACCGGGTGCACCTTCGTTAGAAGAAAATATAATTCAGTTTGGTGATTACCAACTCAACCTTGCTACCCGTGAGATGCGCAAGGGCGAAGAAAACATGCCTTTAACCAGCGGTGAATTTGCCGTGTTAAAAGCGTTAATTACTCATCCGAGAGAGCCACTTTCACGTGATAAGTTAATGAATCTAGCCCGTGGTCGAGATTATTCGGCACTTGAACGTAGTATTGACGTACAAGTTTCAAGGTTACGCCGCATGTTAGAAGAAGATCCAACCAAACCACGCTATTTACAAACCGTGTGGGGCTTAGGTTATGTTTTTGTTCCTGATGGTAAAGATGTTGCGTAATCAAATAACACCTACTCAGCAGTTGAGCGTTTAATGAAAATTGTGCCACGCAGTGCTTTCGGGCAAACGGTATTATTGATTGGCATGTTGTTAATGCTTAATCAAGTTGTCTCGTATGTTTCAATAGCGCTCTATATTATTCAGCCTTATTCGCAACAAATGAATGAGCTTTTGGCGAAGCAAATTCGCGTGGTATTTATTGATGTTGATGATTCCTCGATTAGTCCAGCGATGGCGGAAGCGTTTCATTTAGAAACAGGTATAGGTGTTTATCGCGAGCGTGACGCACTAAAAATTGGTTTAGCGGAAGCGTTATATTATCCCCATCGTTCAGAAGAAATGTCATTGTTATTAGATGGGCCTGCGGAAGTGCGTATTTCTCAAGGCGATCAATATCTTTTTTGGATCAGACCACCCCAAGCCCCCAGTTTGTGGGTGAAAATTCCGCTGTCAGGAGTTGAAGAAAGTAACTTATCGCCTCTAGTTTTAGTGTTGATGGTGATCGGAAGTTTAAGTGTTATTGGTGGTTGGCTGTTTGTTCGGCAGTTAAATAGGCCGTTAAAAGCACTGCAAATTGCGGCACAAGAAGTTGGCCGTGGTGAATTCCCTAAACCGTTACAAGAGCAAGGTACCAGTGAAATTGTGGCGGTAACTGAAGCATTTAACCGGATGTCAAAAGGCATTGAAGAGTTAGAAAATGATCGAAACTTATTAATGGCCGGTATTTCACATGATTTACGAACGCCATTAACCCGTATTCGATTAGCGTCTGAAATGATGTCTTGCCAAGATGAGTTTTTAAAAGAAGGTATCGAAAATGATATCGACGATATGAATGCCATTATTGACCAATTCATTGATTATATTCGACCGGATAAAAATGCCCCAGAAGCGCTAGATCTTAATATGTTGGTTGAAGAGGTTGTGCACGCGGAAAAAGTGCATGGCAGAGCGTTTACGTTTACCCCTGATACCAACTTACCTGTGATCATGGTGAAATACATTGCGATTAAACGTGTATTAGCTAATTTGATCCAAAATGCCTTACGCTATACCGATGGTGATATTAAAGTAAGTACTGGCCTAGCTGAGCAAGGTTACGTTTACATGGAAGTGCTTGATCAAGGTAGCGGCATTAGCGAAGCTGAAATTGACCGTTTGTTTCAACCCTTTACTCAAGGTGATACCGCACGTGGTACCGAAGGCTCAGGTCTGGGTTTAGCGATCATTAAACGGATAACAGACAGCCATGGTGGTAAAGTTATTTTGAAAAACCATCCTGATGGCGGCTTACAAGCACGAGTACTTTTACCTTTGAATAATGTTCCCCGGAACAAAATCTCAAGTTAATTTAATGCCGTAATAAAGAAAGCAACTGCTAGAAAGCAAGTTGTTACCCTGAGTTCAAGTTAAATAAAAATATCAGTCTTTCATGAAGTTAGTTATTAGCTTTGTGTTATTTTAGCTTTGATTTAATCATTGAATTAACCTTTATAAGGGCTGTTTTTTGCTTCCTATTCTTAACGCCTTATCGTTATTTCAGCACCTCTCGATAAAAAATAGTACTGGCTAATTGTCTAATTTAATCTTATATTGTCTACAATTAACAAATTAACGTAAGCAAAGGTGTTGTCATCTTGAACAACTTCATTGACAATAGACCATTGCGATTACGTACTTATTTATAATAATTTTAAGAGAAATTTGAATGTATCAATCAAGTCGAAATGCTCTGTTTTACGCTTTTATTGTTTCAATAGGCGGTTTTATTTTTGGTCTTGATATCATGCTGATATCAGGTACTTTCCAGTATACCTCTATTGAATTTGGTTTAACGGCACTAGAAAAAGGCAATATTGCTGCGGCACCTAATTACGGCGCACTCATTGCGTTATTAGTGGCCGGCTTTTTTTGTGAACGCCTAGGTCGTAAAAAAACGCTACAAATTATTGCCGCGTTATATGTTATTTCAGCTGTCGGCTCTGCTTTAGCGCCAAGTTATTTTTGGTTGTTTAGTGCGCGTTTAATTGGTGGCTTAGCCTTTACCTCGCTTAGTTTAGCGTCTATGTATATTGGTGAAATTGCGCCGGCGAATATTCGAGGTAAATTAGTTGGCTTAAATCAACTTAATATTGTGCTAGGGATTTTGGCGGCAACTATTTTAAATTACTATTTTGTTGATATTGCTAGCAGTGGTGCACAATGGGCAGCAGATATAGGCTTAAATCAACAAACGGTATGGCGCTGGATGTTAGGTATAGAAATATTACCGGCATTGATCTGGTTTGCTTTGTTATTTTTGATCCCTGAAAGCCCGCGTTGGTTAGTGTTAAACCATAAACAAGCGCAAGCACATAAAGTATTAGAGAAGTTAATTCCAAAAGATAAAATAGAACATGAGTATCAACAAATTGTTCATAGTTTAGAAAATACCGATCATTCTTTGTCGTACATGGAACAGTTAAAACTGCTTTTTGGTAAAGGTATTCGTGTCGCGTTAGTCATAGGTGTATTAATGGCTGCGATACAAGCGCTTTCTGGTATGAATGCTGTATTATCGTTTATGCCGATGATTTTTCAACAAGTTGGTGGTGGTGCCGATGCCTTTGTACAATCTATTTGGGTGAGTTTAATTGGCTGTTTCTTCACTGTCATTGGCTTAGTGTTAATTGATAAATTAGGTCGTCGGTTGATTTTATTAGGCGGTTTAATCGCATGTACTGTCAGTATGGCCTTAGTCACTTATGGCTTTTATGATGCTACTTATACAATTACTGCCGACGCGCTGAGTAAATTAGCCACTACTATTGATACTACAACGTTAAGCTCTATTGTTGGTATTCAATATGGTAGCGATATTGAATTTAAAGCTGCGGTTATTAACCTTATCGGTCAAAGTAACTTTACCTTAATTGAAACTGATTTATTATTTGCCGCAACAGATATTCAAGGCATGTTAGTGCTGATTGGTATTGTGGTATTTGTTTGTTCTTATAACTTCTCGTTAGGGCCGATTTTATGGATATTATTTTCTGAAATTTTCCCAACTAAGGTACGAGCTATTGCGATTACGTCAAGCGCCTTAGTGGCGACAATTTTTGGCGGTATTATTGTACCTACCTTCTTCCCATGGCAATTAGAAAACTTAGGGGCAACCTTAACCTTCTTAGTTTATGGTAGCTTCTGTTTAATTGGTTTTGTCATTATGGCCAAGCTTATTCCTGAAACCAAAGGGAAAACCATTGAAGAAATTGAAGAGATGTTAGTGAAAAAGTAACCAATCTGAAATTAAGAATAAAAACAAAAAAAGGCGTTAACTGTTGCAGTTAACGCCTTTTTTGATAAGTGAATTTTTAATGTTTGGTTTTGTTTAACACACCCGCTAATTGCTGTTCGTCAAACGCGTAAGTAGTTAAGCAAAAGTCACAGGTCATGCTGACACAGCCTTCATCGGCAAGAATGTTTTTTAACTCATCAACACTGAATTGACTGATGGCAGTAAAACATTTTTCTTCGGAACAAGTACATTGATAATTGACCGCTTGTGGTTCAAAAATTCTGACTTCTTCCTGATGATATAAACGATATAATAATTCTTGCGCTGGTAAGCTAAAAATTTCTTCCGCTTTTATGGTATTTGTTAGTTGGCATAAATGCTCGTAGTCGGCAACTTGTTGCGCTTTATCATTACCATCGGGTAATAATTGAATTAAACTACCAGCGACTTTTTGCTGAGCTAAATCAGTAAATAACCAAATAGTAGTCGGAATTTGATCAGAGCTTTCAAAATAGTTAGCTAAACATTCGGCTAGTGTTGGCTTTTCTAAAGCAACCACCCCTTGATAAGGTTCACCTTGATCAGGGCGAATGGTTATTACCATAACTCCTTTGCCAATTAAGCCTTGTAAACCACAGGCATCGGTTTCTTGTTCTAATTTAGCAATACCACGCATTTCTTGTTGGTCGTTACCGTTAATTACCATGTAAGCTAACGGTCCATCACCTTGTAATTGTACCGATATTTCACCTTTAAATTTTAAGGTGGCGGTTAACAAACAGGTGGCGGCTAACAATTCTCCTAATAAGGTTTTAACACCGTCTGAATAGGTATGATTAGCAATAATTTTCTGAAAACTTTGCTCTAACTGTACAAGCTCGCCACGGGCATGCTTGTTATCAAATAAATAGCGATTTAATACATCGGTGTGTGACATGGATATTAGATCCTTTCTTTAAGTTGTCTGATCTGTCTACGTTGTTTTTTATCGGGTTTGCTATCACTTGCTGGGCTTAATAAAACCCCTTGTTTACGAGCAAGTGCGGTTTTTTCTCGGGTTTTAATACTATCTGCTGTTTCTGTGTATAAGGTCATGGCAAAAGTGGCATCTTTACGTTTATCCGCAAGCGCAATAACTTTTACTTCTTTTTCATCAAAACCTTGACGAATTTTTATGGTATCGCCAAGGTTAACGATCTTACCTGACTTAGTGCGTTGACCATTATAAAACACCTTGCCGCCATCGATCATCTGTTTGGCAATAGCGCGCGTTTTATAAAATCGTGCAGCCCAAAGCCACTTATCTAAGCGATAGCTATTTTCTGATTTTTTTGGGGGAACTTGCGGCATTTTATTTACTCGAAATGAACACGCTGAAATTGCCGTAAAGTTAGCATAAAGCCCGAATTTTCTCTACTTGTGTCGTACTATGTTACAAAATTTAATAAAAATAAGTGTAGATAGCTTGTTGCTTGGCGGTAGGTCAAGTATTATCTGTAGGCTAATAATAATGCTTTCTATAATTATAATTTTAAAACATGCAGTTACCTAATAACATCTCATCCAGTTTAGCTTTTGTTGCCAAACTTCCCCAACAAAAAATTGCCCAAATGGTCGCAATTATTTTGTTAGGTTATATTGCGTATTTATCAGCCGAGTTGACTTGGTTAATTGCGGCACCTGAAAATCCTACTCAGCAAACTTTTTCGTCAACAACAAATCAACCCCGAACAGAAGCTAAAAATACGGTTGATATTGCAGAATTGAAAGCGTTAAATTTGTTTGGAAATTACACTGAAAAATCAGCGCGACCGGTTAACCAAGTAAGCGATGAAGTAAAAGATGCGCCTGAAACTAAATTGAATTTAACTTTGTCGGGTGTTGTCGCTAGTAATGATAAAGATATTGCCGTCGCCGTTATTGAAAATAGCGGTAAACAAAATACCTTAGGTATTGGCGATAAAATTGAAGGCACAAGAGCGATATTAGAGCAGGTTTATTTTGATCGCGTGATCATAAAACATGCGGGTAAATTAGAAACCTTAATGTTAGATGGCATTAAATATAATAAAAATGTTGCTACGTCACCAAGTCAGGCAAAAGTAAAAACCACAAGTCAATCGAGCAGTGTTGTTGATAATCGCAATAACCAAGCATTAAGTGAGCGAGTAAGTGATCTTAAAGCGACTATCGTTGGTGACCCCGGTAAAATCATAGACTATTTACGTATTACACCTAAGATGCAAAATGGTGAAACCGTTGGTTACTTATTAATGCCAGGGAAAAATCCTGAGTTTTTTAAAGCGTCTGGTTTGAAATCAGGCGATGTTGCTGTTCAAATGAATGGTTTTGATTTAACGTCACCACTTGATGCCGCTCAAGCGTTACAAGCATTAAAAACTGAACCTGAGGTTGCCTTATGGGTTGACCGAGATGGTGAAGTAACAGAAATACTTTTTAGTATTGAGAATTAGTAATGAGGAATTTTTTCATGCGCCCATTTATTCGCGCTTTGTATCTTAGAAAAATAATCACTAAAAAAACAATCATTGCGGCTGCCAGCGCATTACCTCTTTCCGCGAGCTTATTTAGTGCGCAGTTATTAGCGGCTGAATTTCAACCTCAATTTAAAAATACTGAAATTAGTGAGTTTGTTACCACGGTAGGTAAAAGTTTACGTAAAACCATGATCGTTGATCCCAACGTACGTGGAAAAATTAATGTGCGTAGTTACGACGTTTTAACACAAGAGCAGTATTATCAATTTTTCTTAAACGTGTTAGACGTGTATGGTTTTGCTGCCGTAGAAATGGACAACAATGTAATTAAAATTGTTCGTAATAAAGATGCCAAAACCGCCGCTATACCGGTAGTGAATGAAGAAAACCCTGGTGTTGGTGACATGATGGTTACCCGCGTAGTGGAAGTTAAAAATGTTACTGTGCGTGAGTTAGTACCTTTATTACGTCAGCTTTCTGATAATGGTGGCGGTGGTAACGTAGTTAACTATGATCCGGCCAACGTGATTATGATCACAGGTACCGCGGCGGTCGTTAATCGCTTAGTACAAATTATTGAACGTGTTGATCGCGCTGGTGATCAAGCCGTACAAATTATTAAGTTAAAATATGCTTCTGCCAGTGAAATGGTGCGCATTGTTGAGGCGATGAACAGCTCTTCAGGCAATGCTAAAGGGTCAAGTACACCCGGATTTTTAATTCCTAAAATTGTTGCTGATGATCGTACCAACAGTGTGATTGTTAGCGGTGAACGTCAAGCTAGAGAACGTGTAGCTTCATTAATTGAACGCTTAGACAGCGAATTAGAAACCAGCGGAAATACCCGAGTTTATTATCTTAAATATTCTAAAGCTGAAGAGTTAGTGCCGGTTTTAAAAGGCGTGAGTGAATCCATTGCTGCCGAAGAAAACAGCAGTAAATCGTCTAGTTCTCGCAAGGGTTCGTCAAAACGTGATATCAGCATTGATGCTCATGATGATACCAATACCTTAGTGATCACTGCTGAACCAGATATGTTGCGTTCATTAGAAGCAGTTATTCGTCAATTAGATATTCGTCGTGCGCAAGTGTTAGTTGAAGCGATTATTGTTGAAGTATTTGAATCTGACGGTGTTAACTTAGGTATTCAATGGTTTTCAGAAAAAGGCGGTTTTACCCAGTTTAATAATGGACCAGCCTCAATTGGTAGTGTTGCTGCAGGAGCCGAAGCGGCGAAATCTACTAAAGGTGATTATGTTCCAGCGGAATACAATAGTGATAATGTCTTAATAAAAGAAGGCTTTTATCAAAATGATACCAAAGGTGATTATAGTCTTCTTGCACAAGTATTAGGCAGTGTTAACGGCATGATGTTTGGGGTGATGAAAGATGATTGGGGTGCAATTGTACAAGCAGTCAGTGCTGATACCAATTCAAACATTCTAGCAACACCTAGTATCACTACCTTAGATAATGAAGAAGCTTATTTTATTGTTGGTCAAGAAATTCCAATTATTACTGGCTCAACGTCATCAAGTAATAATTCCAACCCATTTCAAACGGTTGATCGCCAAGAAGTAGGTATTAAACTAAAAGTTACCCCACAAGTGAATGAAGGTTCAGGAGTTCAGTTAACTATTGAGCAGGAAGTGTCTTCGGTAAGTGGTGCTACAGGTGTTGATATTGCTATTAATAAACGTGAAATTAAAACTACGGTAATGGCAGACGATGGCGGTACCGTTGTTTTAGGTGGCTTAATTGATGAAGATGTACAAGAAAGTGTGCAAAAGGTGCCATTATTAGGTGATATCCCATTTTTAGGTCATTTATTTAAATCAACCTCTAATACCACCCGTAAGCGTAACTTAATGGTGTTCTTGCGAGCTACCATAGTACGTGATGGCAAAATGATGAATGAGCTGACTAAAAATAAATATAACTACATGCGCGCCAATGAAATTTTACGTCAAGAAGAAGGCTTAGCATTGCTACCTGATGACGACTTACCGTTATTACCGGAATGGAATGATGCTTTATCATTACCACCGACGTTTGATGAATATATGCAAGAAAATGCTAAGAAAAAAGCCGAAAATCAGCAAAAAGAACAAGAATAATGACAACAGATAACACACAAACTATTCCTGAACTTTCAGCCATTGCTGCTGAAAGTGATTTGTTGGAAGATGAAATATCATTAGAAGACACCAGTGTGTTCCGGTTGCCATTTAGTTTTGCTAAGCGTTTTAATGTGGCGGTTTCAGCTACGGATGATGGTTTTTTATTGCATTGTTTGGCGGATGTGTCTGCAACCGCATTATTAGAAGTACGCCGTATTTTAAAAGCACCGTTTGAACTTGATATTCAACCGTTGGCGGAGTTTGAAAAACTTCTAACCCAAGCGTATCAACGTGATTCATCTGAAGCACAGCAAATGATGGAAGATATTGGCAACGAAGTTGATTTGTATTCGTTAGCTGATGAAATGACCGAAACCGAAGACTTGCTTGAAAACGAAGATGATGCGCCGATCATCAAGTTAATTAATGCGATGTTAAGTGAAGCTATCAAAGAAAATGCTTCCGATATTCATATTGAAACCTTTGAAAATGCGTTATTAATCCGATTCCGTGTTGATGGTGTTTTGCGAGAAGTCTTAAAACCACATCGTAAATTGGCTTCACTATTAGTCTCTCGTATTAAAGTCATGGCGAAATTAGACATTGCTGAAAAACGTATTCCTCAAGATGGTCGTATTTCATTAAAAATTGGTGGTCGCGCGGTAGATGTTCGTGTTTCTACTATGCCAACAGGGCATGGCGAACGTGTTGTGTTACGTTTATTAGATAAAAATGCTGCCCGTCTTGATTTGCAAGACCTCGGAATGACAGATAATAACCGCCAACTTTTCTCAGCGCTTATTGATAAACCGCACGGTATTATATTGGTAACTGGTCCAACAGGTTCAGGTAAAAGTACCACGTTATATGCGGGTTTAACGCAAATAGACAGTAAAGAACGTAATATTTTAACGGTTGAAGATCCGATCGAATTTGCTATTGAAGGTATCGGCCAAACTCAAGTGAATACCAAGGTGGATATGACTTTTGCCCGTGGCTTACGTGCGATACTTCGTCAAGATCCTGATGTGGTTATGGTTGGGGAAATTCGAGATTTAGAAACGGCTCAAATTGGTGTCCAAGCCAGTTTAACGGGTCACTTGGTATTATCTACCTTACATACCAATACCGCAGCGGGTGCTATTACTCGTATGGAAGATATGGGGGTTGAACCGTTTTTATTATCGTCGAGTTTATTAGGGGTTTTAGCTCAGCGCTTAGTGCGAACTTTATGTCCACATTGTCGTGAAAGCCATTTACCTGACGAAGAAGAATGTCACATTATGGCATTGCCAAGTGATAATACGCAGGTGATTTATCGCGCCGTTGGCTGTGAAAAATGTAACTTCAAAGGCTACAAAGGCCGAACAGGCATTCATGAGTTATTAGTGGTTGACGACAAAGTGCGAGAGCTTATTCATAACGGGCAGGGTGAGCAAGTAATTGAAAAGTACATTCGCACTAATACACCTAGTATTCGTAAAGATGGTTTTGATAAAGTATTGCTCGGTAAAACGACACTTGAAGAAGTGCTTCGTGTCACCCGAGAGGATTAATCTGTTATGCCAGCTTTTGATTATCAAGCGGTAAATGCCCGTGGTAAAAACGTAAAAGGTATTATCGAAGGTGATACCGCCAGACAAGTTCGAGGCATATTACGAGAACAAGGTTTAATGCCAACAGCGGTTACACCTTGTTTAGCGAAAAAAAGTAAAGCAGCCAACAGTAAACGTTTTGGTCGTGCGAAAGTATCTACTACCGAATTAGCGTTGTTAACTCGTCAATTAGCTACCTTAGTTGAGTCAGGTTTACCGTTAGAAGAGTCTTTAACCGCAGTTGCCGAGCAATGCGAAAAAAGTAATTTAAAAAGCATGGTGATGGCTGTTCGAACTAAAGTAACCGAAGGTTATGGTTTATCAGAAAGTTTGGCCGAGTTTCCACAAGTGTTTAATAATCTTTATCGTTCAATGGTGGCTGCTGGTGAAAAATCAGGTCATTTAGATAACGTTTTAAATCGTTTAGCGGATTATACCGAACAGCGCCAACAGTTACGTTCACAGCTCATTCAAGCCTTAGTTTACCCTTGTATTATGACCTTTGTTGCTGTTTCAGTGATTGTTATTTTGTTAACGGCTGTTGTGCCCGAAATTGTGGCTCAGTTTGAGCATTTAGGTGGAAAGCTGCCAGGTACTACCCAATTTTTAATTGCGAGTAGTGAATTTTTACAGAATTACGGCTTGATACTCGCGTTAGTGATCGCAGCCTTAATTTTTGGTTTTGCGCAATTATTGAAAAAGCCGCATTTTCGTTTTAAATATGATCAAAAGTTTCTCAATGTACCAGGGCTAGGTAAAGTTGCTCGGGGCATTAATACCGCGCGCTTTGCTCGTACCTTAAGTATTTTAACTGCCAGTGCCGTACCGCTTTTAGAAAGTATGCGTATTGCCGGTGAAGTATTAGATAATTTATACATTAAACAGCGAGTTAAAGAAGCGGCGGATAAAGTGCGCGAGGGCGCAAGTTTAAAACACTCGCTTGAGCAAACAAAATTGTTCCCGCCGATGATGTTACATATGATTGCCAGTGGTGAAAAAAGTGGTGAATTAGAGCATATGTTAGGGCGAGCGGCAGATAACCAAGATCGTGAGTTTGAAGCCTTAGTGAGTATTTCATTAAAAGCATTTGAACCTGCTTTAATGGTAGTAATGGCGGGGATTGTGTTATTTATTGTGATGGCCATTTTAGAGCCAACCTTACAATTAAATAATATGATTGGTTAATAAATACTAACAATTTGTGGCGAGAAATTTGAGACGATTTCGACCTTGTATGGTCATATAGTGACTAGCCATAAATTAATCGCAATCAGCGAACTTTTAAACTTTGTAGATAATAGGAAGTATTAATGAAAAGCAGTAAACACAATCAAGGTTTTACCTTATTAGAAGTGATGGTAGTTATTGTTATTTTAGGCATTTTAGCCAGTATGGTAGTGCCTAATTTAATGGGTAATAAAGACAAAGCGGATATGCAAAAAGCCGTTTCTGATGTCATTGCTTTAGAAACCGCGGCAAAATTTTATAAAATGGATAACTATAAATATCCATCAACAGAGCAAGGTTTAGAAGCTTTAGTAGAAGAAACTGATATTGAACCGTTACCAAAACGTTTTCCTGAAGGTGGTTATATTCCACGTTTGCCTAAAGACCCATGGGGTAATGAATATATTTTATTATTCCCAGGCGAGAATAGCAGTTTAGATATCTTTTCTCCGGGTCCTGATGGTGAAGCGGGCACAGAAGATGATATTGGTAACTGGAATTTAGCAGAGTTTCAATAAGCACCGGCTTTATGAAATTCCAGTCAAGCGTTCAGGCTAGGGTTAAGCTTAACCAAAAATCAGCAGGCTTCACGTTAATCGAAGTGATGCTGGTGATGGTGTTAATTGGGGTTATTGTGTCAGCAGTAACCTTTAACCCACTCAATAACCGGCCTGAAGATCAGCTTGAACAAGCCAGTGCCCGTTTTACGGGCATTTTTAATATTGCCGCCGAATACGGTTTATTAAATAACATTGAACTCGGCTTAATTGTTGAAAAAGACAGTTATCAATTTTTAGGCTACGACGGCACTAGTTGGCGTCCTATACCTGAGCAAGAAGTTTTTCAAAGCAAAACGTTACCTGAAGGGATCGAATTGACTTTAGAACTTGATGACTTGCCAATTGAAAATGAACAAGTATTACTTGAAGAGTCGAGTTTATTTGCTCAAGACGATGAAGACTTTCGTGGCCAAGAAAAAGAAAAGGTAATTATTCCGCAAGTGTTTTTATTGTCAGGCGGTGATTTTACTTCGTTTAAATTACGTTTTGCTTTTAGCGAAGAATTTGAGCTTGAGCGGGCAACGGAATATCAAGTGATAGGTTTATTTACCCTGCCTTTAAAAGTAATCGGCCCCTTATATGATGGTGAAGAATATGACGCCGCACAAATTGAGGCAGCGATAGCTGAAAAAGCAGGCTTATGATGACGAGGCAATCTTGATGTTATCAACACAAATGATTAATCGAGGCTTTACCTTAATCGAGGTGATGTTAGCTATGGCAATATTCTCCATTGCCGGTGTGGCTTTGTTAGCAACAGCAACCACTAACTTTACTAACTTGTCTTTATTAGAAGAAAAAATGTTGGCTAATTGGGTTGCTTCTAACCAATTAGTTGAAGCAAAGCTTACTGAAAGTTGGCCGCCAAGAAATAATAAAAAAGGCGAAGAAGAGTTGGCAGGTCAAACATGGTTTTGGCAACAAAAAGTCATCAAAACGACAGATAATGACTTACGTGCTTTGTCGGTTGAAGTACGAAAAAATGAAAAAGATGAAAAAGCGATTATTTCCTTATTAACTTATGTCAGTAAGGTTAACTAATGCAGCACAATCGTGGTTTTACTTTATTAGAGCTTTTATTAGCCATGGCTATTTTTGCCGTTATTAGTTTAGCGGGCTTTACCATTTTTAATACCGTATTTGAAAGCGAAAAAGGCAGTCGCGCTAAAATAGCAAAACTTAATAAATTACAAACTGCGTTTATTTTATTAGAGCGAGATATAACCCAAATTGCTCGCCGCCATGTTCGTATGGCGGGTGATGAAAACAGCAATAACTTTATTCATAGCCAAAATGGTGGTTTTTCATCAAATGCTGACGGCATTGCTTTTATTCGTTCAGGTTGGACTAATCCAGGCTTGATTTTACCACGCAGTGATTTACAAGCTGTTGCTTACCGTTTAAACGATAAAATACTAGAACGGGTTTATTATAATTTTGTTGATCCTGTGCAGGGGGAAGAACCTAAAGTAAGGCCATTATTGGCAGGTGTTACTGATTTAGTGTTTGAGTTTTTTTATGAAAACAAATGGCAGCAAGAATTAATTTCCGGAAAAATGCCCTTAGGATTAGCGGTTGAAATAACAACAGAGGATTTTGGCAAAATCAGACGACAATTTTTAGTCGCCGGTGATGATACGGGGTCAGCACAAGGTGGATAAGTCATGAAACGTCAGTATGGTGTCGCTTTGATCAGTGTCTTATTGATTGTTGCCTTAGCGTCAATTCTTGCTACCAAAATGACCGGTAAGTTAATTATGCAAATGCAAAGAACTGTTAACGTTACCTCGAACCAGCAAGCCTATTGGTATGCGCTAGGTGCTGAAGCCTTTGCAACGAGCGTATTATCTAAAACATTTCAAAATGAACCGGATGTTACTCATTTAGGCCAATTTTGGGCGCAGGGTGAAACCAGTTATCCGGTTGAGCAAGGACAAATAACCGGCCAAATATTCGACTTACAAGCGTGTTTTAATTTAAATGCCTTAAGAGCGTCAGATAAAAATGCAGATGGTCGATTAAATATCAATAGTAGTCGAGAGAATCAAGGGGCAGATAATAACCCGCCATCACCGTCGTCAGATAAAGATGACAATGGTAAACCGATTGCAAGGCAATCGTTTGAGCGTTTGTTAAGGGCGCTAAATATTGAAGGTGTTGATGAATTTACCGCTGAATATTTAGCTGATGCGTTAAGTGATTGGCTTGATAAAGACTCTATGATTGCCAGTGCTGGAGGTGCAGAAGATAGCGACTACTCTAGTCGAGAGTTTCCGTATTTAACAGCTAATCATTATATGGCGAGTGTGAATGAACTGCGGATGGTTGAGCATTTTACCCCTGAGATTATTAATGCATTAAAAGATTATGTTTGTGTTATTCCTAATAGCAACTTACATAAAATTAATATTAATACCCTTGCAGAAGAGCAAACAGTTTTACTGGAAGCGTTATTAGATGTTAATAGCACCGATGCTAGTGATATTATGTCGTCAAGAGAAGAAAATGGCTTTACAAATATCGACGACTTTTTTGCTTTATCTAATGTGCAAAATAAGAACTTAACTGAAAAACATAAACAACAGTTTGCTGTTGATAGTGAGTATTTTAAACTAAAAACTATGGCGAGCTTTAATAATAGCTATGTTAATTTAAATTCAATTATTTGGATTTCAAACAATAAGCATATTCAAGTAATTGCTCGTAGCATAGGAAGAGAATAATGGCTGAATCTATAATAATTAGGCTAGGTAGCCAATATAACGATGTTATTCATTGGCTGATAACCTCAGCAGATAAACAAACCATCATTGCGAGTGGCGAAATAGCCGATGTTTCGCAATTAACTGAGCTTACTGAAAAAGCAGCAACACGCAAAGTTACCGTGTTAGTGCCAGCGTGTGATGTCGCCTTCAAAAAACTGAATGTGCCAAGTAAATCAACACGAGCGATTAAACAAGCGGTTCCTTACATGCTTGAAGATGAATTAGCACAAGATGTTGATAATTTATTTTTTGCTTATGCTCAGCATAAACCCGTAGGTAATGATGCGAATTGTTATGTTGCTGTGGTTGACGACGAGCAAATGCAAACTTGGCTGTCATGGTTAACTGAGGCTGATATCAGTACTCGTCAATTATTACCGGATGCGTTAACTTTGCCGGTACATGATGATGCCTATTCTGCAATACAGTTAGGAGAGCAGTTTTTAGTACGTCAAGGCGTATGGCCTGCGCTGACCTTAGAGCATAATCTATGGCCCTTGCTCAGTCAGCAATGGTCGGCAGTAGAGCCTGTGGCTATTGCCAATTATTCAACCTTGCCTGAAGTGCCTGATAATATTGAATTACAACCTCAAGCAGAAGAGCTGCCATTATTTTTAATGGCAAAGTTTAGCGATACTTGTCCGGTTAATTTATTGCAAGACAAATACGCTAAAAAAGAAAAAAGCTCGATGTTTTGGCAACATTGGCGCTTAGCGGCTAGTTTTTTAATTGCGGCGCTGGTGATTAATTTTACCGCTAAACTGGTGAATTTATATCAACTTGATAACCAATTAGTTGCCTTGGAAAACCAAGTTAGTGACAGTTATCAAAAGACTTTCGCGGAAAATAAAAATAAAAAAGTGAATATGAATAAAATAAAGTCACTTATTCAATTTAAATTACGAGCGGTAAGTGGCGGTGACAACAGTGAAAAGTTTTTTCCTTTGATGAATAAAATCACACCGGCATTTGTTGCCGTGAAAGGGCTAAAACCAGAAACGTTAAAATATGATCACAAACATAATGAAATTAGAATGCAAGCGAGCGCTAAAAAATATCAAGAGTTTGAATTATTCAAAACAACCTTAGAAAAAGCACAATTAACGGTTTCACAAGGCTCTCAAAATAATCAGGGTGATCAAATTGTTGGCTCATTTAGTATTAAGGATCCATCATGAAAGAAAAGTGGCAATCACTCAATCAACGTGAGCAATCTTTAGTTATTGCGATGCTCGCGTTTGTTGGTATTTTTATTTTGTACCAACTTATTTGGCAACCAATAAATAACAGCATTATTGATAAGCAAAAAAAGATCGAACGTTATCAAGAGTTATTAGTTTGGGTGAATGAAAAGAAAGCCGAATATAATAGTTACGCCAAGGTAAACCAAGGTAGCTCGTCTAACGTTAGCTTGTCTAGCGTGGTTAATCGTTCAGCAACTAAACATAAGATTTCTATTTCACGTATTCAGCCGCAAGGCAGTGAAATTTCGGTAACTATTGATGAAGTGCCATTTGACCACGTCATGGATTGGTTAAAACAAATGGCGATAACTGAGGGTGTAATCATCAAGGCCATTGATTTAGCAAGCACAGATATTAACGGTGTGGTGAAAGTGCGTCGACTAAGTTTAGGAAAAGGTTAATGAAAAAAGTACTTTTGTATTTTGTTGTTTTTATTGTTGTTTATTTAACATTTTTAGTCGCGACAGTTCCGGCGCAGTTTGTTTTAGGACAAGTGACGTTACCCAAAAATGTTAATATTAGTGGCGTTTCTGGCACTATTTGGCAGAGTCAATTTAAGCAAATTAGTCATGATAAAATTCAGCTAAACAAGGTTCGTGCCGACTTAAGTGCTTGGTCTTTATTATCTTTAACACCAACAGTCGACATTAATTTTGGTGATCCAATGCAGCATGGTCCCGTTGGTGAATTGACCTTAATCGTGCTGGATAATGAGCTGAGAGTTGAAGATGCTAAAATAAGCCTTGCCGCTAACGATATTATTAAAAATGCTAATTTAGCCATTGATGTTGACGCGAAAGGCTATGTTGATATTGAACTGGCCGCATTACAGCTTGGTAAGCCAATGTGCCATGAGGTACAAGGCAATATTAATTGGCCAAAAGGTAAAGTAAATGCCTTTAATGAAGATATTACCCTAGGAACCTTAAAAGCGAGATTAGGTTGTGAACAAGGCGCGCTGACGTTAACGGTAGATGAAAAAAATGACTTAGGGCTAAGTTACACCGCCTACATGCGACAAGTTGGCAAAGTGACCGGTAATGGTTATTTAACACCGGGTGATAAGTTCCCTGAAAAAATAAAGCCCGCATTAGGCTTTCTTGGCAAACCGGATAACCAAGGACGTTATCGTTTAAGTTTATAAGTTTGCCGCCTGTATTGCAGGAATTAAGCTACGAAAATCTGTGATTGAATTAAAGCCATCAATAGTATTGATGGCTTTTTTACTATCTGGATTGGCAACCGCTAATAAATGTTTAAAACCAAAAGTTTGTGCCGATTGCAAAATAGGCAAACTATCATCAACAAACAAGGTGCGGTTAAGTTCAAACCCGTGATGCTGTTGTAACTTGTGCCATAATAATTGAAACTCTTTGGTGATACCAAATTGATGAGTCGAATATAACGCATCAAAATATTGATCTAACTGTGTTTTTTCTATTTTTAATGACAAACTATCCGGATGGGCATTGGTCACTAAAACAATCTCCTTACCAGCCGCTTTTAACGCTAATAAAAATCAATTGCGTCAGCTCTTAACGAGATCAAATGCTCAACTTCTTTTTATATCAAAAATCTTGAATTAAAGTCCTTTTATTTAATTATTTGTTCACTTATACTTTGCAAATTGGCAAGGTGGTATTACCAAATTAAATGTGTAAGCTTGTTAAAAAAGAGTTAGGGGAAAATACTGATTGCTAGCAAAAGAAAGTAATAAGTAATTTTAACTGGTGGGCAGTATATCGCGCAGTCGACCTCTGGTGTTTTATTCAGGGGCCCATGTTTTTGCATTTACATTTGAAACAAAAAGAAAAGAGATATCTAACTCTTAACCAATAAAACGATCATTTTTAAAAGAGTATACAACATGAATAAACTATTATTATCACTCAGTGCGTCGTGCTTAATTTTTGCAGGGGGGTGTACAGAGAAAACTATGGATGTTACACAACCACCTACTTATATTGATGACCCAAAAAATATCATTAGTTCAATGAATGCGGTCGCCGATTGGCAACTCCAACATATGGATGATTTTGAATCTTACATCCCTTCTTTTATTCATCGAACCGAAGAGAAACGGGGCTGGGTGCAAGGGGCATTCTTTCTTGGACTTGCACGATGGGCTGAAATCACTGAAAACCCGGTATATTTTAATTATTTACGTGAACACGGTGCGAAACAAGACTGGAAGCTTGGTGATCGCAGATACCATGCTGATGATCACGTAATCGCTCAGTATTATTTACATATCCATGAATTAGATCAAGATGCAGCAATTATTAAACCTTTGATCACTGAATTGGATGCTATTTTAGAAACACCACCAACGTCCTCGCTAGATTTTATACCCAAAGGAAAAATACTTGCGGAGGGTTACGATCACGACTGTCAAAAACGTTGGTGTTGGTCTGATGCTTTATTTATGTCCCCTCCAGTATGGTTTCACCTTTCCAAAGTGACGGGTGATGATAAGTATGCAGAATATGCCGATAGAGAATACAAAGCAGTGACTGACTATCTGTTAGATACTGAATTTAATTTGTATTTCCGTGATAGCAGATTTCTGGAGCGCAGAGAGACAAATGGTGCAAAAATATTTTGGAGTCGTGGAAACGGTTGGGTTTATTCCGGACTGACCCAGATAATTGATTTTTTACCTAATGATGACCCACGTCGAGATTGGTATATAGACTTATTCCAAAAAATGTCAGTAAGTTTGAAAAAACTACAGCTTGATACCGGCTTCTGGCCAGTTTCATTAGCCGCCGGTGAGTTATACACAGTACCAGAAAGTAGTGGAACCGCCTTTTTTGTTTCAGGTTTAGCTTGGGGAATAAGAAAAGGCATTTTACAAGACGACTATTTAGCTACCGTTAAGCTCGGATGGCAATCGCTTTTAGCCGTTCAGCGAGCTGATGGCATGTTAGGTTACGTACAACAGGTTGGTTATGCTCCTGATAAAGTATCACCCAATGAAACGCAACTATATGGTACCGGCGCATTTTTATTGGCAGGAACTGAAGTGTTAAAGCTTGTACAAAAATATAATATGAAATAAAAGCAATAGGTTATTTTGTTGGGACAAGAGTGCTTGTTTCATATACGGCAATCTTTTTATCTTAATATAAAAAATTAACCTAATTACTGCTACCCATGCATTTATAAATGCATGGGTACTTTTAAACTTCTTCGAACTACGCAGGTAAATCAAGAGTTATATATTTCATCGAGATCATTTATCGCTGTTGGAGTGGGTGGTCTATTACTTCCACAATAAGGCTCGTTTCGGTTAAAGTTTAATTAAGCTATATCGTTTAATAAAGTTCTATAGTCTTCAATATTTATAAAGCCATTAACCTGTTTAGCTGGAGTTGTACTATCTGGGTTAGCTACGGCCATAATATATTTAATCCCGAATTCCTGTGCGGCTAATAGGATTTGTTTGGAATCATCAATAAATAAAGTAGACTCATTTTCGAAATTTAAGTGATTTTGCAATTTCTGCCACAATTTTTGACTCTCTTTTGTTACACCAAAAATATGACATGATATTAATTCATTGATATATGAATCTAATTGTGTCTTTTCAATTTTTAAACTAAGCGAATCAGGGTGAGCATTCGTTACTAAAACTATTCTTTTTCCTGCCGCTTTCAACGCATCTAAAAAAGGAATTACGTCATCTCTAATTTTTATTAAATGACTAAGCTCTTGTTTTAGTTCGAGGATTGGCAAGTCTAATTCTTTCTGCCAATAGTCTAAGCAATACCATTCTATCTGTCCCGAAACAGAATGATACTTTGACATTATTAGGTCTTTTGCGTCTTCCAAGGTGATGTTCTTTTTTTTAGCTATCGATAAGGGAACATGTTCTAGCCAAAATTCTGTATCAAAATTTAGATCAAGCAATGTTCCATCCATGTCTAGGAGTACAGTGTTTATCTCAGTCCAATTAATCATATTTAATATTTCAGTGCGATAAGTTATGAAGTGAAAGTTATCATATCAAAAATGTATTACGTTTTAACAAGACATATTAGCGCTTTGATGTTTTGTTTAATATTTATAGCTTTAGAAAGTTATTTGTCTTGAAGAATTTAAATCGTTTATCAACTAAACGTTTTTAGTTTTCATATTTTGAAAAGCAATCAATGTCAATTTGAGAATGGCTGGTACTTAACTAAAAGTTAACATTTTAAATTGAATAATGTTAGAAGTTTTCTAATAATTAACGAAAAATTAGTCTGATTTTTCTCTATATTATTCTTGTAAATATGTATAAAAGTATATGTTTTTTCCTTTTTGTCACTCTTGAATTGTTAAGTTTATTCTTCTTTATTTTGATTTTTTGAGTGAACATACGTTTTTATGGGGTATATTTCGGTTGTGGTTCCATCCATATCTAGCAAAACAGTTTTGATTTCTTGCCAATCAAGCATAGATTTATCCTATGAAAACAATTTAATATAGCAGTATATCGAAGTAATCGAGCCAAGCCTAAAAAAAGGCCAGACAATGACAATAAAAAACATCTTACCCATTATTAGCAATCATAAACAAGTTGCGCAAAGTCGTTTATTTAAAATAGAACAAATTGATTTAGCTTTTAATAATGGTGCAACCCGTCAGTATGAGCGTATGTTAGGCAGTGGTCGTGGCGCGGTTATGATTGTGCCTATGCTTGATGATGAAACTTTTTTATTGGTACGTGAGTATTGTGCTGGTACTCATAGTTATGAGTTAGGCTTTCCTAAAGGTTTAATTGATGCTGGCGAACAAGCTGAGCAAGCAGCAAACCGTGAATTAAAAGAAGAAATCGGTTATGGTGCAGATAATTTAATTCATCTTCAACAGGTTAATATGGCTCCGGCATTTTTCAGTGCTAAGATGGATATTTTTATTGCTGAGCAGTTGTACCCTGAAAAATTGGTCGGTGATGAGCCTGAACCATTAGAAATAGTACCGTGGAAGGTCAGTGAATATAAACAATTATTAACCCAAACAGATTTTAATGAAGCCCGCAGTGTTGCGGCCTTAATGTTAATTGTCGACAGGCTAAGAGGTAGTTAATGGCTGAGCAAATATTATTAAATATAGCGCTTGAAGCTGCAAAAAAAGCAGGTCAACAAGTGATGCAGTTTTATCATTCGGGTGATTTTACCGCAGAAACCAAAGATGACGACAGCCCGGTCACCAGTGCAGATATTGCTGCTAATGATATTATCATGGCGCATTTAGCTAAGTTTACACCTGATATTCCGGTGATTTCGGAAGAAGTAGGGGCAACTAAATTAGCCGTCAGAAACCAGTGGTCACGTTATTGGCTGCTCGATCCGATTGATGGGACGGGTGAATTTATTCTCAAAAGTGGTGATTTTGCAATTAATATTGCACTGGTTGAAAATGGCTGGCCGTCTATTGGTGTTATTCATGCGCCAGATCACCAAGTGACTTATTATGCACAAAGTGAACTTGGCGCATTTAAAGAAGCAAATGGTACGATAGAGCAAATTTTTGTTTCGCCATTTGATGGAATTCGGCCAGTCAAAGTCGCGGTTAGTCGTCGACAGAAATTACAACTCATGGGGCAATACCTTGACGATACTTATGAGTATGAATATGTACCTTTAGGTAGTTGTTCATTAAAAAATTGTTTAATTGCTGAAGGGCTTGCTGATTGTTATTTACGTATTGGGCCAACCGGTGAATGGGATACCGGCGCAAGCCATTGTATTTTAGAACAAGCTGGCGGCAGTATTATCGACAGTGAGTTTCAACCATTAACCTATAATGAGCGGGAAACCTTGATGAATCCAGACTTTATGAGTTTAGGATCACAAGACTTTCCTTGGACTAAAATTATTAAACCCCATCGTGCTAAACGTACAATATAAGGAAAATCATGCGTATTTTATTAACTTTAGTGACTTGTTTATTATCATTACCTAGTGTTGCTCATTGGCAACTTGATAATGAGAATTCGCAATTAAATTTTGTTTCTATTAAAAAAGAAGCGATTGCCGAAGTTCACACTTTTAAAGCGTTATCAGGTCAGATTAATGAGCAAGGAAAAGTGACTTTTGCTGTTGATCTTGCGAGTGTTGAAACTAATATTGCCATTCGTAATGAGCGTATGACGCAATATTTGTTTGAAACAGATAAGTTTGCCCAAGCAACATTTTCAACGGAAGTTGATAAAAAAACATTAGCGACATTAAAGCTTGGTGAAAGCAAAAAAGTTGCGTTAACTGGCGAAATTAATCTTCACGGTGTCAGCCAAAGTGTTTCGACAGAAGTGTTAGTGACAAAATTAAGTGATGGCAAAGTATTAGTTAATTCATTACAACCGGTAATTATTAATGCCAGCACTTTTGGCTTAACGGCAGGTATTGAAAAATTAAAATCATTGGCTAGTTTAACAAATATTAGTTTTGCTGTACCGGTAACCTTTCAACTAAGCTTTATTGCTCAATAACCCGTTATAAGCTTTAGCCTGCTGTAAAGGCAGGCTAAATGATTTAGTTTATGCCCCTTTAAATTGCTCGGCGGGTAGAATATTCACCGTTTCATGAAGTTCTGAATAAACCAGTACCGCACTACCATTAAGCAATTGCTGATGTACTTGAGCAATTTTATCATCCAAGCTGACATCTTCTAAACCGTATTCGGTACCTTCTTGTAAAACATAATTGGCAATAATATTGTGTAAAATCTCGGCGGATAAACTGCTAATAGGAATGATCATAGGTGTTTTGTTAAATACTCTGGAACTCTAGTTTCTAACCAAAATATTGGTTTGAAAGGGTTATTGCCAGCAATAAAGCCAACATGACCGCCATATTGGCTGATCTCGAAAGTAATATTATTAGGCAGTGGCGGTGTTGCGATTATTTTTTCATGGTCAAGAAATGGGTCGTCTTGGGCATGAATAATCAAACAAGGCTGTTTTATTTCAGCTAATACCTTAATGCCACTGACTTGTTGATAATAATCTTCTGCGTTAATAAAACCGTTTAATGGTGCGGTGACATAATCGTCAAATTGCCACATGGTGTTAATACTTTTAACTTTGAGAGGGCAAATATTGGCAATAGGTTGTAGCTGATGTTTTTTTAATGTGCTGTTTTTTAGCATACCCAATAAATACTTTTGATAGATTTTTGAAGCACCACGGTTAATTTTTTTACTACAGCTGGCTAAATCAAGAGGCGCACAAATAATACAAGCGGCTTTATAAGGATTGTCAGGCTGTTGTGCTAAATATTGAACCGCAACATTACCGCCTAATGAGAACCCGATCAAAGCGAGTGAGGCCGTAGGGTAACGTTGAACTAATTCACGAGTAAAATAGGTTATATCTCTAGTATCACCGGAGTGATAAGAACGCGCTTGACGGTTTGGTTGACTACCACAACCTCTGAAGTGCATTAACACGCCAATGTAACCGCTGCTTTTAATGGCTTTTAGCATGCCTTTGGCATAGTGGCTATTTTGAGAGCCTTCTAAGCCATGCAGAATAACAACAATAGGTTTTTCTAGCGCTTGCTCAGGTGATTCTGTCCACGACAGTTCAGTAAAGTCACCATCAGGCAATTCCAGTGTTTCGTTAAATTCAACCGCCGAAGATTTATCTTGCAGCAGTTTTGCGAACATTGTTTGACCATGAGGATTTTTTAGCCACCAAGCGGGCTTGAAGTTACTGGAGTAAAACACACACAACATTGATTAAATAATTTAGCAGGAATTTTATACTACCGAGGTGGTCGATGTCTGCAACTCATTTGGCTAATAGGCAAACTTTATCTTTTTACGGTAACAACTCTAAACTAATTGATTTACCAATAAGCCTTTTCGCGCTTCTTCATCTTTGGCATTAATCACTGATGCTTGGAGCTGAACACCCGCTTGCTGTTGTTGAGTTGATGTTTGGCTATAGTCGCTATCTTGTATATTGGAACGAGAAGAGGAAACATTGACAACCGCGGTTTGATAAGTTGAAACTTGACTACTTAAACTATTGTTTTGTGCTCCAAGTGATGAAGATGTTTCAGCAAGCTGGTTATAAGCATTCTCTAATGCGGCTTGAGTCGCTTGAGGATCTGCAGCATTTAAACCCGATAAAAAATTAGCATCACCTAGTGCTTCACCAGCAACGGTATTTACTTGTTCGGCTATTTGATTAAACTCTGCTTGAATTGCTGATTGATCAGCCAATGGGGTACCAGATTGCACGGATAACGTATTTGCTCGTGCTAGGCCTTCTTGAATAGCGGATAACTGGCCATCTTGCACATTGTTAATATTGAGCTGATCTTGATTATTATTGGCCAGTTGAACATCGTTATTAATTTGTGATGTTAATCGTTCAGTTATTTGTAAACCGGCAGCATCATCCGCAGCACCATTGATGCGTTTACCTGAGGCAAGTTTTTCTTCTTCTTTATCACGCTTTTCGTTTAAACGATCGATGTAACTTGCCGAACCTGTGCTTTGAGTAACACCTTGATTGAGGGAAACTTCCATCTGAGATCACCTACGTAATACTGAACTGTTTTGTTAGTATAACAAAAAAGGCAAAGCTATGCTCAAAAAATGTACATTTGTTATTTGTTTTCATCAATATTTTTGAGGAAGTAATAAACATAAAAGCTGCAAATACCTAATACGATAGCAAGGCCAGTAAAAGCAAAAATAACCACAGGATCGGTTAATAACATATTGAGTAAGTTCATAGGGAAGCACCTTATTTATTGTCATCATTAAATTTTCTTCTAACTAAGATAATAAATAAGGTGTGATAGCGAGGTTCTGATCTAGGTCAACTTTATGGTTAAATTTTTAAAAAGTTAGTTTATCAGCGGCTATTTTTGCTTCTAAATCTTGTTTTCGAACCAGTTTATTATAAATTAAATTTGCTTCTTCACGGGCAGATTTAATTTCTTCTACTGATAAGTTACGTTCGTCGATATCGCGACTTTTTTCAGCATTTTTATAGCCACCTTTGGCGGCGACTGAGTTCCAAACATAAGATAAATAATTACTTTTTTCTACGCCTTTGCCTTCAAAATACATTAAAGCAAGATTAAATTGTGCCAACGCAAAATTTTGATCGGCAGACTTTTTGTACCAACGGGTTGCTTGGTAATAGTCTTGTTTGGTTCCTTCGCCTTGAGCGTACATAACCCCTAAATTAAATTGTGCGCTTGGCAATTCTTTCATTGCCGCTTTTTCCATTAGCTCAAAGGCTTTATTAAGGTCTTTTTCAACTAAAACCCCTTCGGTGTAGATTACCGATAACGCGAATAAAGCATCAGGGTAATTTTGGCCAGCCGCTTTTTTCATTAACTCTAAGGCTTTGTCATTATTTTTAACGGTGCCATAACCGTATAAATAAATTTTTGCCATTTGATATTGTGCTGGCGCGTAATTGTCGTCAACTAAAGGTTGGAATTGATTAATGGCTTCATGAAATTCACCACGATTTAATTCATACATCCCTCGGTTAAAGTCGTTAGCAACACTTTGAAAAGCCGTAGTAATTATCAATATTAATGAAAGTAAAATTGATTTCTTCATAATAAATCTCTATCTGTCAGGGCGGTTAAAATAAGTTTAGCAATAATTTTGTAATTAACTATAAAAGTTAATTTTTAGTTCATAATTTCTTCAATTTTTTCTGATAATTCTAACCATTCCATTTCAATTTCTTCAATCTCGCCTTTTAAGCTGGCTTGTTGTTTTAATAGCTCGGTTAATTTTGCTTTATTTTCCGCTTGGTAAATATCGTTATCTGCTAATTGATTTTCGATATCTGAAAGTTCGCTTTGCCATTGTGTTAACTGTTTTTCTAATTTATCAGCTTGTTTTTTTAGTGGTGCCGCTTGTTGTCGAAGCTGCGCTTGTGCTTGGCGTTGCTGTTTTTTGTCCACTTGGCTGTCAGTTTTATCTTTCGAAGGATTTAACTGTGTTTTTTTATCGTTTGTTAGCCATTGTTGGTAATCATCAATATCCCCATCAAAACTTATCACTTCGCCGTTACCGACTAAATAGAATTCATCTACGCAGGATTCTAATAAGTAGCGATCATGAGCAATTAATATAATCGCTCCCTCAAAGGCTTGTAGTGCTAGCACTAATGCTTGACGCATTTCTAAATCAAGGTGGTTAGTTGGTTCATCTAATAATAAGAGTTGTGGTTTTTCGGCAACAATAAGTGCAAGAACTAAACGTGCTTTTTCACCACCAGACATTAAGTCAACTTGGCTTAATGCTTGTTCACCACTGAAGCCAAAACTACCGAGATAATTTCGTGCTTGTAGTTCTGTCATCTCTTTATGATGACGAGTAATATGCTCAACGGCATTACTGCCTGGATGTAATTGTTCTAGTTGGTGCTGGGAAAAGTAGCCTATTTTTAACTCTTGTGCCGCGGCTCGTTTACCAGTTAATGGCTGAATGTCACCAGCGAGGGTTTTAATTAAGGTTGATTTACCAGCTCCATTTCGGCCTAATAAACCAATGCGGCTACCAGGCACTAACATTAATTTAGCATTTTTTAGAATAACGGCATCTTCACCATAACCACAATCGGCATCTTCTACCGACAATAGCGGATAAGGCATAGTATCAGGTTGTTTAAAAGCAAAGGTAAATTGGCTGTCAACATGAGCCGGGGCTAGGTCAGGTAACTTTTGTAAGCGTTTTAAACGGCTTTGTGCTTGTTTCGCTTTACTGGCTTTAGCACGAAAACGATCAACAAAGGCGGTTAAATGCGCCACTTCCTTTTGCTGCTTTTGGTATTGGGCATCTTGTTGTGCTAAATGTTCGGCACGCTGGCGTTCAAAGGCGGTATAGTTACCTGAATAGAGCTTGGCTTGTTGGTGTTCAATGTGCAGTATTTGTCCGATAACATCATCTAAAAAATCACGGTCATGAGAAATTAATACTAAGGTACCGTCAAAACGATTTAACCAACGCTGCAACCAAAGTACGGCATCTAAATCTAAATGGTTAGTAGGTTCATCGAGTAATAATAAATCAGCACGACTTATTAAAGCTTGCGCTAAGTTTAAGCGCATACGCCAACCACCTGAAAAATCTTTAACCGGTGAACTGAGTTGTGCTTGTTGAAAGCCCAAACCATGCAATAATTCGCCAGCACGTGCCGCTAAGCTGTAACCACCTATGGTATCTATTTGATTAATAATCGTCGCTTCTTCATTACCATTGTCATTTGCTCTGGCAAGGGCTAACTTTTGCTCTAATTGACGATATTCTTGATCGCCGTCTATGACATAATCTAATGCGGATTGACTTAATGCTGGCGTTTCTTGTTTTACGGTAGCAATTTTCCAGCCTGACGGAACCGTAAGTGAGCCTAAATCAGGTTGTAAATTACCGAGTAGCGCTGCAAATAGTGACGATTTACCACAGCCGTTGGCACCGACTAATCCTACTTTATGGTTAGGGTGAATGGTAAAGTTAGCCGATTCAATTAGGGTTTTTGTCCCTCTATCTAAGCGGAGGTCTTGGGCAGCGATCACAACGTTTTCTCATCAATACAGTAATTGACGCTATTGTCGCTTTTCCAAGGACTATGTTTCAAGGTAAAATAAGTAAAATTATTGATACTGAAGAAATAACGTGAAAAAACGATTTATTGCTGGAGCAATTTGCCCAAAATGTAAAAGTATGGATACCATGGCGCTGACAAAAGAGCAGAATGTTGAAAAAGTAACCTGTGTTAGCTGTGGTGAGCAAATGACTCAGCCAGAAGAGCACATTGAAAAAAGCGTTCGTCAGCATGAGCAAGTGATTGGTGTTTTTAAACCAGAATAGTTAACCCGAATTGTTTGGTGAATTAATTCGGGTTTTTGAAGGATAACTTAATAGTGCGGTGGTGGCGGCTCTATTTCATCTTTCGAAGCGCCTTGGCCATTACCATTTTCTTTTAAGCGGTTTGCAATTAACTTTAATTGATATTTTAATTCGGCAATTTCTTTTTGATGTAGACTGAGCTCATTATTAAGTTGCTCAATAACATCGTCTTGAAAAGCATTGCGAGACTCAAGTGTTTCAAGCTTTTCAGCCCAAATATCTTGTAGTTCAACGGTGTTTGGTGATTTTGGTTTAGTCATTAATTTGCCATAATTCGTTAAAGCCAGCAGAGCTTTCCGTGAGAATGTGGTTATTATCACGAAAAGCGACGGAGTACACAACAGCTCCGGCAGGGCGAATGTCTTTTCTCGGGGTTACAAACCAACTTTTTACTCTATGGCCGGTACCTATTTGCCATAAACTCACTTTTCTACTTGGCGCACCTGTTAATAAATAGTCACCTTTAGGTGAAAATTGTACCGAGCTAAAAATCTCTTGACGATTAGGGTATTGCAAAGTACTTATTAATTTACCGGTTTTTAAATTCCAAATATGGGCGGCTTTTTTGCTATCGGCAGTAAAGGCGTAGCGTCCTTTGGGATCAAGCGCAACCTTAGTTACTCTACTAGGATGATTAAAGCGGTAAATTACTTGGCCTGATGCGGTGTCCCAAACATAAGCGACAAAATCATTTGAGCCTGAAATAGCTACTCGCCCATTAGGTAACATATCAATGGAATTGATTTTTTCTTGATGCCCTAAAAATTCTAAGCGGCGACCAGTATCAATAGTAACATGAACCACTTTACCGTTAGATTTTCCAATTAAGACATGATTACCTAAATTTGAAACTTTAATGTCACGAATGTTCGATTCGCTGACTTGCCAAAAACCTTCTGACTCACCCGTTGTTGTGTTCCATAAGGCAAATGCTTCACGGTTTGCGGTAACAACATGGCTATTATTGTCGCTAATGTCGGCTGCTAGGACAAGGTTATCGGCAGAATCTTGCTTTAATGACCATGAATACAGTAAGGCGTTGTTTTCAATGTCCCAATAACTTAAACCGTGATGAATCGATGATACGATACTAAATTTGCCATCATTTGAAATGTCGGCAGCATAAGCGCCTTCAATCGCATGTACTAATTGTTTTTTTGGTGTTGAACTGGTATCGCTACAAGCGGTTAACAGACTGGTAAATATAGATAAAGTTATTAACTGACATATTTTTTTACATAGAGACATTGTATTTAGACTTTTTAATCACCATCTTTGTCGGTTAGTATAAGACGTTTTATATTCAATATAACAATAATTATTTTATTAGATGCTTGATAATGAATGTCGTAAAGCATTTTGAATGGAGAAGTAGATGAATTTTTTAAAGCCTACATTAGTAGCAGTGGCCTTAGTGTCAGTTTTTGGTTGTCAAGAAGCAGCTAAAAAAGAAGAAACAGCGCCATTAACCTTAGAATCAGACCAACAAAAGCAATCGTATAGTTTAGGTTCTTCAATTGGCACATACATGAAAGGCAACTTAGAAAAGCAAGCAGAATTAGGCTTACCTTTAGATGCAGCTTATATCATCAGCGGTTTTACTGATAGTTTAGCGGATAAATCGTTAATGACAGATGATGAAGTGCGTACTGTATTAATGGCAATGGAAGCGTCATTAAAAGAAAAACAACAAGCTTTGAATGAAGAAAAAACGCAAGCGGCATTAGCTGAAGGTGAAAAGTTTTTAGCAGATAATGCCAAAGTTGAAGGTGTACAAGTAACTGAATCAGGTATTCAATACCAAGTGTTAACGGCAGCCGAAGGCGATAAGCCAGCAGCGACAGACACAGTAACAGTACACTATAAAGGTACTTTCTTAAATGGTGAAACTTTTGATAGTTCTTATGACCGTGGTCAGCCAGCTGTATTTCCATTAAACCGTGTTATTCCTGGTTGGACTGAAGGTGTACAGTTGATGTCTGTGGGTTCTAAGTACAAATTTACCATTCCATCAGATCTAGCATACGGGCCAAATGGTAACCCACCACGCATCCCGGGTAATTCAGTTTTACAATTTGAAATTGAATTGTTAGAAATTCAAAAAGCAGCTGAGCCAGCAAAAGTTGGTGATGCTAAATAATTAGCTAATTGTTAATTACTTAATGAAAGCGAGTTTAATACTCGCTTTTTTTATGCCTAAATATTTTAACCTGCACAAGTGAGCAATAATTTAATGAAATTAGCCTTAGATTTACGGTCCATAGATAAATGCTATTACAGGTACTGCATCAATAGCGACTGTAAGCGCTGGGCCGCTTTTAATAATTGCACATTATAAATTGGCAAATAGTGCTGATCATAATCTGAATTTATCACCACCTTTTGCTTTAGTGGGAGGCAACTAATGCCGTGGCTACGACAATATTGAAAGCTGGCTTGTTGTATTATTTGAAAAGACTCGTCCGCCCAGCTAGCCGTTACGTTTTTGTCAACCGTTTGCTTTAATAATAACGCTGGCGTTTGTTGCCACTGTTTTTGTAATTGCTTAAGTTTGTCATTAAAAGTTAAACCTTCATTTTTTAATAAACATTCATCCCAATACCAATGTAAGTTATTACATTTGCTGGTACTGGTAATTTTCACTTTATTACCTCCTAAATCGCTAGCAAAGCTAACATGCAAAGGTTGATGAATATCACCAAGCCAATGGCCTAAAAACATCAATGCCTGAGTTTTTGACCATTGCTGAGCTTGTTGTAGTTGTTGGCTATGAATAATGATAGCGTGGGTAATACAATTTTTATCGCAGGTGTTTTGATTAATATGCTGAGCTGTTCTTGCCGCGTTTAAATAATGCCACGATTTGTATTTATTATATTCGGGTAGCTTTTTAATGGCGTCAGCCCAAGTACATGCTTTGGCAAAATTGATCGAAGCATTTGATTTTTGATGGTTATAGCGATTAATCAACTTTTGATGCAGATTAGGAATTAACGTTAACAACTGCTCAATTTTTTGTTGTTGTGCCGACGGTAAATTATTATAGGCGAGTTGGCAAACGACTTGGTGAGCAAATTTATCAAGGGCATTCGCCGAAAAAGAATAGGATGATAAACAACAGATTGCTATAAATAGAGAGAATGTTACCGCGGATTTTTTCAATTTAGTCACTTTTAAATGTTTGGTTACGAATAAGTGTAAAAAGTAGTCAACTTATTTTTTTAGATAGATTACACTGCGTTTTGAGTATTATTCAATACCGATTAAATATCATGTTAAAGGACATAACAATGCAAAAAAACTCATCTTTTATTAAATATTTCTTTTTTATTTCTTTGATCTTTAGCCCATTTATTTATGCAGATAGCAAAATAAGTGATGGTGAAGTGTATTCATATCTTGAACTGTCGGGCATAAAAGCATCGATTCAAGGTATGCCAGCACAGGTCGAAATGATGTCACAACAAATGCAATTAACCTCTGCTGATCCTGAAAAAGATCGTGTCGTTATCTCTGTATTGTTAGAGGCGTGGCAAGAAGAAAAAGTTAATCAGGAGCTTATCTCATATATTCAAAACAATATGACATCGGCAGAAATGACACAAATTTTATCTTGGTTAAATACCCCGTTGATAAAACGCATTAAAGCGTCAGAATTAGCGGCAACCAGCCCTGATTTACAACAAGAACTCATGCTCTATATGGCAAGTTTACAGTCTAACCCACCAACACCGGCTAGAATGGCTGCGATAAAAGAGTTAGTTTCTGTAACTAAAATGGCTGAAAATGCCACGGATATTGCGGTGAGCATTGTTGCCAATATGTTTAAAGGTATGCAAGCAGCGATGCCGGAAAAACAAGTGAGCGAAGAACAAATTCAGCAACAAGTAAAACAAGTACGTGCCATGATGTCACAAGCGATGAGCCAGCAAATGGTGTTAATGTCGTATTACATTTACCGTGACGTTAGCGATGAGGAACTGGCTGAGTATATGAGTTTTTATCAAAAAAGTTTAGGGCAAAAAGAGTTGACCGTAGTGTACGGCGGTATGAAAAATGCCATGCAGTTATGGGGTGATAATATTGTTGTAGGTTTATCGGAAGCTTTAAAAACAAAAGAAGCGTCAGAATAAGCAACTAGCAGGGTTAGCCTTATTACGGGCTATCAACGTAAATATCAACAGCAGACAAAGTCTACATTGGCATTGTCTGCTTTTTTATTGCCATTTTTTAGGTAATAAAAAAGCCTTAACCGAAGTTAAGGCTTGAAGTGCTCGCTGTATGGTCTAGTTAAAACTAGCTTCTTTTTAGTTGTCTTTTTTCTAGCGCGGGTATTTTATAACAAAGCTATTTTAATGAAGCAACAACTTTAATAGAGCAATTACACCACGACAATATTCGTATAATAGCTTGTTTTTGATGTGTTTTTCCGATGGAATAACTTGAGTGATATATCAATATGTGACCAAGTTTGACTAATTAAAATTTCAATAAAAAAAGATTGTTTAACAAACGAAATAAAAAGGTAGTTGTTTCAATTAGTAAGGTTAGCTATGACATGACTATTTTATAGTTAGAGAAAAAAGGGCTAGCGTCAAAAATAATCATAAAATTACAAGCATTAACTATTGAGAGAGTTAATACTAAGCTGTTTTTATGGTGTTCATAGTGATAAAAAAGTTATTAATATTTTTTATTTTTACCGAATCATACTTTTCTTAATTAGCCAGCTAATTTTATTTATAGCTGACTAATACAAATATCACTTTCACTATTTTTATTGGTTGTAATACAAAATAGCTGCTCAGAAAAATAAGCGGGATCTTGTGTGAATGGGCTTAAAAAGGGGGTTAGTTGTTCTGCTTTTATTTTTGCTAAAAATAAATAATTAAGCATTTGTTGTTTGACATTAAGTTGGTAAAGAAAAGGCTCAAGGTTTAATAATTTAGGCGCCATCGAAATTGCTAACATTGACCCCATTGGATTTTGATAATCAAATGTCAAAATATCTTCCATTTTGCTTTTTGCTTTGGTGGTAATGTGATTATTTTCTAATGACATTAAGCCTTGATTTGAAGTCATCCATTGGTACAGCATGTTAATGGTTTTATTTTTTTTATAGAGCACTTTTGTCGGCAATAAATTCAAAAATTTAGGTAAACTTTCGTCGTATTCATTAAGGTTGTAATCGTCAAGATTAATGTCTGCTAATGCATTTACTTGAGCGACAAACTCATGGAAAAATTGTTTATCCATCGACAACTGTGCTTTTGTTAGCGGTGCAAATGCCGCTAAAGTTGGTTGCCATAACTTTAATTGTGGCTGAGGGGTTTTGCTGACTAAAAAAGCGGTGGTATTTAATACCATTTCTAGTTCCACTAAGCTTTTAATTTTAGGCACCATATAAGGTGTTTGAGCGAGAATACGTTTATGGAAATTAACTAATTGAGTGAGCGCTTGTATGGTTGATTGATACTGTTCAGCCTTAAACTCTTCAATTAATTGCAGTAGTTTTAATTGTAAAATAGTTTCGCTTGGACCAAAGCTTGGCACGGGTAAATAATAACTCGGTTTTTCGTATAAACTAAAATCCTTAAATGTCATTTGTTGATCATAACGTTCAATGTAAAGGATTTTAGGCGTAACAATGTCAGCGATCAGCTCGCTGTTAAGGTAAATATATTCGAGACAGTTCGGATCTTTTAAATCGCATAATAAATTGGGAATGTTTTCTATCGTATATAAGTTATTAATTAATAACTCTTCTGGATAGTCTTGATAATCAAGCTCTTGGGAGCCGTCGGCCATTTTTTTTAATGCGTTTTGGTATTGTGATAAACGCCATAAGCCAATTTGCATAGGATCTTCACTGATCTCTGACCACATACCTAATTGAAAAATACTGCCGTTATTCTCAACTAGGTGCTCGTTATTATATTGTTGAATTAAATCGGCAATGCCATCATCAAGTTGTTCGTCGGCAAACAATAAATAACCTAACAGTGCACAAATAAACAGTAATAGTATTGAAAAGACTTTCATTTTTAGCCATACCACAATCAATAGAAGAAAAAGAATTAGCTCAATAAGTTAATGAAATTAAGTGATTGGCCAGCACACAGAATATACTGTTAGCTGCGGCAGTGGTCAATATTTACGAGCAGCTTTTGTTATTGCTGAGCTTGTTTCTTTAAGATAATTTCATGATGTTGCTTAAACTCGGCTTTTGGCAAACCTGTGTTTTTATAACGTTCCCTGATACGCCAAGCTTGCACTAATATTTTTACGTTATTATCGGCCGTTTTATTAAATGCTAAGGTCATAAAATGTTCTTTGGTTTTTTTATATGAAAAAAAGCGTAAAAATTTAACCTTTTGGGTGCCAACAGCCCAGCTTTTTTCATATTGCACTTTGCGTATTGGTACTCCTGATATAGCGCTTGTTGGAAATTTTAGTAACTTTTCAGGGGAGCTGGCCGCAACTTTACCATCTAAGCCGGTTAAATTTGACATTGGCGAGGCGATAATCTCATGCAATATTGCCCCTTGCTCACCAAACTCTACTTTGGCAATACGGCCAAAATGAACATCGCCGGTTAAGCAAACAATATCATGACCGCTGAAGCTTAATGCTTGTAATAAGGTTTGATATTGCTCGCTATAATTAGCTAAATTCCAGTCTAATTCACCACCTTTATGTACTAACAATGGCTGTGGTAATACAATCACACCAGGAGAGGTTAACGACTTTGCCCAAGTAATAAGTTGTTTAAAGGTTTTATTGGGTAACATCTTTTTCGGATTATTGCCTTTATCACGCTGACTTCTAAGATCAACAAAACAAACCGAGAGATCATTCGCTAAATTGAAACTGCGAAATAAACGTATTTGTTGTACGTTTTTAACGGCACTGCTAGCGGTTTGAGTCCAGGCGCTACGAATATTGTTAAAGGCGGTTAACATCCATAAATACGGGTTTTTCCCGCTAGTATAAGGATAGTTATTCCAATATTCATGGTCGTCGGCTAAAAACCATGTGGCGCCGTGACGTAACATTTGTCGTTGTGTTTGCCAAGTTGCGGCATAATCATCGGCAATGCGTTTTCTAACTTCACACGGAACAGGTGATAATGAATCTAAACCAATATCTAAATAAACTTGATCACCCGTTAAAAATTTCACGTCAGGTTTATTAATAGCATCACCGTTGAAATAAAGTTCGGTATAAGCACCTGAGGCATCACCATTGTCACCTTCGTTATAAAAACAACTTCCCATTGCCACAACAAAAGGTTGAGTTTGTGACAGTTGTGCCGGTAAGGTTTTAAAACTGCCGGAAGCTAATATTTTTTCGCTTAAAGTAATGCTACCTATTTGCTGTGCTCGGCGAATAAACTGTACTTGGTAAGTGGTATTTGCATTTAAATGGGGAAAGTTGATCAATTGATAAAAACGGTCATTCACTCGGCTAAATGGGCGTAACCAATCTTGTCTTGTGATATCGGCGCAAGCGACTTGTTGAAGGTTATTATCTAACAATACTACCGAACAAAGTTCGGGTTTACGTAAGTCAGGGAAAAGGGTGCCAACCCAAATATTTACGGTGCTTTGGCAGCAGTCGTGGATCACTAAATTCCATTTACTTTTCATATTGTTATTATTCTTATAATGTGTATTTATTAACTTTTTTAATATAGCTTATTTTTATTGCTAAGATGCAAAAAATTAAAACGCTGAAATATTCTGGGCATAACTTGATCTTCAACATAGATCAAAGTTTTTGCCAGTGATAGAATGCAGCCAGAATTTATTAGAGACCTAGCAAGCATGACTGAATTAAAAAACGATACTTACCTACGAGCCTTATTACGCCAACCTGTTGATTACACGCCGGTATGGATGATGCGTCAAGCGGGGCGTTATTTACCTGAATATCGTGAAGTTCGTAAAGATGCTGGCGATTTTATGTCGGTTTGTCGTAATGCTGAACTTGCTTGTGAAGTAACTATTCAACCATTACGTCGTTTTCCTTTAGATGCCGCAATTTTATTCAGCGATATTTTAACTATTCCTGATGCGATGGGCTTGGGATTATATTTTGAAACCGGTGAAGGACCTAAATTTCAGCGACCTATTCAATCAAGAGCTGATATTGAAAAAATAGGTATTCCTGATCCAGAAGATGAGTTAGGTTACGTGATGAATGCTGTACGAACTATTCGTAAAGAGCTTAATGGTAGCGTGCCGTTAATTGGCTTTTCAGGTAGTCCGTGGACATTAGCCACTTACATGGTTGAAGGTGGTAGTACTAAGGCATTCACAAAAATTAAAAAAATGATGTATGCAGACCCGCAATCACTTCATTTATTGTTAGATAAGTTAGCCGATTCTGTGATCACTTATTTAAATGCCCAAATTGCTGCCGGTGCTCAATCTGTGATGGTATTTGATACTTGGGGTGGTGTGTTATCACCACGTGATTATAAAGACTTTTCATTACAATACATGGCTAAAATTGTTGATGGCTTAACTCGTGAAAATGAAGGTCGTAAAGTGCCGGTTACCTTATTTACTAAAAATGGTGGTATGTGGTTAGAAAGTATTGCTGCGACTGGTTGTGATGCCGTTGGCCTTGATTGGACTATAAATATTGAAGATGCTAAAGCTCGCATTGGTGATAAAGTGGCTCTTCAAGGTAATATGGACCCGTCAATGTTATATGCGCCAGTTGAGCGTATTGAACAAGAAGTTGCTACTATCTTAAAAGGTTTTGGTTCGGATGGTACTGGCCATGTTTTCAACTTAGGTCATGGTATTCATCCTGATGTTAATCCTGAACATGCTGGCCATTTTATTGAGTCAGTGCATCGCTTAAGTAAGCCTTACCATAAGTAAGTTTTTAATCTGCAAAACCAAAGTGGAGATGATAATGTTAAAACGATTAACCCTGTTATGTTCACTTGGTTTATTAACCGCCTGCCAAACCGATAATGTTTCAGATAGCAATGCTAATGTTGAAGCTACAGCTAGTACGGTTACAGCTGAGAAAAAAATCACAAAAAGTATAGAAGTTACAAAAGAACCCATGCGGGAAGTAAATCAATGGCAGCAAGGTGAACTGGTCTTTATGCAATTTGAAGGCGGATTTTATGGCATTATTTCAGCAACTGGTGAAAAGTTACTGCCGTTAAATTTGTCTGAAGCTTATTATCAAGCGGGAGCGAAAATTCGTTTTAAAGCCGAAAATGCAAGTGTTAATACCATTCAGCAATGGGGCACGCCGGTTACTATTTTGGCGATAGAGTTAATAGCACAAGCCAAAAGTAAAAATTCAACGCATTAATTTTATTGCTTTCGATTCTAATCAATAAAGCCCTGTTGAAATAACTTCAACAGGGCTTTTTTATTCGTTTATTTTAATGATAATAAATTAAAATAAACGATTTAAACCATTAAGTGCCGCTACGCGGAAGGCTTCAGCCATGGTTGGATAGTTGAAGGTGGTTTGCACGAAATATTCGATAGTATTGCCGCCATTTTTTTGCTCCATAATCGCTTGGCCGATATGAATAATTTCAGCAGCATTTTCGCCAAAGCAGTGAATACCTAATATTTCTTTGGTTTCGCGGTGGAACAATATTTTTAATGAGCCAACTAAACTATTAGCAATTTGCGCTCGTGCTAAGTGTTTAAACTGTGATCGTCCAACTTCATAAGGAATTTTAGCTTCGGTAAGTTCTTGCTCGGTTTTACCAACAGAGCTAATTTCAGGAATAGTATAAATACCGGTTGGAATATCTACGATTAGTTTGGCGGTACTTTGGTGATCTGTCATCGCAGAAGCCGCTAAACGACCTTGATCATAAGCAGCACTGGCAAGGCTCGGGTAGCCAATCACATCACCAACAGCATAAATATTGTCAACCTCGGTTTGGTATTTATTATTAACTTTTAATTGACCACGGCCATCAGCAGTTAAACCGGCATTTTCAAGTTTTAAATCAGCGGTATTACCGGTTCTACCATTAGCAAATAATAAACAATCAGCACGCATTTTTTTGCCTGATTCTAAATGCACAACTACAGCATCATCAGACGCTTCAACATGGTCTATTTGTTCGCCGTGACGGATGACTACACCATTATTCCATAAGTGATAGCTGAGTGAGTCAGACATTTCATCATCTAAGAAAGATAATAAGCGATCGCGGGTGTTAATTAGATCAACTTTTACCCCTAACCCTTTAAAAATACAGGCGTATTCTGACCCAATAACACCAGCACCATAAATAATGATATGTCGAGGATCATGTTTTAGCGATAGTATGGTATCTGAGTCATACACACGACTGTGGTTAAAATCGATATCACTTGGGCGATAAGGATGAGAGCCGGTTGCAATAACAATTTGTGCGGCTGTAATTTGTTCTCTGGTACCATCGGGCTTAGTTATTTGTATAGTATGAGCATCAACAAATGAAGCTTCACCTGTGTAATTGGTCACACGATTACGATTATAAAACCCCGTACGAAGCTTAACTTGTTTACTAATAACAGAGGCTGCGTGGTTTAATATTTCAGGAAAAGTTAAATGCTTTGCATCATTGTCACCACAAAATAACGGGTTTGAATTGTATTCAATTAATCGGCTGACTGATTGACGTAATGCTTTTGATGGGATGGTGCCCCAATGGGTACAGCCACCACCAACAGATTTATAACGTTCAATAACCGCGACGTTTTTGTCTTTTTTGGCTAGCTCCATCGCCGTACCTTCGCCACCAGGGCCAGTACCTATGACGATAGCATCGTAATCATATTGAATTTTTGGAGTATCAGTTGGTGTTTTCTTTTGCTTAGTCAATGGTGTCACCTTAGGTCCGTGTTGATGACAGAAATCTTAGCAGGATTTAAAGGTGTAGGTAAGTTTTTATCCGCTTAGAATAATCGATATTTAGATGATGAATAGCAAAAAATGCGATTGTTCTTATTTTTATTAATAAATAACAATCGCATTTGGGGTTTAAAGTCAGATAAAAGAGCTGATTAAGCGAGCTGTTGTGTTAATAGTTGCCAGTCGCGTTTTTGAGAATTAAATTTTTCTTTCAATTCATTATATTGTTTTAGTAATTCAGAATGCTCTACGTCACTTAACAATTGCTCTTTTTTAGCAAGTAAAAGTTCTTTTTTTACCAGATAATAATCATTGAGCTTGATGATCAACTTATCGTATTCCGATTGCAGTTTTTCTGAGAGCTTTTCCGCGTCAGGGTGCGAAGTCAATTTTTCTTGGCTAATTTTTAAGAGCATCGCTAATTTGGCTTTTTCAATTTTATCATCAGACACTGTTCTTAATTTTGAGGTGATCTTGACCAACGAGCACAATTTAATTAGCCATTTACTCGGATCAAATTGATACCAGCGAATACCATTACGATAGTCGTTTTCAAAGATATGGTGATAATTATGATAACCTTCGCCAAAGGTTAAAAAGGCTAATAGGCCATTGTCACGCGCGGTATTTTTATCGGTATAGGTTTGTTTACCCCAAATATGCGCTAGTGAGTTAATAAAAAACGTGGTGTGATGATTTAATACTAAGCGCATAAAGCCTAATAAAATTAAACTGCTGATTACATCACCAGTATATAAACCAAAAAGAATAGGTACGCCAAAATTCATTGCGATAGATAGTAATAAATAATGTTTATGCTGCCACATAACAATACCATCTTTTTGTAAATCACGAACATTATCATAGTTGTTATAACGCTCGGGTTGATAGTTTCTTAGCATCCAACCGATATGTGAAAACCAAAAACCGCGTTTTGCTGAATAAGGGTCAACGCCATTTTTATCAACATGTTTATGATGAATACGATGATCTGAAGACCAATGCAAAGCGCTGTTTTGTAATGCAAAAGCGCCGCCTAAAGCACAAATTAAACGTAAGCTCCAATGCGCTTGATAGGTTTTATGGGACCATAATCTATGATAACCAACGGTAATTGACATACCACAATAAATAAAACAGATCAGGGCAGCTATTAATTCATTGGTTTCAAACCCATGGGTAATGGCTCGGTAAGGAACGGCAATAGCCGCAACGGCAAAGGTAATAATAAAAACACTCACGTTTAACCATAATATTTTGGGTTTGTTCATTTCATTCTACGATAATAATTTCAGTGTACACTTGTTCGCTATTTTAGCTGGCCAAATAATTCAGTCAAGCAGCATTGTGAAATATTCATCAGTTAATTTAGTTTTAGCTTAACCTGACAAACGCACATTGATTGAGTATGATACTTGCTGAATCATCTGCTTATCGACGTTATAAATAATTTAAGTCGTTTGATAATGTTAGTTTTATTTTCAGGATAGTGTTAACTCATGAGTGGTATTCGCGCCCAACAAAAAGAAAAAACACGTCGTCAACTTATTGATGCTGCCTTAGGTCAGCTAAGTGCTGAACGAAGTTTTTCGAGTTTAAGTTTACGAGAAGTTGCTAAAGAAGCCGGCCTTGCACCTACTTCATTCTATCGTCATTTTTCTGATATGGATGAACTAGGCTTAACACTGGTTGACGAAGCAGGTTTAACGCTTCGACAACTAATGCGACAAGCACGACAACGCATTGAAAAAGGCGGCTCTGTTATTAAAATTTCAGTGATTACGTTTATGGAATTCATTGAAAATAATGCCAATATTTTTCGTTTGTTATTACGTGAGCGCTCAGGAACATCCGCTGATTTTCGTGCAGCCGTTAGCCGAGAGATCCGTTATTTTACGCTTGAACTAACCGATTATTTACAACGTGCGAATCAATTAGAGCCAGAGATCGCTTATTTACAAGCCAATGCTGCTGTAACTATTGTATTTAATGCTGGGGCAGACGCTCTTGATATAGAGAGTAATGAAAGGGAACAATTAGTTGAAAGTATTATTCAGCAACTTAGGTTTATTGCCCGCGGTGCCGCTGAATTTAGTGCTCGAATTAATCATAAAAAGCGCTAATCATCTTAGCGCGTATTTTATAGTATTGGCTGACTGGTTACTTTCGCGTTAAATAAACACCCGTTTCTACATGATGGGTATATGGAAATTGATCAAAAAGAGCAAACTTTTCAATCTTATGGGTTTTAGTTAAAGTAACTAAATTATCTTTTAATGTTTCAGGGTTACACGAAATATAAACAATACGCTCAAATCGACTAACTAACTCTTCACTGTCAGGATCTAAACCGGCTCTTGGTGGGTCTACTAATACCGTATCGTAATTATAAGCAGTTAAATCAAAATCAGCTAAACGTCTAAACTTTCTTTCTCCGTTCATTGCTTGGCTAAATTCTTCACTCGACATACGGACAATATCAATATTTTTTATGTTATTCGCTTTGATATTTACTTGCGCTGAATTAACTGAGGTTTTTGAAATTTCAGTTCCTAAAACACGCTCAAAGTTTTCGGCTAAAGCAATACTAAAGTTACCGTTACCACAATAGAGCTCGATTAAATCCCCTCCTATACCTTGGGTAACTTGTTGCGCCCATAACAACATTTTTTCATTAACTTTTGCATTTGGTTGCGTAAAGCTGTTTTCTACTTGTTGATAAATATAACTGTTATTCCCAACATTAAGATTTTCAGTAATAAAGTCTTTATCAAGGATCACTTTTTGTTTACGTGCCCGGCCGATAATATCTACGGGGGCAATTGTTGACAGGGCTGTTTTTAATTGCAGCGCTTGTGCTTGCCAAACATCATCTAATTGCTTGTGGTAAAGCAAGCTAATCAATAACTCACCACTTAATGACGTTAAAAAATCAACTTGGAATAAACGTTCTCTTAGTATTTGATTATCTTTAATCGCGAGAATTAATGCTTTCATAGCTTGGTTGATAAGAAGGCTGGCAACAGGAAAGTCATCAACACGAAATTTTTGCTTGGTTTCACTATTAAACATTATGTAATAAAGGTCATCATCTTGATGCCATACGCGAAACTCAGCTCTTTGTCGGTAGTTTAATGGCTCTGAGCTAAAAAGTTCAAAATCAGGACCGTTAAATTGCTCAAATAGAGAAACCATTGCCTGTTGTTTTTCGTGTAATTGTTGATCATAAACAGTGGGATCAATATGACTAAACATGGTTTTACCTATTATAAGAACAATAAAGGGGGCAGATTTTAGCGCGGGTACTCTATTTGTCTAGTGTTTACTGGCAATATTAATCAATAATTTACTTTGCTAATTTAACCGTCAGTATTTAAATGAAAAAAAACCGCTAGTTAGCGGTTTTAAAATAAAGTTATTTATTAACTAAAGTTTAGTTTTCGTCGGTTTTTTCTGGACGCTCTTTCGCTTCACGAACTTTTAAGGTACGTTGTTGAAACTCTTGATCGTTTAATGCAGTAACGGCGCTGTCTGCATCTTTTGCTGATATTTCAACAAAACCAAAACCGCGGCGCTTACCTGTGTGTTTATCTTTCATTAATCGAACAGAATGAACTTTACCGTATGAAGAAAATAATTCACGGATTGCAGCTTCATTTGCACGGTAAGGTAAATTACCCACATATAATGTTTTTACATCCGCATCAGCTTCACTTGTTTCAGTAGTATTGCTGCTTGTATTGGCGGCAACAAAACTTGAAACAAAGATCATAATTGCGACAATTAAAGGACTAGCAGAAATAACTGTCGACGTTAAAGCAAAGCCAATTGCCGCTAACACGGCAGAAACGATAACAACTTTGGATATTTGAGAAGAATTCATATTTATTTAACCTAATTATTATTTTATTACATAAAGAAATCGCAAATTCTATGTTACCCAGCTTTCAACATTGTGCAACACTTTAGTGTGATATTAAGAAATAAATCTTTGAACAAACAGATCTCTACTATATGTACTTAATAAATTATAACGATTAGATCATAAAAGATAATATATGATCTTAAAAATACCGTTTACTGAAAGAAATACTCAATCTTTACCGTAATAGATCGACAATAATACTATCTTATTTGCTCGAAAAGCTCGATAAAGCAACGTTTTGAGTAAAAAAGCAGCAAATGAGCGATTATTTCAAATTAATTACAAATAAAGCTTGATCCTTTTTGAAAACTCCCTAAAATGCGCTCCACTTCTTCGGGACAAGCCCAAGAGGTTTAAGTATAGGAAATACCAATTAGACCGAGTCAGGATGACGAAAGGTCGGTTTTGAACAGTTAAGTTGTCTGAATAAGAGATTTAACTGAGAGATAAGTTTAGAAAACGTTTTGAAAGGTTGTTAAAAAATTCTTTCAAAAAAGATTCAAAAACTTGTTGACAACAAAACTGAGTTGCGTAGAATGCGCATCTCGCTTCGGGCAAGGCTTTCAAGTCAGTCGAAGCAACAAGTTAAACGAATGCGATTTA
>NZ_JBQMWH010000017.1:0-65953 GCF_053470345.1 Thalassotalea agariperforans | reverse complement strand
TCGAAAAAATGGACGATGCCGATAAGAAATTGGAAAACGGCCTTGAATCGATTTATGATTGAATTCGAAGACCGTTTGAAAGATGTTATTTAAACTTGGCAGTTACACAAAATGTGTTACAGGGTCTAAAAAAATGCCCCCCATCCTAATAAAAAAGCTCGCTGTAAAATCAATACAGCGAGCTTTTTTAAAATCTCTTTCCTGAATTTAGCCTTCCAGCTTTATCACTTGCCGCTTTTAGCTTCTAGCTCTATCGCTTATGGCTTGGCTTCTCGCTTTATCTCTTCCAGCCTATGACTTAAAGCTTCTTTCTTATAGCTTCCCGCTTCTGGCTTATGGCTTATGGCTTATGGCTCAAGTATTTATCGCCAAACTATATTTTTCAATTAAGCTATAAAGCGTTGGCCTTGTGATCCCCAATAGTTCAGCTGTTTTAGACATATTGCCATCGGAAATCGCATAAGCTTTTTGAATCGCTAAACTTTCAGCCTGTTCACGTACAACACGTAAGTTTAAATCGAGTTCAAAAGTGGTATTTTCATGATCATAAAAGCCTAAATCAAAAGCCGTTACTTGCATTCCGGTACTCATGATAACAGAGCTTTTCACTTTGTTTTGTAGCTCACGTATATTACCTGGCCATCTATGGCTCTTAATGGCGTTTAGCCCGTCTTCAGAAAAGCCTTTAACGTTACGCTTATATTCTGCTGCATATTGCTGTAAGAAGTACTGAGCGAGAATAACAACATCTTCGTCTCGGTCTCGCAAAGGTGGAATATTTAAGGTAATTTCACTAACACGATAAAATAAATCTTCACGGAAGGTTTTTGCTGCCACCATTTCTTCTAAATTTTGGTTAGTTGCACAAACCACCCGAACATCAACATCAATTTCTTGTCGGCCACCTAAACGCTCAATTTTTTTCTCTTGTAAAAAGCGTAATAATTTTGCTTGTAAGTTAAATGGCATATCGCCAATTTCATCAAGAAATAGGGTACCACCTTCGGCACATTCAATTTTACCTTTTGTGGTTTTGTGAGCGCCAGTAAATGCTCCTTTTTCAAAACCAAATAATTCACTTTCTAATAGTGTTTCAGGAATAGAGGCACAGTTAATCGCAATAAATGGTTTTTTCTTACGATCACTAGCTAAATGCACGGCATTAGCGGTTACTTCTTTACCTGTACCACTTTCACCTAACAATAAAGCTGTGATTGCTGTTGGTGCAATACGTTTAACCATAGTACGTAAACGATCAATCGCTGCACTGTTGCCGATAATACCAATGTCGTTGCCCGCAACTGAACGCATCGTACGGTTTTCTTCTTCTATTGCCGCTAAAGTAAAGGCTCTGGCAACAATCACTTCAATTACTTCTTGTTCGATTGGCTTTTGGTAAAAGTCATAAGCACCAGCCGCAATCGCTTTTAAGGCATTAGTGCGATCGTCGTTACCTGTGATAACAATAACTTTAGTATGAGGCGCTATGGTTAAAATTTCTTGTAAACACGCCAAGCCTTCTGAGGCATTCGTTTCATCAGGTGGTAAGCCTAAATCTAATGTAACAACTTTAGGTTCGTGCCGTCTAACCGCACTAATAGCGCTTTCTCTATCGCCCGCTAAAACAACCTCGTAGTCTGATAAACTCCATTTCAGTTGTTTTTGAATACCTAAATCGTCATCGACAATTAATAACTTTTCCATACAGATGATGATCCTTTCATTTATCCGTCAAAACTTGGGTTAATGGGCAGTGTCAAAGTAAATACTGTCCCTTGATTTTCAATACTTTCTAACGCTAATGAGCCGGCATTACCTTCAAAAAACTGTTTTGCTTCAAATACACCAATACCCATACCAGCATTACCTTTGGTAGTATCAAAGGGTTTAAATAAACGTTTTTTAATAAATTCTTCACTCATGCCACTGCCATTATCACTAATAGTAATAACCGCATCAATCTCTGTTAAACTGACATTCACTTTCACCCAGCCGTCATCGGCTGTTGCTTCTTGCGCATTTTGTATTAAATGATTTAACACCGAATGAAAACTTTCATCATCTATTGATAAAACACAGGATTGATTAGCTTCTAATAAAACTTTTGGTGTTCTGATATTACACTGTGCTACTACTTTATCAACCACTTCGCTGATATCAACCTTTTTAGCTTTTGATTGTTCGGCTTGTTTATTACGTAATTGCGTTAACATTTTATCTAAACGAGAAGTCGCTGATTCAATAGTTTCAAAAACATCGTCAATAAACGCTGGGTTATCACGATGTTTAACGGCATTATCTGTAATTAAGCCCAGTTGCGCTTGCACATTTTTTAAATCATGTACCAAAAAGGCCGACATACGATTAAAAGCATCAAATTGTTTTGATTCTGCAATTCGATCATTAGCTTCATGCAGTGAAATAAAATTGCCTAATTGTTTTGAAATAGCAAATAATAAATCTCTATCTTCCCAATTTAGATGTTTACGCTCTTTTCGCCCAGCTAAAACAAACATGCCATAAAATGCACGGCCAATAAAAATAGGGACAATATTGTTTATTTCTTGTTTCTGGAAAATGTCTACATCGATTAATAAATCATCGTAAATGTCCGGCGTTTTAATATATTCTTGAATATCAACAATCCAGCCTACTTTATGACAAAATGTCGATAACTTAAGCAGCTCTTGATTAAGCTCACTCTCAAAACTTAATCCTTCGGTATATTTCACTTGAAAATTGGTACTGTTAACCTTTTTTAACAACGCTCCAGACTCCACTTCCAACTTTGACATTATGATATGCGTTGCCATTTGATAATAACTTTCGGCACTGGTGGTTTCTATTTTTTCAATTAAATCAAGCCACTCGTCTCGATATTCATATTTATTAGCAAAGAAGTTTTTAGTGATAAATACTTTAACTTTACGCCTTAATGTGTCTGTGATGATTAAGGCGAAAAGGACAACACTTGCTAACACTAAAAATGTTACAGTTAACGCACTACCCCACTCGCCACCAATAAAATTAAGTACGTAACCAGCAAATGCCATTACCAGTAGATAGCCTCCGGCAATCAATAACATTGAGCTATAAAATACAACATTACGCGAAACAAATACGTTGACCGACCAATCTTTCATTCGTCGTGTGCTGATAAGTAGAAAAGGAATTGAAAGCAGCATTATATAAGGCCGGATATTCCATAGCATATATTCCAATTGATTTACCATAAACGCCTGAGCGTACATAACAAAATCAAATACGCTCGCCGTACCTAAGGCAATTACCAGGGGCCACAAAGCCCATTTTGCTTTATTTGAAGCATTACGAAACAATTGTTCCAATAATACAATTTGCCATAAGCTAAAGGCTAAAAAGAATAAGAATAAATATTGGTAACTAATGTTTATTTGATTAGACAAATACCAAGTTAGTGTTGAGAAGGTAAGCCAAGTAGTAAAATATTGAAGAAAGTATTTATCTCTAATTAATGCTCGAAATGAAGTAATGTTATCGCGAGTACTAATAATAAGCATAGGCCAAAGCAATAGCTTAAACCCTTCAAAAATGAGTACTAACTTTAAAGTAAATAACTGTTGAAGTTGAACCGCTGAAAAAAAGCTAGCCATCATAGTGATAATACTAGCAAATAACATTAAGCGGCCAGCTAAAGTATTATTTCTCGCGGCCAGTAATAACAAGATAAAAATTAGAAAGGCAAAACTTGAAATGCTGTAGCCAAGTATTCCGACAAGTGCCATTAAATATTCCTTATCCTATTGAGGTATTAACGTTGAAGCTTTAGAATCAACATTAAGTAATTACAAAATTTTACAGCACTTTCTTTTTTTCAATAAAAAATTATGAAAAAGTAGAAGTGAATTTGATAAACCACTGTTTAAAAACATAAAAATAAACAGGGCATAAATATTGCTGTTATTATGGATATATGTAAGTTTATAGCAAGATTGTAAAGTATCTTGACAGTATTAAAAAGATTTTTCATTGAGGATTAAAGGAAATGTCAAATAAAGAGCTAAATTCAGTAGAGCAAAATTCTACAGAGAACAATTCTTCATTGAATCAGCCAGGTTCACGTCGTAAATTTTTCAAAAAAGCGGCTATTGGTTCAGCCTTAATCACTACAATGGCTAGCAGACCTGCATGGGGAACTAATACATGTACTGTATCAGGTCAATTATCAGGTAACTTATCGCACCAAGCGGATTTAGATGAATGTATTGGGTATGGTTTTAGTCCTGGTGGCTGGAAAAATTTCAATGGCAATCCTAGTGACTGGCCAAGCCCACTAAGTTCATCCGAAGGTGGTCCAAGCCTCACTTTAGCTAGCTTAAATAATAAAGATAATACCTCTTTTCTTTATGTTACCTCTATCGGTCAATCTATTGATATAACGGGGCCAACAGGTGATGCTAACGATCTCCCCGGAGAAACACTTCATACCCTCTTAACAAATGGAACTTACGGTATTCATCGCCGCTTTGTTCAAGGACTATTAAACACCATGGCTTATAACGCCAATTGGTATCGCGGACCTGGCTCTTCAGTAGGAAGTAACTTATTTCCATTTTTAGCTGATTGGCCTTATACCATTGATGAATTAATTACAGCTTACAATACGGACAATACTGCTATATTTAATGACATCGCAGATAAAGAATACTAAATGGATTTTAAATATAGACTGAATTCTAATCTAATAATAACTCCGCTAGAACAATCAATCTGCATTTACGATAAGTCAAATGCAGATACTCATGTTATAAACGGTCTAGCTTCTTCTATCATTGATAAAATTAGAATTCAGCCTCTATCATTACAGCATTTAACCAATATATTATCTGAAAATGATGCTAGCATTATCAATGCGGTAAATTTATTAAAAGAAAAGTTTATTGTTGTAGCAGAAAGTAATACACATACAAATGAATGAAAATATTCTAAAAGATCCCTGTTACCTAAATATTGGTCCTTTTAATTGTCAAATCAATACAAATATCCAATCTGTTGCATTAAATTTTTCCAAAATTTATGATGAACACCCTCGTGTTGATAAGAACTCTTTTATAGACTTTAAAGTAAATATTAAAGCTCCTAATACTCTTCGTCGTTATATTAAACCTACAGTAAGCTTTTTACTTGATGAGCAAGAACCCTTTAAGCCATTACCAGCTAGCCAAGGTTTTGCTATGCTCGAGTGGGGGTTAAATTGGTGTATTGCTAATCACGCCCATCACTTATTAATTTTTCATGCCGCTGTTATTGAAAAAGATGGTATATGTGTAATTTTACCAGCACCTCCAGGCTCAGGTAAAAGCACTCTCTGCGCCACACTCGTATTAAGTGGCTGGCGGCTCCTTTCCGACGAGCTTACCTTAGTTTCTTTAAAAAATGGTGAAATTTTACCCGTAGTTAAACCCATTAATCTAAAAAATAACTCTATAGATATAATTAAGGAACACTTTCCAACATCAGTATTTAGCTCAATTGCCCATGATACCCATAAAGGCAATGTTGCTTTATTAAAGCCCCCTAAGTATTCTATTAAATGTATTAATAAAAATGCAAAAGCAACACATATAATTTTTCCTAAATATAGTAAAAATTCCACATTAGCCTGCGAAGATATACCTTCCGATGAAGCATTAATAGACTTAATAAAAAATAGCTTTAATTATCACTTATTAGGAGAATTAGGCTTTAATGCTCTTATCAACTTAGTCAGAAACACTAAAGCTATGAGGCTAACTTATAGCCAACTAGATGATGGAATTAACTTTTTTAATAGCCTAATCAATGAATATAATCACAATAATTAAATCACCCAAATTAGTTCAAAATCTAGATAATAAAAATTGGGAATTAGTTATTTCTCAAGCAAAGTCTTCCGGTTTATTAGGTCGTTTATACTACATATTTAAACAACAAAATTTACTTACGTATATACCTGATAGTGTTATATGGCATTTAGAATCTGATTACACTATTTCTAAACATCTTAGAATAAGTTGTCGCCGTGAATTTTTTGAAATAACCCAAGCGCTTTCAAATAAAAATATTACCCCAATATTTTTAAAAGGAGCCATGTATGCCTTACGTGAATTACCAGTATGCTTTGGTAGACGCTTTTCTGATATAGATGTTCTTGTTAATAAAACAGAAATTGAAGATGCTGAAAGAGAGCTTTACTTTCAAGGTTGGTTTCCACAAAAAAAAATAGATTATGATGATAAGTACTACCGACAATGGATGCATGAGATACCTCCACTTCAGCATGCTAAACGTAGAACAGTGCTAGATTTACATCACAATATCTTACCACTAACAAATAAGAATCACTTACCTTTCGAGGCATTCAACATTCAATGTTCTTCAGTTGAAAATCTAGGTAATATTTATAGCCTATCTGATTTAGATATAGTAATTCATAGCGCTGTACATTTATTCACTGAGAGTGATTTTACAAACCCTTTAAGAGATCTATCAGATTTAGACATATTAATAAGATATTATTCTCAGCGAGAGAAAGATTTTGTCATAAATTTAATAACTCGTGCAAAAGAATTAAACCTCTGGGAGTACATTAGGCTTGCTCTTCGCTACACACATTTGATTTTTGATACTCCAACCGGAAATATCAAAAGTTTAAAATTAGACTCTAAAAACTGGGTACAAGCACAAGTTCAAGATTTTTGCTTTATCAATATTTTCAAACCAAATCATAGTAGTTGTAATACTTGGAAGACCAAGTTCGCCATATTTTTACTCTATTGGCGCGGACACTTATTAAGAATGCCTTTAAGGCTATTGATTCCACATTTAACACGTAAAAGCTGGATGGCATTAAAAGATACCTTTACCAAAGAAAAAGAGCCAAACGAAAATATGATCCCTTAACTTTTTTGAATAAGCCTTTTAATCTAATTAAAAGGCTTATTATTCTTTTCCTGAACTACTCTCTTTCTCTCGTAAATATCTCTGTTAACACTGGTACTAACAAAAAGCTTGATAAAGCCGACACACAAAGCCCTGAGATAATCACTATACCTAATGGTTGCCATAAGCTACCACCGTATAAAGTTAACGGTAATAAGCCACCTATGGTAGTTAATGTAGTTAATAATATAGGAGTAAAACGGGTAGCACTGGCATCAACTACCGCATTAAGTTTATCGCTACCAAAAAATAAGTTTTGGTTAGTGGTATCAATTAAAATTATCGCGTTGTTAACTACTATACCAAACAAGCTGATCAAACCAACAAACGCCATCATTGAGAACGAGCTATCCATAAAATATAACCCTAACCCTGAGCCGGCAATCGCAAAAGGAATTGAGGTAAATATGATGATCGGCTGTAAAAATGATTTAAATTGCAAAACTAAAATAGCAAAGATGCCTAGTGCCGTTACCAACATAATTTTTGATAAGCCAGCAAAGTTTTCTTGCCGTGACTCTTCTTCACCACCAAGCTGATAATAGACACCATCAGGTAAATTATAAGTGTCTAAATATTTTATTACTTGCTCGGTTAATTCTTGAATTAAGTAGCCTTTATCAGCATCAGCAGACACTTTCGCCATACGTAATTTTTGATAATGAAAAAATTCCGTCTGACCTTTTTGTAACTCTGCTTTCAAAATTTGATTTAACGGAATGGCTTCACCTAAACGATTATTGACATTTATCTCGTTCAAACTGCTAATATCAGGCGTATTTTTACGAACAACAATGGGATAGTTTTCACCATTTTCGTCGTTATATAAACCTATCGCTTTACCTGATAACACGGTTTGTAGCGTGTTATCTAACGTATTAATGTCAACATTAGTTAACCCTGCTTTATCGTAATCGATAACTAAAGCTAACTCAGTATTCGCTTCACCAATCGGGTTATCGATATTAATAATCCCTTCAGCTTTTTGCATAAAGTCGGCTAAGTCATTGGCTACTTGTTCAATAGCGTTTAAGTCTTCACCAATAACCCGAATAGTGATCGGTTTATCGGTTACTGGCCCTTGTGTGAACTCACTCACCGTAATATTCGCTTCTGGCCAATTGGAAAATTTGATACGGGTATTTTTTACAAACTCAGCAACTTCATCTTCATCGTACTTTTTTAGTACTAAAAGAATTTGACCATATTTAGCAACACCACGTTTAGGTACTTGGTTGTAATAAATACGCGGGTTAGCATTACCAACATTTAACGCAATTTTTTCTATTAAACTATTCTGTTCAAGTTCATCGGCAACCCGTTGCATTAATGCTTGGGTGCTGGCTAACGAACTGTTGGGCGGCATATCAATATCCAGCAATAACATAGGTTTTTGCGCTTTAGGAAATAAACTAACACCCACTTGGCTAAAAATAGAAAACATACCGGCTAACGTTAGCACGGCAATAATGATAACCAACCAACGCATAGTGAACATTTTTTTCAGCGCTGGTGCATAAATATTTTCAGCAAACCGATTTACATATACTTGTAAACTTTTAATTTTTGATGGTTTTTGAGTAAAAAACTTACTCGCTAGCATCGGCGTTAAGGTTAATGCTATAACCAGTGAAGCCAGTAAAACTAGTACTACTGTTACTGGCATTGAGCGTATAAAGTCACCGGTACTACTCGCTAGCATCAACATAGGTAAAAACGCTAACATAGTAGTGATTGTTCCGGAAGTAATTGCCCAGCCAACCTTGCTAGTACCGGTGGCTGAAGCCTCGGTTAAGTTGATCACTTTTGACTTTTCACGGTGAATACTTTCTGTAACCACAATAGCATTATCCACCAACAAGCCTAAGGCGATTATCAGCCCGACAATCGACATTTGCTGTAAACCAAAACCGGTAATATCTAACCAGCCAATAGCAATTAGAAACGACAGTGGAATTGCCGAAATTACTACAATTGATTCGCGCAAACCTAAAAATAAAAACGACATCAGACCGACAATTATCAAGCCTTGCCATAAATTATTAAAAAAACCATTAACCCGAACATGCACGCTGTCTGCTTGTTTAAATAAGGTATCAACAAAAATATCTTCAGGTACCGTGTTTTTGAACATATTGATTTCTTTATCAATACTTTCGGTTAAATCAAAAATATTGGTATTTTCATTTTGTACTACGGTGACAAAAATTACTTCTTTGTGATCCGCATAAGCAAGGTAGTTAGGCTCTAAATCGCCAAAACTTACTTTTGCAACATCTTTTAATCGTAAGACAAATTCATCATTAGAAACAATCACGGTCTCTGCCAAGCTTTCTATATCTTGGAAGTTACCTGACGCTTTAACATTAAAACGACGGGTTGATGCATCAACAAAGCCTGGCGTTATATTAACTGCTCGACCTTGTAATACCTGATTAATATGCGTGATCGATAAGCCATAATGTTTAATTAATGCAAGGTCGATATCCACCGCAACAATTTGCATAGGGTAGCCCCAAACATCGGCTTTTCGAACGCCAGAGACTGACTCAATACGCTTTTCTAGCTGTTTAGCGTAAAACTCCATTTCTTTGTAGTTAAGTGGCTCGCTCCACAAGGCTAACTGCATGATAGCAACATCTTTTGGCGTTGCTTTTAATACCAGAACTTCTAAAACGCCATCGGGTAAGGTTGATTCAATTTCTGAGACCGCTTGTTTTATTTTATTGTAAGAAACTTCGGCATCAACACCATAATGAAAATCAACTTTGATGCGCGCGCCACCATTTTTCACTTGCGATTCTATTTTTTTGATATTTTCAATATCAGAAAACTCTTCTTCAAGCGGATCAACCACTAAGGTTTCAATATCTCGTGGTGACGCTCCGGGATAAATCACTTCAATTAAGGTGATCGGTAAGTCAAATTGTGGATCTTCAGAACGTGGCATGGTGAAGTATGAAACAATACCCACCAACACCATTAAAATAACCACGGTAATGGTGAATTGCGCATTTTTAATAGCTAAACGAGGTAACTGCATAACAATTATTTTTCTACTTGAATATGTTGCCAACCACGTACAACAACTTGCAATGTGGTTTCGTGGGAGCTTGCTGACAAATAGACAAATTGATTGTCAATTTTATGAATATCAAAATACCGGTGTTCAAAACCATTGCCACTGTCATTTTGCGTAAGGATAATTGCTTTGCCGTTATCATCAACGCTTATTAGCGCATCTATTGGTAAACGATAAACAAATTCATCAGAGGAAAAATGAATATTCACATCGGCTAGCTGGCCTGCAATGACACCACTTGATAAATCTAACTCAGGTAATAACACATCGATTAAGAATAAGTTACCATCTGTATTAGCAATGGCTGGAATTTTAACCACTCGCCCTTGAAAACGACCTTTGCCAGCGATCACGACATCTACCAGCTGTTGTAATTTAACTTGGTTAATTTCAGTACCGGTTAAAGCAACTTTAACAACCCAGTTTTTAGATAGTGACGCTACCCGTAACACTTGTTTACCTGGCGCTTGTAACTCTCCTAAATCAGTATGACGACTTAATACTACGCCATCAAACGGCGCTTCAATCACAGCTTTTTCTAAATTATAAAAAGCCACTTGATAAGCAGAACGCGACGTTTCCAAGCGAGTTTCAGCAAGGTCTAACTCTTGTTGTGACCCCAATTTTTTATTTAATAGCTCTTTAGCACGGGTTAATTCTCGTTTCGCTTGTAACAATTGAGCATACTTAGAGTTTTTATCGGCTAATAATTCGGTGGTATCTAACGAGGCTAACAACTGACCTTTTTTAAAGGCATCACCTTCATCTACTGCTAATTTTGCTAAGTAACCATTGGCTTTAAAAGTTAATAACACGGTATTTTTAAACGCTAATTTACCCGTGCGCTGAATAGTATCTGAAAAAGGTTCAACCACAACTTGAGTGGTTTCATAATTTTGACTAGCCGCACTAGTGCAAAATAATGCTAAGACGAGGAATTTTAGGTATTTCATGTGAATGATTTAAGCTATTAAATTAATTACTTTTATTGATAGTAATACTTTAGGATGCTTTGCCATGAAAGTACAATCTTTAGTTCAAGTTTTTTGTCCCTTTAAAGGGGAAATATCACTATAATTTTTTAAAGTTAATCATAACGCTCAAACTTAATTCAATCTAAGTTATAAATTGTCTAAACTATATTGTTGAATAAGCTTGATTAACGCTTCACCTGCTGCCGATCGATTTTGATGATGTAATAATACCGCGGTTTCAATATCTCCTGTATCAAGTGCTTCAATTAAAGCCTGATGTTCTGAGATAGTGATAAATGGTTTTTCAATTAATCTTAAGGTTAAATAACGCGCTCTATGGCTTAAATCCCAGTGATGTAATACCGCTTGAGTTAAATACTGGCTCCCTGATAATTCAAGCAAGCGACGATAAAAACTCTCATCAGCTTTAGCCCAAGCTTCTAAATCATCTCGTGCTAGTGCTTGTTCCATTTCGATAGTGAAATGCCACAATTGTTGTCGTTGTTCACTCGATAAACCTTTTCTAGCAACCGTACCAACAGCTTCACCCTCAAGGCTGATAATAATTTGATAAATATCGGCAATATCATTAGCTGATAATGAAGTTACTTGTATGCCATGACGAGGTTGAATAGTCAGTAAACCGTCTTGCTCTAAACGTACTAACGCTTCTTTTAATGGTGTTCGACTAACTTCTAATAATTCCACGAGATCACGTTCAAGGAAATAGCGACCAGGGCGTAATTCATTATTAAGAATTTTTTCACGCAGCTCTTGGTAGGCTCGGAGGCTTAAAGGAGTAGGTTCAGCTTTCTTCAAAAGTAAAGTTCACGGTAAATATATGATAAATAATTTTCAAATGATAACGATCGATACTTGAGATAACAACTAACCAAGTTAATAAAAGCAACCTAGCACTAACAAAATGCTGAAATTAGTCTTTTTTCACAACGACAAAAACCACTTTAAATAAACATAAACACATTGAAAAATAACAAATAGACTTTTGCTCTCGCTAATAAAACTGGAGAAATTTAAGTTGAGTCGCTATGCTTAAAATTGTACATTTAAACTAGAAATGCATATTTCACCGCTGATAAAGCACTTGCTAATAACAAATTCAAATATCAATAAGCTGCTAAAATTAAGGCTTTTTATGACAAAATTGGCTACTTTATTATTCCTACTATACTCTGTTTCACTATCTGCTAAGCCAATAAAAGTCGTTTATATTCCTCCTGGGCATACTGGTTATTGGGAAACTACCGCAGATCCACTTCCTGCTATTGCCAAACAATTAGGACTAGATATAACCATTATTCCCGTCAAAATTTTAAAAGAAAAATACTTTGATGTAGTTGAGCATGTTGTTACATCTGCAGAAAAACCTGATTGGGTTATTTGGACACAAAGGCGTAACGACCCAAAAATTATTTTAGACTTGTTCGAAAAACACAATATCAAAAGTATTGATGTAACTTCTGGCTTTTTAGATTTCGACAGAAAAAACATTGGTCATCCACAACAATTTTATTCTCATTGGATTGCCCAAGTCGTTAATAATGAATATCTCGCAGGTCAAAGGATTGCGACAGAGCTTATCAATCGCCGAAAACACCTTGTACCAAACAACCCCGTAAAAATGATCGCAATAGCAGGAGATAAAGCCACAAAAGCAGCACAAAGTACTTTATTAGGCTTACAAAGTGCTTATGATAATGTACAGGATGCCAAGTTGGTTCAAACCGTTTTTGCCCATTGGAATAAAAACACCGCTCAAGAAATGACCCGAAAATTATTCCTCCGTCACCAACGACTTGATGTTATTTGGGCTGCTAATACAGACATTGCTTTAGGTATTACTGAGCAACTTAATAAGATGGCATTTAATACTTACCCAAAACCGCTTGTAGCTAATTTAGGCTGGAATAACGCTATTTTTAATCAAATAAAAGCAGGTAACATTGCTTTTAGCATGGGAGGAAATCATTTAAGTGCAATGTGGGCTTTAATATTAATTCATGATCATGAACACGGTTACAAAATTGCACCTACCCTTGAAGCCACTTTATTTTCGACACCTTATGTTAAAGCGACCCGAGAAAACATTGAGCAATTAACACCTTTTTTGCAGTCAGAACCTTGGTCGAACATTAACATCAAACCATTTTCTAAAGTATATAACCCTGCACTTACCTCTTATAATTTTGATTTATCTTTAATTTTACCAAAGCAGTAAATACCGTATCGGTTATTTTATTGCGGCGGGCAACCCGGTTAAAGGATCAATAATAAAGGTTTGATAGTTAGGTAATGGTAACGCTAAAATATCCGGTAAATTATTAGCATTAGGTTTTACACCAAAATAGTTTAACCCTTGCTGAATATAGCGATAATGTTGTTCAATCATAAATTCAGGTAACGCAAAGTCATAAAAAGCCACTTCATCAATAACACCGTGATAAGCTTCTCCTGGGTGCGACAATGCATTAGGCGAGTTACCAATATTTGCCATGCCAGAGCCGCCACTTAACATTTTCGAACCCGCTGGGTATTGATAGTGAGCATGCATCTTGCCATCAATAAAAATAGCTTTTAAACCACTACTAACATTATAGGTAGCCACCACATGATGTGCCTTACCATCTTTCAATTGTGCAAGGCTTGGCCGACCATTTTTACCATCAAGTGGCAGTTTCAATTCGTTGTAGCCTTGACCCACTAAATAAAGGCCAAAACTTAAACTTTCAGCTACATCGCCTTCCGGTTTTAAATAGTATTTACCTTTATCGTGTTGAAAACTCAACAGCATACGTAAACTTTGGTCGGTTTGATCTTTTCTAAATATTTCGTCAAGCTCACCCAGTTTTCCGGAATATTCAGGCTTGATCAGCGCTTCAATTGTTACACCATCAACAACCGCAAAACTACCGGTAGCAGGAGCCGTTCCGCCGCCACTACCAACATTTAATCGAGCATTAATACCATTATCAAATTCAAAAGCGCCATTGCCTAACAATCCTTGAACCCGTTTGGCGCCTTTTTCTACCACGCCATGGGCATTACCGGCTAAATCTAAAGCACGATCACTATTACTATCAAACGACCAATAATGTTTAGGCCGCCAGCGCTTTGGCATTAATATCGTGTCTTTGCCTGAGGTTACTTCAGCTTTGACATGATCAAGATTAACAGTCAATTCAGCCCCCTCAGAATACAGCATAAAATTTGGCCCCTTTATTTTAAGATTCGTGCCCTGCGCTTCTTTAATGCTGAGTGAGCCCTGATGAAGTTCAATTTCAGTACGGTTAACCAAAGTTAATTTTGCATGCTTAGCTAACTCAACTTGCTCATCAGCAAACAACTTTAATATACTCATTTTTTCAGCGGTATACTCTCCAACATCTAAATAACCTGACTGTACTTGCCCAACATTCTGTGAACTTAGTCGGCCGCTAATTAACTCGGCAATATGATCATTAGGTGAGCGATTGAGCAAAAAAATCAAACTAATCACAAGGACTAAACAAACAAAAAGTACTCCCCATAATAACGGCGTAATCGCTTTGTTTTTCTGCTCAGTATTAGGCAATGCTGCAATTGTAGGGTCTTGAGTTGAAAAGCTCGGTGTTACTTGAGGGAATTCAGGAATAGTATTCTGCTGCTCTTGGCCGCTACCCACCGGACGAACAATTACTTCTTCCACTTGCATACGACGACGGATCACTTCCATATTAGGCTCAATTGAAGACGCCATATGAACATGCATACCAATATATTCAGAATAAAAACGTTGCGCCTCTTCATTATCTGCTAATAACGTTTCAAGCCGGTGTACTTGCTCTGGCGTAACATTTTCATCACAAATGCTATCAGCAATATCACAGATTTCTTTAAACTTATCAGTCCGGCTCAAAGCAATTCCTCACCCTTTTTTCGATCAACACAATCAAATAGTTTTTTTCTTAGTTTATGAACCACTTTACGAATAGCAAAAATAGAGCGACCTGTTTCATCTGCCACAGCTTGTGCTTTTAGGTTTTTTACGTAAAAAGAATCATATATTTGTTGTTCTTCTACTCGCAATTGAGCTCGGCAGTCTTGTAAAACATCCCAACGATGACTATTGCTCGTTAAATGCTCATCTTTAGAAGTAACATTGTCAATAGCATCCATTAACTCGTCGCTTAACCCTAAAACTAAATGTTTGTTATTACGGCGATATACCCGAACTCTATTGAAAGCGATACCGTTTGCCCATTTCGAAAAATTAGTGTTTAACTCAAAAGTTTCAAATTCTCGCCACAGTGTCATACTGGTTTCTTGAAAAATATCATCCGCTGCGGCTCGATCCATCACATAAGCAAAAATATAAGCATAAAGCCGCTTACGATCCGCTTCAAATAAACTCACAAACAGCTCAGACTTTGACTCAAGAGCAGTTGTGTTATGTGTTGTTGACGGATTATTTGTTGCCACTATTATTATCTTATATTGAGCTATGCGCTAAATATGTTGCCTTATTATCGATTATTGAAATGTTGATCAGCGTTTAAATATAACACTCAAAAAATTCATATTAAACCATTAGGTACAACAAATCGGTCAAATTTGCTCAATAAGAACGGAGATTTTAATCAATAAGAAATTATAAAAGATAAGCGGTTGGCGCTTTTAGCTACTATGTTATCAAAAACATAACTCATTATTACCGTGATGACATTGCTAAATATTTTAGATTAACGACCTTAATTTAACAAAAAGGCCGTTAACAATTAACGCCATGGTTTAACTCGTTGGGTTAGATAAATTAATACTTTTAGCTAAGTTAGCAATCACTGATGCCGCGGTTAATGCATCTTTATCTTTTGGAAAAAACTCTGCGCCAATATAGCCTTGATAGCCTAATTCTCGCAAGCGAGTAAACACATGACCATAATAAACCTCCCCTGTTCCTGGTTGATTTCTGCCAGGTGAGTCAGCAAATTGAATATAGGCTACTTGATCAAAACCATTTTCTAAATGTGTGATCAAATTACCGTTGGTGCGCTGCATATGGAAAAAATCCCAATTTATTTTGATACTAGGTGAATTAACTTCTCGGCATATCGTTAACAAAGGCTCGTTACCGTAAACAAAATGTCCTGGGTGATTAAATGGGTTATAAGGTTCAACCGTTGCTACCATGTTTTCAGCCTCTAAACGCGGGGCGATTTTTTTCAACATTTGAGTGTAGTTTTTAACCATTTGTGCTTCTGTTAAGCCGTTAATTAATTTGTGACCTGTCAAATTAAAGTTAGACACATTCAACGCTTTACCTGAGGCAATGGCTACGTCTAACCATTGCATAATTTTCTTTTCATTTTTAGGTTCGGCAAGATCAGGCGCATTCGGCGAATAGCTGGTTATTTTAATGCCTTGTTCTTTTGCTCTTTGGGCAATTAATTCTGGTGTTTTCCCTCGTTTTTCTTGATTAGGATCCCACATTTCTACCGCACTAAAACCTAACGCTTTAGCAGCATTGATACGATCAAGAAAAGGCATCGGTCTAAACCATTGTTCAATATTACACGCAAAGGGTTTTAACCATTGTTGCCGTTCAGCTAATGGCATAATGCCATCACTATTATTATCGCCCTGAGCACGTGATGAAATACCAGTACAAGCAGAAAGCCCCAAACCTGTTGCACCAATTGTTGTACTTGTTAGAAATCGACGTCTATCCATTATAGTTTTCCTTCATTCATTAATTTTACGGCATAATCGGCTGCTCGTGCTGTTATCGCCATATAAGTTAGTGACGGATTTTGTGTCGCACAAGAAGACATAGCAGCGCCATCAGTGACGAATAAATTTTTAACATCATGGGTTTGTGCCCATTTATTCAATACCGATGTTTTTGGATCTTTCCCCATACAAGCGCCGCCCATTTCATGCGTTCTAGCACCAACCATTTGTCGATGATTATTATCTAATGCCTTAATAATTTTGATATTGGTACAACCCCCCGCTTCGAGTATTTCTTTAATATCAATCGCAGCTTGTGCACTCATTTTTCGTTCATTGTCTTTAAATTCAGCATCTATATGTAATTGTGGCATGCCCCATTTGTCTTTTTTAGTTGGGTGTAAACTGGCAGCATTCTCATAATAGGGCAGCATTTCGCCGTACATGGCTGCGGTAAAATGCCAAGGTTTGTCTTGATTAGCTTTTGCTTTAACTTCAGCACCAATGCCCATCGTTTTAGCACTGGTACCTGTTTTTCCTCTGCCAGCAAACGCTTGAAAACCAAAACCACGCGTAAAACCTAAGTCTTCTTGTTGATAATGTCGGTAACTAGGAATATAAGTGCCGATAGGTCTTCTGCCATAGCTGTACTTATCTTCAAGCCCTGGTACTTCTGCTTTGCCCACCGCGCCAGTGAAATGATCCATAATATAATGCCCCACTACGCCACTTGAATTAGCAATGCCGTTAGGGAATGTTTTTGAAGTTGAATTTAATAAAATTTGCACACTGCCAAGCGCCGAGGCGCAAAGGAAAACCACGCGAGCGTTATAACGGCGTTTTTCTTTGGTATTAGCATCAATAATAGTAACGCCTGATGCTTTACCCGTTGCTTCATCGTAATCAACAGTAGAAGCGATAGCATCGGTTATTATGGTTAAATTACCGGTATTTCTGGCAACAGGCAGTGTCGCCGATAACGAACTAAAATAAGCGCCAAAACTACAGCCTCTGGCACAGTAGCTACGAGCTTGGCACTGCCCTCTACCTTGTTTTGCTTGTTCTTCTGTTGGCTCAGTTAAATTAGCTGAGCGGCCAATAATTAAACGTCTGTCGTTAAATTTTTTCGCCATATTGTCCGCAATAAATTGTTCTGCGCAACTCATCTGCCATGGCTTTTGAAAAACGCCATCGGGTAAATCAGCTATGCCATCGTTATTGCCCGCCACGCCAATAAAACGCTCAACATAATCATACCAAGGGGCTAAATCTTCATAACCTATTGGCCAGGGTACGCCATGACCATCTTTTTCATTAGATTGAAAGTCTTTTGGCCCCCAACGTAATACTTGTCTGCCCCAAGTTAATGAACGGCCACCTAACTGATAACCACGTGTCCACATAAACGGACGTTCTTCAGGGTAGGAATAAGGGTGTTCTTTTTCATCAACAAAAAATTGTATTGAGTCAGTTTTTAATCTGCCTTTTTTCTTTTTTAGCATCTGATAACGACCTTGTTCATCGTAAATTTCAGACGCTAAACCTCGGTTTTTCAGTTGCCACGGTGCTTGCATATCCGTGTATTCTTTACTTGGATGGTCTAAGTGTCGACCGCGTTCAATCACTAGGGTTTTAAAACCTTTTTCACAAAACTCTTTTGCGGCCCAACCACCAGTAATACCTGAGCCGACGACGATAACATCATATAATTCATCTTGTAGTTTGGTGTTATTTGTCATTATAAATATCCCCTTGCCTGAATGCTTTCAAGCTCTGCTTTAGTGATGCAACCTCGATAACCACCCGGTATTAAAACAAAATCAGGGTTTGCTTCCTCAGAGCTATAATAGATATGAAATATCATCTCTTTTAATTTTCGGTAATTCACGGATAAGGCTGTTTTGGAGTTTGCAAAAGCGCGTTTATCTAATGCGGTAATTAATTCAGTGCGCTGCGGTAAAGACAGATGCATATATTCATCTTGGTAAGTAGCTATCGCAATTTTCTTTATTTGAGCAAGACATGCTTGATATTGCTGCTTGGTTTTTGTGCTCGCCCAAGTGAGCATTAAAGCGTCTAAAATAGGTATTACGTGCGCGTCTTTAGCCCCCGGCGTTTCGGTTTTCGGGATCATGATCTCCGCGATATCGGTTAATAACGTCATGTCTGCGGCATTAAAATATTGGCCGTCATTAAGCACTTTATATAGCTGTGTTTTATTATTTAAAACCGTTGCTAATAAAGGCGCTGAAACGGTAAACATGGCTGCACCAATAAACACCCGTCGGCTAATTTTAATATCAAGCATGCACTTATATCCTATATAAAACATAAAAATTACGATTTGTTTTAAATTGCTACCCCATCACAACCAACTGTTTTTTTGAGATCATAAAGACGTTAAAAAATGAGCGCTCTTGCTGAAATTAACAATTGATACGAGGAAAAGACAAAATTTAGGCTAAATTGATACCCCATTGAGTCAATTATTTTTATTTTGCTTGTTTTCAACACTAAATAAGGGCTACTTGCTCAACTGAAAAACGACCAAAACAAAAAACACGAAAAAAATTTACGTAAACCAATATTATTATCACCAATGATTGTAGTGGCTGTTAATTTATACTGAGAGATAAATTTGTCTTAGATAAGTCATAAATAAAGGTGATTTCAGCAGGGAATATTTTTTGGTCAAAATGGCAGGAAAGTTTGTTTTGGATATGACCAATAAACCGTAATATTACCTCGATATAAAAAAAAGAGGCATATTACGCATCAGATAAACATTCTGCGCTAGTATTCGCGCGATTCTTTTAATACAATCCTCGCCGGTATTGTTAAATGGCTTAACTCAATAATATATTTTTAATATATACTGATGTTGCTACCCGTTTTTCATAAAAATACCGATCAATTAATTACGCACCATTAGCTCAGCTGGATAGAGCGTGCCCCTCCGGAGGGCAAGGCCGCAGGTTCGACTCCTGCATGGTGCGCCAATTTCTCTAACGTCTCCTGTTATAATGAAGTGTGAAGTTGCTTAACCTGGTGGTCAAAAATAGCGTTCATTTGCTGCATGGTATTGGTTGCCAAATCGAAATAATCGCTACTATTTACTAATACTTTCTTCGCGTTAACCAATTCATCTGAAATGGTCTTGATCAGTTGATTCATTTGATTAGTTGCCGAGCTGATCAAAACCTTATGTGTACTTTGCTCATGTGGTAATGAGGAAAGCTGCTGCAAAGTATTTTCAACGGTGTCAGCCATGGTTTGAGTTAAAAAATTAAGCCTAATTTTATCAACACTAGAACAAAAGTGCTGAGCAGCAACACCAGTACCTAATGCACGCGATTGACCAATATTTTCAGTGGCTAATACCAATTCACGCCAAACAAAACCAACACGAGGAAACTCACTTAAATGATCAGAGGTTAAATAGCTGCTTTCTGCTGTATCTTCTAATAAATAAGCAAGATTGCGGATCATCATAGTATGTTGCTCAAAACTGTTTGCCACTGAAGGTTTATTATTTAACTGTAATAAACGTTGCCAGTGATCATTAAATCCTGCTAAACGTTCATTTTGACTGACCGGTGATGTTGATAACTCTTTATTAAGCTGTAATATTTTTTGCTTTAATTGAGCTAATTTTGTTTGCACGCTGGTGTCACCATTCAACCAAGCTGACATTAAGCCACGATGTTGCTGCACATAAGTAATTAATTGTTTAATTTGACCAACATAAACCAGACCTTGCTGTTGAATGTTTTTTTTGTTGCTGCGTTTTTTCTGCTTGATAGCAAAGATACTTGCAATCACAAACACTACGATACAGGTGATCATTATAATTTCCATGTTACTCTCCTTAGAAATACCGTTAATGAGCTTGTGTTAATTTGCGTAGATGATTCGCAACTGACTCGGATTGCACCGCAACTTCAGCATTCGCTTGTGCACCTAACACAACTCTTGCAATATGTTCAGAAATTTCATTGGTTGCTACCGCTTGTTGAGTTGAGACACTACTTACTATTTCCATTTGTAATTTTACTTGTTCAGTCGCCGCTTCAATGTCAGAAAAGGCTTTATCAACTTCACTCACTTTATCGATACACACATCTGTTTGAGCGACCACTTCAGTCATGGTACTGACAATCTCACCACTTTCTTTAAGTACCTCATTAATATTGGCGACAATATGACCTGTTGAGTTATTTGTTCGCTCAGCTAAGGCTCTAACTTCCTCAGCAACAACCGCAAAACCTCGGCCAAATTGGCCTGCACGCGCCGCTTCAATAGAGGCATTCAAGGCTAATAAGTTGGTTTGTTGTGATATTTGTTGAATCGACTCGGTAATTTTTTCAACATTTACCACTAGCTCATTAAGTGACACCATGCGTTGTTGAGTTGATTGCGCGCGTTGATTCACTTCCATTACCGCTTGGTTTAACGATACCAGCGTTGCTTTACCTTGATGTGCAATATCAGAAGCTTGGCAGGATGATTGATGGGTATTGCTAATTTCATTGTTCACTTCAATTAATGACTGACTCATTTCCGTGATCGCCGCCGCCGTAGAATTTGTTGCATCAGATTGTGATTGTACGTTTTCTTTTACTTTTGATGAGGTTTCGATCACTTGAATAGCTGAATATTCCACCTCTTTATTGCGCTCTTCATGTTGAATATTCACACGCCCTAGCTCACGATAAGAACGGATTAATTGCTCAATAAATTGTGAATTCATCAAACTATTAAAATGAATATCACGGTGATCAAAGTCCTTAGTATTTATTGTTTCAAGTACCTTTTTAAGTTGCTGTAGTTGCTGATTTGCAACACAAGCAACGCCTAAAAATACGTAAAAAAAACTAATACTCACAGGTAATAACTGCACTGCAGATAAATAAAAATGACCGACAGCAAGGCTAATACCGCAAAATAACGTTAACCAAAATACCCCTTTAAACCCGATATTTTTGATCAATAGATAAATGGGCGAAAAAATAATAAACACAACGCGATCCTTTCAAAACAATAACGATAGATCCTGAGCAAAATACGAACCAATAGACAGTTCATTGTTTTAAAAGAGAAATATGTAAACACAAACAAATATTTTGCGCCAACTTGGGGAAGGTTGACAATATTGCCTTATTTTGGTGAGCAGCTTTTTTGACGTCTGCATCAGCTAAGTGCAAAACATCTAGCTATTAACTAAACAAGTGGTAAGAGCAACGCCATTGGCAGCAACAATAGATAAGGGTAAGCAATTGTTGGTCTAAGCGCTTGTAATAAATATTCTTTTACTAAGCCAATACTACTCGGGCGCTGCGCTAAAAAGTTTCGATTAAACTGAAAAGCTAATTCATGCACAGCATCCCCATGTTTAATTGCCGCTAATTGCGCTTCTACTACATATAAACGTGCTTCAATACGTGCTTGGAAGGTTTTCCAAATAGCATCTTGTAACCATAAAACCGCAATTAATACTGCGCTATAGATACTTGGTAGCTGGTAAGCTAAGCCACAAAACAAAAATATAGCCGCTAATAACTTTATTACTAAGCTATATTTTTCATAACTATCGTATTGATTTTGTAATACTTGCCACTCTGCTGAAAAACTTTCCATGATACTTTTAACACTCAATAAAAATAATGATGGACATCATGCCAGTAACTAAGAATTTTTCAACATTCTTGATTACTTACAGCCCTTTGCGTACATTATGCATCTCAATAGAATGTAAAGAACGACTATGTCAGCATCGTTAAGCAAGCACCACCTCTGTAAAGTGACTTTATTAGGTAATTTAGTCAATAAACCCGAAATTCGTTATTTGGCTAATCCCGTTGTCGCGATGGCAGAAGTTAAACTCGCTACTCATACTCGCTGGTTTGACACCGCAAGTCAGCAATATAAAGAATGGACCAGTTTTCATACCATTAAAGTGATTGGAGATATTGTTGACCAAGCCTTGTTATACGCAGAAAAAGGCGATGTTATGCTGGTACATGGTTATTTATTAAATAGTAAAAAAACCAATCGTGAAATTATTCACGCCAATTTTGCCCAAGTGTTTTCCAAAGGTTATGCGCAATCTATCAACCTTGTGCAAGTGAGTGGAGAGTTGAGTGCACCAATCAAATTAATGACCACCGAACATGATAAACAATTAGGAGAAGGCATTTTGATGATAAAACATCAGATAATTTCACCTATTTCGAATAAACTACAAGAGTTTATTGTTCAGCGGCCTTTCCATGTTTGGGGTAAACAAGCACAATATTTAACAGACCATGCCAAAGTTGGCAGCCAAATGGTGATTGAAGGTAAGCTCAGTTATTTAAACAATGCTGAAAAATCACAATTTATTGAAGCCAAACAAACTGTTTTATTGGCAAATTAATGCCAAGTTAATCTTTTCATTAGCAAAGATTGTACTAAACCGCGCTCTTATGCATACTATGCACAGGATCGCTTTCATCACGAAGGACTGTTTTCAGCCATGTTAATTACTAAATCTTTATCTTCTTTTTTTAACCTCATTGTTAAGGTCAGTGCTATTGCTATGTTGTTCATCAGTAGCCTGAGCCATGCGATAGATTTAGAGCATTTAGTCACCTTTAACAAAATAGAAAATACCCAATTTAATTGGCAACAAATTGTTCCACACCCAAGTAAACAAAATCATTTTTATGTGTTTTCTAAACAAGGGAAAATCACAGAAATAATTAAAGGAAAAACAGCTGAAACTGAACTGCTCGATATTACGAAAGCGCTTAACGTAGGCAACATTCAATTAACCAGTTTAACTTTACATCCTAATTTCGCCTTAAAAGATTTACCTGGTTATCATGTTTTTTATACTGCTCACCAAGAAGTTTTTGATGATAAAAAACGCTTAATTCGCTTGCCAAAAACACCTCTTGAGAACAGCAACTATGATTTAGTGGTTAACGAATGGCAACTGCTCAATGACGGTAAACAAACAGATACCACCAGTAAACGTGAAATTATTCGTATTGCTTCGCCGGCAAAAGCTACCTTTATTCAACAGCTTTCGTTCAATCCTTACTTAAAACCTTGGCAAGATGACTTTGGCGCATTGTTTATTACTCTAAATAGTGCAGCAGAACACCAACAAATGCCTCTGTATTCTGGGGCTATATTACGTATTCACCCTGATAAATTTGGCTTGCGTAACTACACTGTGCCAGAAAGTAACGCCTTTAATAACGATGCCGACATTGCTAACGAAATCATTGCCCTTGGCGCTAAAAACATCACAAAAATTTTATGGCAGAAGAAGAACAATCAACAATGGTTTTTCCTTGCTGAGCAAGAACAAAAAACAACATTGTCATTAATTGATAATGGCGATGATTTACGTAAAGAGAATATCAAACCTTTGTGGCAAAGTGACACGATAAACGGTACTCAACAAGTGGTGTGGTACGAAGGCAGAAAGCTCTCTGATTTATTATATAAGCTTATCACAGTAAGTTTTACCGGTGAGCAATGGAAATTAACAAGTTTAACCGTTGCCGCCAACAAAGCTGTTGATGAAGTGATGTTAACCAATATTCAAAACCGTGACCCTCATGCTAAGTTAGGGTTAATGACTAATAGTGATTTTGAGCTGATATTATTAAATACCACCGACGGTATTATCAGCCAAGTTAATAGTATTTCTGAAAACCAAAATAAAGATGCAAGTAGTGAAGAAACTTCCAGCCGAACTGAAATTTCTGAAGCAACTTACCAACAAATTTACCTTTGGTTAGCTGTTTTTTTCATAATGGCGTTAGGTATTTTTACCGTTAAAAAAATTAAAACCTATGATCGCGAAAAAGCACTTGTTCGAAAATTATATGCGCGCTTTGAACTTTCCCACCAAGGCCAACGGATTAATTTATTTAAACGCCATCAAAAAGTTGCCAACGTCACGCTAGCACTAACCGACATCACAAGCAGTGCTATAATATTAAATAATCAAGTCGTTAATTTTATTGATCATCAAGAAGTGAATGTTTTTAATAACGTTGAAAAATCTGAGATGCATCGAAAGTTTGCTTTAGAGCACCGTTTAAAAATGGTTGATAACAAAGCCCGTGTGATCATTGTTGAATTAACGGATAAAAATAATCAAAAATATCAAATTTGTTTATATGCCCGTCGTGGCAATCAAAGGTACACACGTATTGATTACCAAGAATGTTTAAACATAATTACGTTATGGTGCTGGAGCATCAGTGAAAAAATAAACCCACACCACAGCGAAGTATGTGATAGAAATAACTATTAATATACATAACCGTTAATGCTAACTAAGTGTTTAAATCAAACCTGATCCTGACATTAATCGCGATAATTATTCTATTAATTATCGCGCTCCCTAGTCAGTTATTATTCAATAACCCTGAATTTCAGCAACTGTTAAGCCATTATCTACCGACAGGTATTCATGGTGCTATTTTGTTATTTTTTATTATCACTCTATTAACCAGTATTGGCCTACCCAGACAAATTGGCTCTTTTATTTGTGGTTATTGTTTTGATTTTATTTTTGGCGTGATGATAGCAACTCTTGCTACTACTTTAGGCTGCTGGTTAACCTTTAGTTTTGCGAACAAATATTTAGAAAAATTAGTTAAGCAATATTTTACCATGCAACAACACGCTATTTATAACTTCTTAAGTGAACAGTTATTTTATAAGGCTATTATTATTCGCATTTTGCCGCTTGGCAGTAACTTTCTAACTAACCTTATTGCCGGTGCTTGTCAGCTCAATGCTAAGCCGTTTATTGCAGGGTCATTTTTGGGCTTTATTCCACAAATGGTTATTTTTTCATTAGCCGGTGCCGGAATAAAATTAGACAGTAGCAGCCATTTAATAGCGAGTATTAGCTTGTTTATCTTGGCATTGTTACTTAGCTATTACTTATATTCAAAACGAGAAAAACACGCGTCAATTTAAGTGTTTGTTGATAAATATTTATGTAATATTCGCAATAAATCGGCTTGTTTAAAAGGTTTGTTAATAAAGTCTTCAATACCAAGTAAAGCGGCTCTTTCTCGATCTTTTTTAACTACGCTAGCGCTCAAAATCACAATCGGTATGGCTTTGGTTTTATCATTATGTTTAATTTGCTCAGAGGCGCTAAAACCATCCATTACCGGCATTTGCAGATCCATCAAAATAAGATCAGGTTGGTTATTTTCAAGATAAGTTAACGCTTGTTGGCCATCATCAGCAAAATGACAAATAACCCCAAAAGATGATAATTGTTTATTCACCACCATCTGATTAATTTTATTATCTTCAACAACTAAAATTTCTGCTTTATTGAAATTGGCAACTTCCGCATCACTCGCCATAATAATATCGTTATTCACTAGCGGCTTATTGGCTTTAGCTAAATGTAAAACAACGGTAAAGGTACTGCCCTTACCAAGTTCACTGGTTAAGCTGATATTACCGTCCATTAATAAGCATAACTGCTTAACAATAGATAAACCTAATCCTGTACCGCCATAAGTTCTACTCGTAGAATTTTCAGCTTGAGCAAAAGGCTCAAATAAGCGCTGTTGCGCGCTTTCTTCAATCCCAATGCCCGTATCGGTAATTTCCACAATAAGTTTTCGTTTATTATCATCAACATCATGGCAGTCACCAAAAATACTAATACTGCCATGTTCTGTAAACTTGACGGCATTGTTAAGTAAATTAATCATTATTTGCTGAAAACGTGTATCGTCACCGTTAACCCAACGCTGAAAAGCTGGCGTGAAATTTTTCTTAACCGTTAACCCTTTTTCACTAATTTTTTCACTTAGAATATCAAGTACAATTGATGTAATTTCTGTCGGCTGAAACGGTTGGCAATCAAGCGTTAGCTCACCCGCCTGTATTTTTGAGGTATCTAAAACGTCATTAACAATAGCAAGCAGAATATTAGATGAGTGCTGTATTTGCTTAAAATACGACACCGCTTGCGGGTCCGAAATTTCACGTTGTGCTATTTCAGTAAAGCCAATAATGGCATTAAGTGGTGTTCGGTATTCATGGCTAATATTCGCTAAAAATAAGCTTTTAGCCTGATTAGCTAATACTAAAGCTTCATTTTTTTGCGTTAATAACTGAGTACTTTCATTAACCTTTTTACTAAGCGATGTATTAAAGCGCAATATAAAAAAGATAAACATGACGCAAATCACACCAATCATGCAGCTAATTACCACAATAATTAAATTAAGATAATTAATTAGCCCTAATTCAAAAGCGGGGGTACTGGTAAATAACAACTTGCCTTTTTTGTCAAAAACATCCACCTCTACACTACGGTTAAAGATACTATCTGGATGAAAATCAGCATGTTGATAAACATTGTTATCGCCATACTCAATCTGATAACTAAATTCAGTTGTTGAAACTTGCTGATAAAGCCCAGTAAATAGCACATCAACTTCAATCACCACTTCAACCAAGCCAAGTAAAGTGTGTTGTTCAGCATTTCCGGTGCTTTTATAAACCGGATAATAAACAATAGCGCCGGTAAATTTATTACGCTGTTGTGCCAGGGTTAATAACGGTGAAATAACAAAATCTTTATTGGTTATTGCTTTTTCAACGGTATATTTCACAACAGGATGTGTAAAAAGGTCGAGCCCCAAGGCTGATTTATTAACGGCTAACGGTTCAATATATGTAATAGGTGCATATTGTGCTTGTTCAGAGGTAGTCACAAAACCTTGTTCTGTTAAGCTTTTAATTTTTATATCTGTTGATAACTCTGCTGACAAACCTTGTTCAAATTCGACACGTTCTTCTGCCGTAATTAACGGTACCCAAGCCAATGCCCTCACATTAAAGTTAGCGCTATTAATAGCATCGGTAAATCTTTTAAATTCATCTCTTGAAACGTGATCACTGGCCTGAAATAAGCCATCTAACGATTTTAACTGTGTTTTTATTTGGCTTTGAAAAACGTTAAATTGCTGAATAAATGGTTGAGTTGCTTTCACAAACTTACGTTCTTGTTCTTCAAAACTTTGCTGATTTAAAAAAAGGTAAATCAGGCTAACTAACGCTAAAGAAGTAAGGCTTGTAAGTATAGCTGATAGTGAAGTTGGTGCTTTTTTAATATAAATGTTGTTAGTAACGAATAAAAATATCGGTGTAATAAAAACAATACTTAAAGACTCACCCAGCCATTTCACCACCCACATATAACTTAACATTTCAATATTATTAACGAATGCATAACCCAGAGCAGGAATAGCGAACACAAACGAAATTAACACCGCAACAGGGCCAATTAATACCAAAGATTTAATAATTTCCATTGGTATATAGGTTTTTAAAGGTAAATCACAACATCGTTCAAGTAACCACTTGCTGATCACTAACTGCAGAATACCTACACACGATAAGACTAAATATTGAAATAAAGATAAACTAGCCGTTAACTGCTCTTGCTGAAAAACCAACAAGGCCGATAAAAAGGCTCCAACTAACACCGCTCGGCCATAAACTAAATATAGCCCTAACATGACACCGGTTACTGGCCAAATAACGCTAGCAAAGCCTGATGGAATGGTAAATAAACTACCAAATTGCACCAAAACATAATGTAAGCAAAAGCTAACTATTATTAAAAATATCCCTTTCAAATAGAAATTCCCACGTTTTGGTTTTATTTCAAAAAATTAATTTTCGTAACAACAAAAATCAATCAACAGCCACTTAACTATATATTAGCCTAATTGAACTAGAAGGCAGAACTAAAAAGAAAAAATTATCTTGATAGATAACAAATAGATAATGCCGGCAAGAGATTAAGCTTAAATCAGAAATTATTGAAGAGTTTATTCCATAAAACAGAGTGGTTAGCTAATGGGACTTGAACCCACGCTTAATCCGAAACAACGGAATCACAATCCGGCTGTCGGTTTAAGATTCTCGTAGATTGTAAAAATCAAGAACGCGGCATATAAGGGCTGGAGCACATAAAGAAAAAAGCCTATTTTTCAATAGGCTTTGCTCGGCTAATCATGAAATGCTCTAGACATTAAAATTTAGCACGTACTCCCATCATTAAGCGACGATCGGCTTCAGTATATTTCCACAAACTACCTAGCTCGGTTGAAAAATGAGAAGGTTCGCCCGTTAGGTTAGTCATGTTAGTGACTAACGTGATGTTTTCATTAACATCCCAACTTGCTGAAATATCAAATTGACCTCTATTTTCACGATAATTGTTCCCTGACGTTGGATCAAAGAGCGGGTCGCTTTCATCATCGGTAGAGCTATCAAGCGCTAAAGCACCAATTGTTTCTATCAGTCTTTCATCTTCCGTGGCTAGGTAACGAGAACGATAGTTATAGGCTAAGCGAACTTGAAATTCGTCACTTTCCCAATAAATTTGCCCATTAAATGTATTTTTAGAGACATCAAGCAAGGTGCTACCGTTAGGCTGTTCACTATCAGCGTATGTCCAGTTAGCACTGAAACCTAAACCAGGTAAAAAATCTAAGTTTTGCTGAATTGAAGCTTCGAAACCGGTAATTGAGCCGTTTTCACCATTGGTTGTTTTCGCGGTATTAATCCCGGTAAGGCCTAGATTTCGCTGTGCGGCAACTGCGTTTTCACCCGCGGCTTCTGGATCAGCAGCATCACTAAATTGTGAGCTTGTGTATAAAACTAGGTTATCATTATCTACGCCAGCCGTTTCAAGATGACAAATATTTTGCCATTCCGTCACGTTTTGGTTTGCCGTACCTTCACTGGCCACACAGTTAGCGGTTTTAGATAAAAATGATTCGATGTCTTTATAAAATACAGCAAACGAGACAACATTACTTTCACCATAGTAATGCTCTATAGACAGGTCATATTGTGTTGCCCGATGCGGATTTAACGTCGCTGAACCTGATGTCGCAGATACATTAAACGGGTCGACCAATAGTGATGGGCTTAAGTCATTAAAGTCGGCTCTGCGCATTACTTTAGCAGCAGCAAAGCGTACTTGAGTTTCATCCGAAAATGAGTAATTAAGGTTGATACTCGGTAGCAAGTCACTGTAATCATTTTTATCAGCCACAAAAGCACCGTCTGAGATATAACCAGAGCTAAGATCAGTGGTGACATAACGTGCGCCAATAATACCGGTGAGTTCATCAAAGTCTATGTTCGCAGAAACATAAAGCGCGGCTGTATCTTCGGTAATATCACGGAATGAGTTATCAATACGCTGAGTATTATCATGCAAACCACCGCTCACGGCTAAATTAGTGCCAGCAAGTAATTGATTTACTCGATCGAAGGTCGCTTCTGGATTGGCTAATAGGTCACCCCGGTAAGTACGGTATGTTAATAAGTCATTTTGGCCATGCAAACCTGTTTGGTCAAAAGAGTTAGGATGGCTGACCGTTGTTATAGAGCCAGGGAATAATGCTTCAAAATCATCGATCCAAAACGTGGCAGGTTTTTCGTTATCTGTCCCTTGATCTGTATAAGCATTACTGTAAATATCATTGAATCTAAAGGTTTGTTCGTCAAATTGATAATCTCGTTTAGTCGCCCGTACACCAAACTCTAATGAAGAAAGCCAGCCTAAGCCAAGTGGCTCAACAATTTCAACATCAAAACGAACCGCTTCTTCATCATTTTTCGTTGTTTTACCTTCAAACCAAAAAGCGCGAACCGCTAAATTTTCAGGATTTAAATAGACTTGCGGATCTGAATAAATAATTGAAGGAATGCTATCACCCGTTTGAAACAATGTTACGTCTGAAGTGTGGCGACAATCAAAGTTAACTCGACAATCATTGTCGTATGTCCCGCTTGTGGCTGGATCATATTGATCTGCCCACTCATTCCAGTTGGTTTTATTCACTGGTCGCAGGTTGAATTCAGAATCGGGATTGTAGCTTTCTGATGACGCTATCGATAATTCACCAGATATTTTAACATTATCGGTAATATACCATTCACCGCCTAATGCATGAGTAAAAGAGTCTGTTGTCCGAAAGTCACTCCATGTTTTAGGAATAGCAAAAGTATCAGTCAGGGTGTGATTATTTAGTTGGCCATATTTATCTTGCGTGGTGTTAGCGTTGTAAACTCTATTACCACCAACTTCAAGAATTGAGTTACCCGACTGGGCCCCTTCTCGTTTTGTTTGTGCCAGATCTAAATAAAAACTGCCGTCGCCAGATGCCGGTGCCCATTGTAGTTGAAGGTTATAAGCGGTGCGTTCACGATCTTCAACAAATTGCTCTAATCGATTTTGATCTCTAAAAACATAGCCGCCACTTGGTGTGTTACCTTCACCAATGCCGCCTGCCCCGCCTGCGTCTTCTTGCACAATTTTAACGCGGTTTGAAAACTCATCTTGACGTATTTTACGGTCTTGATATGACAATAGGAACATAGCGCCGAAGTTACCTGCTTCCCCTAAATCCCAATTATCACCTATAGAGCCATTAAATATAGGAGCCCAGTTTTCAGTTTTATCTGAATATTCGCCATCTAATGAGACTGCGGCTGTCATTTCTTTTAGGTCTAAGGGACGCACAGTTTCCATACTGACAGTACCGCCTAGCGCACCCTCAATCATATCCGCGGTTGGTGATTTAATCACAGCCACAGATTTTAGAAAACTTGATGGAAAGTCTTCCATGCTGATACCATCTCGTGAATCTCCAACGGTAGAGCGACCATTTAATTCCACACGGTTTTGCGATAGGCCTCGAATAGAAACACTGCTGCCAACACCAAAGTCAGTGTTAATTGAGACCCCTGAGATACGCTGTAGCGCTTCAGCAATATTATTATCAGGTAACTTGCCAATATCTTCTGCAACAATCGCATCCATGATCCGACCATCAGTACGTTTGATCAGTGAGGCGGCTTTCAAACTACCGAGTATTCCTCGAACCTGAATAACTTCGACTTCCTTTGTTGTTGAGGTATTTGTTTTTTCAACCGCTTCTTCAGCATTACTAGCAGAAGAAAATATCAATGAAGATATTGTCGCGGCAAGAAGTGTTTTTTGATATTTCATTCGTTCTGTTCCCAAATCTTTTATTAAAGGCTTTATTAAAAAAGCTCTGTTTTGAGAAAGTTCTCCTTCAAGGTTGGTATTTTTTAACAATATAGTCAGTGCTTGTTGCAAGCTATATTGACCTTTTACGGAGCTTCCTTTTTTATTTTTGACTAGGTCATAAGGGAATAGAAATGAAACCTTAGCGATATCAGATAGCTTATTGAGCGAGAGGCTTAACGATTGAACAGGAATATTAAATTCATATTTTCTGTCGATCCGAGCTTCTTCTTTTGCTGCTACTTCCATTGCCAACAAAAGGAGACTTAATAAACTAATAACTATAAACGCCTTATTAACCTGCCAATTAATAAGACGTGTGAATAATATAAATCTACTATTCATAAAGTGCATTTATTTTTCTTTTAACAGTAGCTGAACATGAAGTTCGTCTACTTTGTTAACGGTGATGCCAAAACCAGACTCCAGAACATAGAATAAGGTATCGGTTTCGCCTAATTGAAATTGTCCGCCAATGCGCATGGACTTTAATTGAGGATCTAAAACATCTATTTTAACATTAGTATGGCGAGTTATTTCTTGAATAACATCTTCTAATGATTCCCCCGCAAAAACTAACTTTCCTTCTTTCCAAGAAAGAGAGCGGGTAATTTCACTATTATCCAGTTCAACAACATCGCTTATATTTTCATTTTCTATAGGAATACTAATGCTTTGCCCAGCACTTAGTCTGCCTAGTACCTGTTTAATATTTGTCGGCGGTGTCGCTGTTTTGTTTGGAGCTGAATCCAGAGCTTTTTGCACATTTGCCTTGTTAAAATCATCAGGGATCACAACTAAGGTCTCATCAATAACCGCTAGCTCAACCGTACCTTCACTCACAATTACTTGAATAGTATCTTTTAATTTATGAACAGAAAAAGCTGTGCCGATTGCGCGCACAAGCCGATCATTCGCATAAACCTCAAAAGGTCTGGTCGCGTCTTTGGCAACTTCAAAATGAGCTTCACCTTGAATAAGTTTTATGCGGCGAAAGGTCTCCGTATAATCCACATGAATAGTTGTACTACTGTTTAACCATAAAATTGAACCGTCCGCCATGGTATAACTTTTATGCTCGCCCATTTTAGTGTGAAAAACTAAATCATTGCTGTTATCTAAAGGTATCAAAGTAAAGATAACAACCGCGAGTACCCCACTGAATGACAATGAAGGAATAAGCACAGTATTAAACATTTTTTTACCCGGTCGTAGACAAGCTAAAAACCAGTGATATAAAGCACAAAAAGGAAAAAGTAAGCCTGCAAATAAAACAGAAATAAAAGACGGTTTTTTCATTTCTAACGGCAGCATTACCCTAGATAATAAATCCATCTCTCCCCATGATTTCACCATCGACTCAAGACATTCGCGATGAACATCACTCGTTGAGACCCAGGCATTTAGCTCTTCTATCTGTTTTTGAGAAAGCTTCGGTGTATCTTCAAGCAGCAAAACCCACTCGGCAGCCTCTTGATTGATAATGGTTTTATTCGTAAAACCTTTAATGGTTTTGTTCATATAGCCCCTCTTTTTTTAACAGGGATATTTTCTTTTTCATTATAGTTTTCATCATTATATTGAGCGATAGCGTCGTTATAAGCGCACATTCCTCGGGTTATGTAATTGCTTGCTGTACTTGGACTAATATTCATTCTTGCCGCAATATCCTTAGTCGATAGTCCATACACTTTACGCATAATAACCACTTGTCGACATTTATTAGGTAAAGCCGCAATAGCTTCACACATCACGCCAAGCTTTTCTTGGGCTAATACGTTGTTTTCTAAATTATCTAAATCTATCGTCGAATCAACAATATTAATATCTTCAACATATTCATTTAACTGCGTAGACGCCCGTCGAAAGTTAGAAAAAATTAAATTTTTCGCTACTCTAAACATAAAGGATTTGGGCGATTGCACTTCTTTTTCAAGTGATGATTTATAGGTCCGTAAAAAAGTTTCTTGGCAGACATCATCAACATCCTGAGGATTGATAACATAACCAGAAATAAAATATTTTAATGACGATTCAAATCGACTAAAAACACTAAAGAGATTACCTTTCGCGTTTTCTTCATTAGCTGTTTGCTTATTATTATTTTTTTTAAAATTCACAATGTCTCCAATAACACCTCAAGAGTAAGGGCTACCTCTGTACAAAATTATTGCTACGTCACCATAAAACACATTCGGTTTAATTGATAGCTGTAGAGTAGAGCCTTTTATTTTTATTGAGGTTCTACTCTATAGACGCATCAACCAGTGAAAACTACTATAATATTTTCACTTTAATTTTTACAAACAAAACTGGATAGTCATAAAGCTTTGATATCACTATGAATTTTAAAGACATTATCAAATATTAACTGAGCTATTTCAGGTGGCTAATAGCACTTGAATTCACTCTTACCCAGAAACAGCGGAATCACATCGTGATGACGGTTCGTGGTTGAGATAATCAAAATTAAAATACGAAGAAATAAGATAAACAGAAAGATGGGGTGCTAATAGCACTTGAACTCACGCTTACCCAGAAATAGCGGAATCACATTGTGATGACGGTTCGTGGTTGAGATAATCGAAATTAAAATACAACGAAATTAGATGAACAGAAAGATGGGGTGGCTAATGAGACTTGAACCCACGCCTACCCAGAAACAGCGGAATCACATCGTGATGACGGTTCGTGGTTGAGATAATCCAGATTAAAATACAAAGAAATAAGAAAATTAAGAAGATGGGGTGACTAATGGCACTTGAACTCACGCTTACCCAGAAATAGCGGAATCACATCGTGATGACGGTTCGTGGTTAAGATAATCGAAATTAAAATACGAAGAAATAAGATAAACAGAAAGATGGGGTGGCTAATAACACTTGAACTCACGCTTACCCAGAAACAGCGGAATCACATCGTGATGACGGTTCGTGGTTGAGATAATCTAAATTAAAATACAACGAAATAAGATAAACAGAAATATGGGGTGGCTAATGGGACTTGAACCCACGACAACCGGAATCACAATCCGGGGCTCTACCAACTGAGCTATAGCCACCACTGAGGTTTACTAAAATGTTCAAAGGCTTGAACAATGCGCGGATTCTACTGAGTAAATAACGCTTTGGCAAGCCACTTTTAAAAATTTTAGTAATATTTTACAAATTATTATTATTCACAAATTATTTTTAAATCACCCGTGAAAAACGCTGCTGATTAAGATGCTTTTTCAAATAAGCGTCGAAGCTCATGGCAATATTACGGATCAGTAAGCGAGCTTTTGGCGAAACGGCAATCCAATGTTCAGATGTGGTCACTAAATCATCCTTAATAAAGGTATCTAATGATAACAATTCTGCGTGAAAATAGTCATCAAAGTTAATTTGATACCTTTGACTAATCACCTGTTTATCAACAAATAAATTACACATTAAAGCACGAATAACATCGCCCCGAATAAGGTCATCGTTTGATAAACTAATGCCTTGTTCCATGGCTTGTCCGCTTGCTTCTATTTGCTGATAATACTGTTTTAAATCTTTGGTATTTTGGCTAAAGCTATTGCCAATAGCGCTAATCGATGAAACGCCTAAACCTAACAAGTCACAATCACCTTTAGTGGTATAACCTTGAAAATTTCTATGCAAAACACCATTCTTTTGTGCAATTGATAATTCATCATCAGGTTTAGCAAAGTGATCCATACCAATGAAATCATAGCCATTGTTACATAATGTGGTGATCGCTTGCTGCATTAAGGCAAACTTTTCTTGGCTAGTTGGCAACCATTCATCTCGTAATTTGCGTTGTGCAGCAAATCGACTCGGTAAATGGGCGTAACTAAATAATGAAACACGATCAACCGCCATTGCTTGTACATCGGCTAAAGTTTTAGCAAAAGTTTGTTGTGTTTGATGAGGTAAGCCATAAATTAAATCAACATTAATGGAATTAAAACCGGCCTGTTTTGCATGGCTAACCAACTCACTAATAAATGGTGTTGATTGCACTCGGTTAATCGCTTCTTGTACTTTTAAGTCGGTATCTTGCACACCAATGCTTAAGCGGTTAAAACCTAAGCTAGCTAAGTGATCAATCAAGGATAATTCAATTTCACGCGGGTCAATTTCAATGCTAATTTCGTCAACATAGGTAAAATCAAAAGCTTGTTTTAATGTTGCCATTAAACGAGACAATTGTTGCTCGGTTAAAAAACTGGGTGTGCCACCACCAAGGTGTAATTGTTTTATTTGATAATGCTGAAACAACGGCGCACGTTGATTAATTTCTTCAATTAAGTGATCGAGGTAAATATCTGCTTTGCCACGATGACGAGTCACTACTTTATTACAGCCGCAGTAATAACAAAGACTGTGACAAAAAGGAATGTGAATATATAACGACAAGGTTTGGTTGTTTGACTGTTCAATCGCGCTGAGTAATTGCGCTTGCTGAAAATTATCGTCAAATTCTAGCGCCGTTGGGTATGAGGTATAACGCGGTCCGCTAGTATTATACTTGTTTAATAGTTTGGGATTAAATAACTGCTGAACCTGCATAATAACTCCTAAGATTAAGAATCTAGGAGTATAAGATTGTTTCAATAAATGAATATTGATCAGGCGCAACAAACCTTAATTTAGCTCTACTAGCTCAGTAATTTAACTAAGTTACTTTTAAAGGCTATTTATTCTGCACATTGAATGCATTTTGTCGCTGCAGGCTGCGCAATCAAGCGCTGCTTGGCAATTTCATCACCACAAGCTAAGCAAATACCATAATTACCATTTTCAATCCGGCTGATGGCATTTGATAATTGCTGTATTTCTATTTTGGCTTCTGACTCAAGCGCATTGAGTACTTCATCATTTTCACGTTCACCAGCTTGCTCTGTCCAATCACTAGAATGACCTTTAGCAAAATCATGATGAATAGCGTCGATACGCTGTTGTAAAGCGATAATACGTTCAGTAAATTGTGCTTTAAGTTCGTTTAACATCTTGCACCTCTGTATTTTCAATGAAAAGCACAGTGGCAAAAATTAAACTTGTTTTAGCACCGCAAGCCGTTCTTGGCTGTATTGTAGCAATAAGTTTAAATCAGCATTGATGGCATCATATAACGATGCTTCCGCTTTCATACGTTCAACGTCTTGCTTCATTCGTTCTTTTTTCGCGAGTTCTTTACGGGCGTCTAAAATTTGCATGTGCTTTATTTGATTATATAACTCAAATATAGCAGGAAACTGCGCGTCTAGTGATTGGCTCGCTTTTAACGAATCAAGTAAGACACTGATCCGCCAACACCCCTCAGCATATTCACACTGTTCTTCTTTCATTGCTTTGGCAATAATTTGCACACTCGTTAAAATTTTAGCGTCATGTGCATTTTGACCAGCAATTAACGCTTGTTGCGCTTGTGCTTGGCTAATTTTTTGCTGTTTTAATTGCGAGAGTAACTTACCGGCATAAAAAGCTAAGCCAACAATAACAACGACACCCGCCAACAACAAATAAAGCCATAAATCACTACTGTCCATCAACGCTTACAACTCCTCGTCATCAAAATCAGTATCATTAAACTTACGCCATAAATCTTCTTCTGATAACGGCTGTTTGCTGGCCGTTAAAAACTCTTCATCGTCTTCTTCGTCCAAACCTAACTGGCTACTAATTTCTTGGTGACGATCCATCAGTTTGTTGAAATATTCAACCTCAGACTCACTTAATGTAATGTCATCTTCTTGTTTTGCTAGTATTGTTTGTAATTGTTCATCTTCTTCAATGCGAGCTAATTCCTGCATTAAATCTGACTCTGTCGAATCAACCGCGCGCACTTGTGGTATATCCACAACCTTTGGTGCTTTTTGCTTAGGTTGAGTTTTTACCGGCGCTGTTTTAATTAATTCGATAGGTTTTTTACTACCTAAACGCGGATCTTTATTTTGAGCGTTAGTTTGTCCATCAGTTTTGCTTTTAGTGACTTGTCGGGTACCAGGTTTATTACCCGTTTTTTTACGCAAACGCTTTTCTTTTACAATCGCTAAAGCGTCTTTATCTGCTTTACGTACACCACTAGAACCAGTACCTGGTTTTCTAGATTTTTTTGATCGGGTCATTGGAAATGCTCAAAGAAGTTACTTGTGGGGTATTTTACTGCAAACAAAGGTTAATACCAATTCTATTCCATTAATGTTTGCTTTTAGCTTAATTATTTTTACTGTCGAATTGCTATCAAAACTTAGTGATAAGTTTAATAGGATTTAGTGTGTAGTTGAGAAGAGAAAAAATCATGAGCCAGAAAGGAAAAAAGCGATGGCTTAGCCATCGCTTTCGGATATTGTTATCTTGGTTAAACCATTAACAAATAACTTCCTAATCTTAATTTCGGTATCCTACCTTATTAGTACTATCCCTGTTAAACATACTCTTATTTTTGTTATTATTTAGCTTTAGTAGCTATTTTTTTATTATTATCTGGGGTTAAACAACCCTTAACCTAATTTAGGTTATAACCACTTCCATACCTTGAAGTTATTGAACCATCCATATTCTGTAAAAGTTATCATCAAAGTTAATTGATATCTTGCTTTCCGTGCAACATTTCCTTTTTTGATATTTTCGCTACTCAGTAGCTGACTAATACTTTACCCATCTTTGCGCAGACAGCAAGCATTAATTTTAGTTTTTTTAAACGATTAACGTATACATTAACGCATACTAATGTTTTTAAAGATAAAAATGTATTAAATTTTATTTCAAATTTATTAAATATTTGTCGTCAAAATTTGAAAATATGATTATTTTTTCACGCTATTAAATAACAAACCTCTAATGTATACATTAATGGCGGATGCTTTTTTGCCATAATTTGGCTTTTTCTTCTTCACTAACCACAAAACTAATACCCGTTAATGGCGAGTCAGAAAAACTCAATTGGGTTGTTAATAACAAATCATCACGAAAATAATGACAAGAAAACGGTTTGTTTAATGGCAAATGTTCCGATAATTGTTGTATCGACTGCTCTGTTACCTTAATACCATTAACCGCAATTAAAATATCATTTACCGCTAAACCGGCTTGTGCCGCAGGTGAATTTTCAACTACCGAAGTAATTTTTACGCCTAACTCTTTATTTTGAAATAAAGCACCTAAATAAGGAATTGGCTGATTTGCAACAACGGTTTCGATACTATTTAGTGCTTTAAATTTACTAAAATGTTTAACAACACCAAACTCTGCTAATAATGGCTGTAATTCAAGGGCACTAGCACTGGTTAGCATTTGATTAATTTGTGAAGTTAAGTCTTGCTGACACAAAATATTAGTAATGTTAATAAAATCTTCTGTTTGGGTGCCAATATTCGGGCGACCAAAATGAATCCATAATTCACGCATTAAATCGTCTAGGCTATGTTGCCCTTGGGAATGTTTGCGAATGGTTAAATCTAACCACAAGGCAATTAATGCACCTTTAGTGTAATAGCTAACAATATTATTTACCGCATCAGCGCCTTGCTGATAAAACTTGGTCCAGGTATAAAAGCTAGAATCTTCAACGCTAAGCTTATGCTGTCCTAAACCACGGTAAACACGGGTAGCGGTTTTGGCTAATAGTGCTAAATAACTATCAAAGTCGATAATACCTGTGCGATATAATGAAAAATCATCGTAATACGAGGTGATCCCTTCATAAGCCCACAATTGTGTGGTGTAACTTTCTTTTTGTAAGTTGTATGGTACAAAAGCTTTTGGCTTTATGCGGCAAACATTCCACGCATGAAAATACTCATGCGAACATAAACTTAAAAAGGTTTTATAGTTATCAGATAATTCTTCTGGTTTATTTGGATTCGGTAAATCAAAGCGACTGGCTTGTAAAATAGTTGAATTTTTATGCTCTAAACCACCAAACCCTTTTGCTTGTAAATGGGTAATAAACCAATATTCTTTAAAAGGTGCTTCGCCAAATAAACTAATATGATGCTGACATAGTTTTGCAACATCTCGACATAAACGCTCGGTATCACCAAAATGTTGGCTCGTAAACACCATATGGTGCGTCACGCCTTCAACGGTAAATTCACTTACATCAAAATCACCTATTGCGACCGGGCCATCAATTAATTCTTGATAATCAACCGCAAGGTACTCGCCAAATTGGTATTTTTCTGTGCTTTTTGCTCGTGTTAAGCCTGTAGCAACTCGCCAATTTGGCTGCTGTTCAGGCTGCTCAATGGTTAATTGGCAGGCCAACTCTTTCAGTTCTTCAATAGCTAAAAACGTTGAGCTACCATTAAAAAAGCCACGTTGATTATCTAAGTAGGCAGTACGTACCGACAAATCAAAAGCAAACACCTGATATTCAAGTGTGGTCGTTTCCGCTTGCGCGGTTACTTGCCAAGTTTGTTTGTCTATTTTTATTAAATCTAACGGCTGATTTTGCTGAGCAAAAGCTTTCGGCTGAATGATATTTTTAGCAAAATCACGGATCATATAACTACCTGGCAACCAAGCAGGTAATGACAAGGTATAAGTACTATTAATATTGCTAGGAAAGGTAATTTTTACAGAAAAAAGGTGGCTATGGCTGTTGGCAACACAAATATGATATTGGATATGATTCATTGTAGCTTCTATGACAAATAAAGTGGTAAAACCTATGTCACCACTTTATCAGAATCACAACAAATTGGCACTTTGCCTGTAAGCTTTTAATTAGATTAAAAGCTATGCAAGGATCACTGTTTTATCGTGATTTAAACAAATCCGTTGCTCGGCATGCATATTAACGGCATGGCTCAAAGCAGTTGCTTCTAGGTCATGACCAAGATGAACCATTTTTTCAATAGTAAAGGCATGATTAATCGGCTTAACTTCTTGCACGATAATCGGCCCTTCATCAAGGTCAGCAGTTACATAATGCGCAGTAGCTCCTATAACTTTAACACCACGAGCATGTGCTTGATGATAAGGTTTAGCGCCTTTAAAACTGGGTAAAAATGAATGATGAATATTAATGGCTTTGCCTTCGAGTTTCTGGCAAAGATCATTGGATAATATTTGCATATAACGCGCTAACACTAATAATTCAGTATTAGTTTCTTCCATTAAGGCTAATAATTGCGCTTCTTGCTCTGCTTTGTTTGCCGGCGTTACTGGTAAATAATGAAAGGGAACGCCATGCCACTCTGCTAACGACTGACAATGTTGATGATTTGAAACAATCGCTACCACATTAATCGGTAAAGCCCCTGACTTCCATTTAGTTAATAACGACACTAAACAGTGATCATATTGTGATACCGCAATAATAACATTAGGAACATCGTCTTCTTTACGTAAACGATACTGTAATTGCATTGGCCCCGCTAACGAGCTAACCGCATCAATAAACTCAGAAATTGGTACCGTTAAATTACGGTCATCAAACAGCAAGCGCGAAAAAAACGTATTACTGTAAGGATCACTGTATTGAGCCGTTTCGGTGATAAAAGCACCATGTTCATATAAACTATTGGTTACTTTTGCCATAACACCAGAAGTGTCTGGGCACTGCCAAGTTAAAATATATCGGTTTATTTCACTCATTATTCATTCCATAGGTCGCGCTTACGCTTATTTTGCGCGGCTATTATACTCATACTAGGCTAATATGCTAATGGTAAACGGGCTAAAAAATACTCGTTATAAATCGGCCAGCCATTCAATGACTTCTTTTGTTAATAAATCAAGTTCACGAATAAACAGTTTACAAGAATAGCGAATCGCTTCTTTTTGTAAGGCGTGCGCTTGTTTTTGAATTAAAATGGCGTTGCACTCTATGCTCTCACTACCTAAATAACGAATACTGCCTTTTAATCTATGTACCAACGCAAAAATATGATGAAAATCCAGCTCATCTAAAGCGGAGATTAATTGCGGCTTATCAGCACGCCACATATCAATAAAAACTTGGGCAATATTTTTACAAAGCACGCGATCATAGTCATTATGTGACATTAATAATGCCGGCTTAAAATAAACAAACGACCATTTATTGGTTAAATCTTCATTAAGCTGTGCAGCGGTAATTTTTCTTAAAGCATGATGAAGCTTATTAGTAACCGTAGCTTGCGTACAAGGTTTCGCAATATAATCATCAAAGCCCGCTGCTAAACATTTTTCCGCGGTCCCCTCTAACGCATCCGCCGTTATTGCAATTAACCATGGCTTTTGTTGATGTTTTTTCTGTTTTAATAAGGCCGCTAATTCATAACCATCCACAATTGGCATATGGCAATCTGAAATCACAATATCGTAAGGTGTTTGTTCAAACAAAGTTAATGCTTGTTGGCCATTTTCAGCGATATCGGCAGTAATATTTAAACGAGCAAGCTGCGCAGATAACACTTTCACATTTACTAGGTTATCTTCTGCCATTAATACTTTTAACTGCTCAAATTTTGCGTCATTCTGAAGTGTATTAATACTTTGATCTCGGGGTTTTTGTCGCCTTTCTTCGGCAATATTTATCACCGGCACTTGTTTTAAGCTCAATTCAAAATAAAAATCACTGCCAACATTTTCACTAGATTGAATATATATTTGGCTGCCCATCGCATTGACAATTTCTTGGCAAATAGATAAACCTAAGCCAGTACCACCAAATTTACGGGTTACAGCGCTATCGGCTTGAGTAAATGGACTAAACAAATGTTTTTGTTGCACGGGTGAAATACCAATACCGGTATCTTTAACGCTCAGTCTGATGGTGTCATAAGTGTTTCCCTGCTCGGTATTACTGGCAATTAAATTTGCAGAAAGAGTGACACTACCTTGCTCGGTAAACTTGATAGCATTGCTTATTAAGTTATTAAACACCTGAGTTAGCCGTAATGGATCAGCAAAATAGCGGTAATTTAAATCGTCATCTAGGTTAACGTTTAAGGCAATATTTTTTTCCTTTTCAATATGCCGAACCGCTTGCATTGAACGCTCAGCAAGGTCTTTTATACTAACCGGTTGCGATTCTAAGGTCAGTTTTCCGGCATCCATTTTGGCAAAATCTAAAATATCATTTAATAACATTAATAAATTTTCAGCCGAGCCGGTTAAGGTACGCAATAAATTTTTTTGATTTGCCGAAAGTTCCGTAAAGCTAAGTGATTCAGCCATACCTAAAACGCCGTTCATCGGGGTACGGATTTCATGACTCATACGCGCCAAAAAGTTAATTTTGGCTTGTGCTGATCTTTCCGCTTCAGCTCTCGCCTCTTCAGCAACCGCTAATGCTTTTTCAATGTTATGCTGTGCCGCTTTCCTAAAATTAAGCTGCCGAATATAAAAACGCATCAGCAAAATAACCAATAAAATTATCGCAATGATAACCATGGTGGCATTTTTATAAGCGGCCTGTACTTCTTTTTTCGCAGATGCTTCTGAAAAAGCCGTTTTACTCCAAGTCGCATACATGGAGTCAAACTCACTTGCTGACAAGCTATTAATCGCACGATCAACTAAAGAAATTAAATGCTCATTGTTAGCTAAAGTAGCAAAAGCTAATTCAGCCTTTAAAGCAATATTTTTAAAGGGCGCTGACGCTAGGTTGGCGAATTTTTCTTGCTTAATTACGTAAGCATTATTTAAGGCCTCACCAACATAAGCAGTTGCATCCCCTTTCGCGACTGCATAGATGGCATCGTGAATATGGTGGTAATATTTAAACTTGGCTTGAGGTAATTGTTGTTGTAAATATTCAGTAATTGTTAGCCCTCTAACCACCGCAATCACTTGTGTGTTTAAAGCATTTAAGCTGCTATCAACAAAATGCTCATGTCGATAAATCAAACTAAAATGAGACGTTACATAAGGTGTAGAATAAAGTAGATCATTTGTTGATGCTGCACCTTTGTTGGCTAAAGCATAAAAATCAACTTCTCCTTTAGCTAAATGTGCCTTGGCCGTTTCAATACGATCAACATAAACATTGTTAAACACTAAGCCCGTGGTTTTGGTGATATGTTTTAACATATCCATGGTTAAACCACGTTCATTAATATGAATAAAATTTTTATTGATAATATAAGGAGGAAAACCACTTGGTAACACAGGATAATCTAGGTGGTTATTATCTATCACATACTGTTTTTCGGCTTCCGTTAAATTTGGAATATAGTCACCTAATGTAAAACTAAAATTATTAAGTTGTTGCGGTATATACTTTTTTTGCCACATTTTTAGTTGGCTTTTAGTAACAGCTCGTAAACTGTCATTTATAACAGCCATTAACTGCCGATCAGATTTTCTGGTTGCAAAATGAAAATGAATTTCAGGCGCTTCTTCATCAGTACTAACATAAAAATCTTGCGCTAAATTTAACGCCGCTAGCTGTTGCTCTAACGCCCAAGGGCGAATGGAATATAAGGCATCATAATGTTGATAATTGGCTAACATTTCGTCAATATCGGCATAATAATCAAGATCTACATAATCCGATAAAAAATCCAGCGTTGTTTTACGAGGGGAGTTAACCGCTAACTGAGTGCCAGCTTGCTCATTACCGTTGCGGTTTTTAAAAATTTTCTGTTTAAAACTGGCGTATGGAATACTATAAAGATTATCAGGATCAATACCGGTAATAGTAGTTAACCCCACTACGTCGATTTTACCTTGTTCAAGAGCAGGAAAAACCTCTTCGCCAGCTAAATAAACAAACGCAACTTTTTGTTGGTGAGTAAATCCCCACAGTTGCCAATATTCAAAAACAAAACTATTTAAATAATTAAGATGACTACCTTGATTATCTGAAATAGTGGTTGAATTTAACAAGCCTACTTTGATGGTTTTTTCTGCTGGGAGCTGTTCAACCTGCGCTAATAAGCTAGTAGAAATAAGTAAACAACTACAGCAAAAAACTTTTACAATTAGCGCTAAATGGCTAAGTTGACAATAAAGATAAGTTATTTTTTTCACAGCTTGCCTTACTCTTATAAACCAGCATTCAGTACTATTTCAGCATGTTAACCTAAAGATTTAGCCTGACAAATTAACACAGCTCAACAATAAAACCTACTTGTGATTATTGCTAGTAAGCCAGTGCTCATTCACAATGAAAGAATATTGGTTTTATACGGTCTATTAGGTGCTAACGCTACTTTAAAGGAAAAAATATGAAAAAATTATTACCACTTATTTTATTAGTCACAAGTTTTAACGTTTTTGCCAAACCCATCGCCGAAAACGCTGATAGTATTCAGCCATTATTAAACGGCCAAATGATCCCTGATGTTAAGGTTGTCACTACCAACAATACCACACCAAGTTTAAAAGCCTTATTAAACGGTAAAAAATCAATTTTGTTTTTCTATCGTGGTGGTTGGTGTCCATTTTGTAATACTCAAATGGGACAATTGAAAAAAATTGAAAATCAACTTGCTGATATGGGCTTTCAATTAATTGGTATTTCAACCGATAGCGTAGCTGACTTAAAAGCAAGCATCAAAAAACAAGATCTTAATTACCAATTATTATCTGATTATCACTCAACCATCAGCCAAGCTTTTGGTTTAGCTTATTTTGCCTCGGAAAAAACCACTGAAAAATACGTTGCTAAACTCTCATTAGGCAACCCGCTACAAACCAACAAACTTAATCAGCAACGTTTGGTACTACCGGCGCCAGCAATTTACATTATTGATCAGCAAGGTTTAGTGCAATTTAATTATGTTAACCCTAACTTTAAAGTGCGTTTACATGAAGAGTTATTACTGAAAGCGGCAAGTTTAGTAAAATAACCTGAACTAAGGTTAAACAATTAACTAGTACGATATTCACCATTCATTATTTGCCCATAATGCGCAATATCGTACTATTTCTTATCCGTTAGCTGTTATTTATTTCAGGTCTGAATGTGTATACTTAGCGGTATGATAAAACCTGATTTACAGCCAACAATACGCCAATTACCTAGTAGCCCTACGAGTAAAACGGTTAATAAACACCATTATCGCTTGAATTGTTTAAGCACTCGCTTATCAAGCGATGAAGTGGTTATTGAAGAGCCGTTACAAATTAATTTGGTGTCGTTTGAGCAGGCAAAAAATAACTACCAGCAACGAGAACTGGCCGTGATCATGCGGACACCTGGCGATGATGTTGCTTTAATTACCGGCTTTTTATTTTCGGAAGCGGTGATCACCACAGCAGCCGATATCTTATCGATCAAAATTGCTAGCGATAGCGAAACCAATAATATTGTTGAAGTGGAACTTGCCAAACACATTACCATTGACTGGCCCAGTTTAAGTCGCAGCTTTACCAGCCAATCAAGTTGTGGCCTTTGTGGCAAAACTTCGATTAAGTCACTGGCACTAAAAACACAACAATCCGTGAATAACGAACAACATTGGCTAAACATGGCTAGTATTCCGCAACTTGTACAGCAATTAACAAAGCAACAAAGCTTATTTATTGATACTGGCGGTGTTCATGGCGCTGGTTTAATTAATAACGAACAGTGGATTAGTATTCGAGAAGATATTGGCCGACACAATGCCGTTGATAAAATTATTGGCGATATTGTCATGCAACAAACAGCGATTGCTCGCGCCATTTTATTATTAACTGGCCGCGTAAGTTTTGAATTAATGCAAAAAGCTGTAATGGCGGGTATTCCGGTAATTATCGCAGTCGGTGCGCCGTCGAGTTTAGCTATTGACGTTGCCAAACAATTTAATATTACCTTAATTGGGTTTACCAAAAATCAGCAATTTAATGTCTATCACGGCAACTGGCGGATCAATTCTCAAATTGCGCCGCAGAGCAAACACGAGCACATATTATGACGGTAAAAAAATACAACGGCTCTGCCGGTGGTTGGGGCGCATTAAAAAGCACCGCTAAACATTTATTAAAAAGTGAAAACGTTGCCCGTAATATTAAAAATTTATTAAAAACCAATCAAGATCATGGTTTTGACTGCCCCGGCTGTGCTTGGGGAGAAAAAGACGAACCCGGTCGATTTCGTTTTTGTGAAAATGGTGCCAAAGCGGTCAATTGGGAAGCCACGGCTCGCCGTATTGATGGCGAATTTTTTTCGCAATACACAGTTACCTGGCTGAACAAACAAAGTGATTATTTTTTAGAATACCAAGGCCGTTTAGCAGAGCCTTTGGTGTATGACCAAGCAAGTGATAAATATCAAGCCATTTCATGGCAAGCAGCCTTTGACTTGATCGCTAGTGAATTAAATAAATTATCCGATCCGAACCAAGCAGAATTCTATACTTCTGGCCGAGCCAGTAACGAAGCGGCTTTTTTATATCAATTATTTGTTCGCCGTTTTGGCAGTAATAACTTTCCTGATTGCTCAAACATGTGTCACGAAGCCAGCGGCGTCGCCTTAAAAAGTGCCATTGGCACAGGCAAAGGTACTGTTACTATTGATGATTTTGAACATGCCGACGGTATTTTTGTTTTTGGCCAGAATCCCGGCACCAACCACCCACGTATGCTTGATACCTTAAGTAAAGCCGCTCATCGTGGTGCCAATATTGTCACCTTTAATAATTTAAAAGAACGTGGTTTAGAACGTTTTACTAATCCGCAATCCCCCGTTGAAATGTTAACCGGCGGCAAAGCGATCACTAAACAATATTTCACCCCGAAACTTGGTGGTGACATGGCTGTTGTGCGTGGCATAGTAAAAGTATTATTGGCTCGTCACCAACAAGCATTAAGTGAAAATAAACAAGTATTTAATGTTAGCTTTATCAATGAACATTGCCTTGGTTTAGAGCAATATTTGCAAACGGTTGAGCAAACGCCATGGTCGTTAATTACCGAGCAATCAGGGTTAACAACCGCCGAAATTACTCAAGCGGCTGATTTATTTCAACAATCTAAACGGGTAATTATTACTTGGGCGATGGGAATTACCCAACATAAACATTCCGTTGCCACCATTCAAGAGTTTACTAATTTACAGCTATTATTTGGTCATATTGGTCAAAAAGGTGCGGGCTTATGCCCGGTACGTGGCCACTCTAACGTTCAAGGTGATCGCACCATGGGCATTAATGAAAAGCCTGAACAAGCTTTTCTTGATGCGCTTGAAAACAGTTTTCATTTCAAACCACCACAACAAGCAGGTCACAATACCGTTGAAGCGATTCAAGCAATGTTAAATGGTGAAAGTAAGGTCTTTATTGCACTAGGGGGTAATTTTGTTGCAGCAACGCCTGATACCGAAATTACCACACAAGCACTGAGTAACTGTGATTTAACCGTCAACATTGCCACTAAATTAAACCGTAGCCACTTAACCCACGGCAAACAATCATTAATACTGCCTTGTTTAGGCCGTACCGATATTGATATGCAAGCCACAGGGCCACAATCGGTTACCGTTGAAGACTCATTTTCCATGGTCCACGCTTCACAAGGTGTGGTTGCCAGCAATACTAAGAACATGCGTTCAGAGCCCGCCATTATCGCTGGCATTGCGCAAGCCACCTTAGGTGCTAAACCTGTCGATTGGTTAGCTATGGCAAGTAATTACGACTTAATTCGCGATGCTATTGCTAACACGATTCCCGGCTTTGCTGATATGAATAATAAACTGAAACAACCCGGCGGTTTTTATTTAGGCAATAGTGCGGCCCAACTTCAATGGTTAACAAAAACGAACAAAGCACAGTTTCATAGCCATGATTTACCTGATGATATTGTGCCTGCGCCAATAAGAGCCTTATCCAATAATAAAATTTTTGTCTTACAAACCTTACGTTCTCATGATCAATACAATACCACTATTTATGGTTTTGAAGACCGATATCGTGGTATTAGCGGCGAACGCAATATTATTTTAATGAATACACAAGATATTACTGATTTGAATTTAGTTGAAGGTGAGCGAGTTGACGTAACCAGCTTATGGCCGGATAAGAAAAAACGACAAATAGTCAATTTTAAATTAGTGAGTTACGACATTCCCAAAGGTAATATTGCTGCTTATTTCCCTGAAGCGAATCCACTCGTGCCACTTGCCAGTAATGGTGATTTAAGCGATACCCCAACCTCAAAATCAATAGCGGTAATTATTGAAAAAACACAGCAAACTGCAGCTATTTTATAAAGCTACAGTTTAATATTAAGTAAGCTAGGTTAGCTGAGCTCGGCATGTTAGCAACCGTGGCCTTACATTTTGCTGATAAGTGTCGATATTTTAGCGCATACTTTATCGGCATTATCAGGGTGAAATAACTTGCTTTGTTTAGTTCCGGTACAGCTTTGTTGGTAAAACTCGGTGATCGATTCAAGCGAACTAGTGATCACTTTTAAGTTTTGTAATTCTTCCGGTGAAAAACCAATAAATTCCGCTTTCAGCTCCTCATAAACACCATCTAAATTAGACTTAAAAGTTACCTTAGTTGACTTTGCCATGGTATCTAAAAATTCCGCTTTTTTTTCCTCATACCATTTATTTATTTCTGGGTTCGGATAAAAGTGCAAATATAATGCGATTCCAACGATTAAGATCAATATTTTTTTCATGATTTACCATATAATAGTTAACTGCATCTGCTAATAAACGATTTTATTGTTAACCATAAGCCGTTTACAGCAGGCTAACAATATACGTCAACATGTCTTGAATCAAGGATTTAATGTGAGCACTAATAACAAGCAAGACAACTCTCCAAAAACCCAAAGCCCTGTGGCTACGCATATTCCAGTAAAAAACGTTAAAATTCATCACCCTAAATCGAAAAGTGATGAAAAATACGCACCTCGTGATCAAATCTACGTTCGTAAAGTAACCGGATTTTTTCAGCGTTTGCGTCGTAAAATGAATTTCTTTTTTTTAGGCGTTTTTGCCTTATTGCCTTGGTTACAATATAACGACAAACAAGCCATTTTATTCGATATTACTGAGCAACGTTTTAATTTATGGGGCTTAACCTTGTGGCCACAAGACCTTACCCTGTTAGCTTGGTTATGTATGCTTGCCGCTTTTTTACTGTTTTTTGTAACTACCTTTGCAGGCCGTGTATGGTGTGGTTATTTATGCCCACAAACCGTTTGGACCTTTATTTTTATTTGGTTTGAAGAAAAGCTTGAAGGTACCGCTAACCAACGTAAAAAACTTGATAGCCAAAAGCTTGATTTTAATAAATTTTGGCGAAAAACGGTCAAACATTTCTGTTGGTTACTATTTTCAATTTTAACCGCTTTAACCTTTGTTGGTTACTTTATGCCGGTAACGGAAGCGTTTAGTACATTCTTTACCTTTGATATGTCATTTGCCGCCGCCGCAACGGTATGGTTTTTTGCTTTTTGTACCTATGGTAATGCCGGTTGGATGCGTGAAATCATGTGTTTACATATGTGTCCTTACGCCCGTTTTCAATCTGCCATGTTTGATAAAGATACCGTCACCGTAACCTATGATTATAATCGTGGTGAAAATCGTGGCCCACGAGGCCGTAAACAAGATCCAAAAGCGCTTAACTTAGGTGACTGCATCGACTGTAATTTATGTGTCCAAGTATGCCCAACCGGTATCGACATTCGCAACGGTTTACAATATGAATGTATTAACTGTGGTGCCTGTGTTGATGCTTGTGATGGAGTCATGGATAAAATGAATTACCCCAAAGGGCTAATTCGTTACGCAACAGAGAATGAATTAAAAGGAAAAAAAGTTCACTTTTTACGCTCTAAACTTATCGGTTATGCTGTGGTATTAGTTGTGATGACTGGCTTATTAGTGTGGGAAATTGCCAACCGTGAGCCATTATCTTTTGATATTATTCGTGATCGCACTGAGCTTGCTCGGGAAAATTTTAACGGTGAAATAGAAAACGTTTATACCTTTAAAATTCTCAACAAATCACAAACCGACAATACTTATCGCTTATCGGTGAAAGGTATTAACAATGCAAAATGGATTGGTGAACAAGAAATTACCATTAAAGCCGCCGCCGTTTATACCTTACCTATCAGTATTGCGGTAGACCCTTACGATTTATCGGGTTACATGAATGATATAACTTTTGTGATTGAACAAGTTTCACCACAAAATGATGTTACCATAGAGCACAATACTCGCTTTTTTAATAAACGTTAATGGCTGTTTTTGATTTTTCTTCTTTATCTCCCGACTTGATACTAGATGGTATTGAGTCGCTCGGCATACGTGTCGAAAGTGGCTTATTAGCCCTGAATAGTTATGAAAACCGTGTTTATCAATTCCATGATGAAAACAAAGTAAAATACGTCACTAAGTTTTATCGCCCCGAGCGTTGGCACTTGGCACAAATTCAAGAAGAGCATGATTTTGCCCTTGAACTAGAAGCTGAAGAATTACCCATTGTTGCCCCTTTAGTTATCGATGGCCGTAGTTTATTCGAATATCAGGGCTATTATTTCGCCCTGTTTCCATGCCGTGGTGGCCGCATTTTTGAAGTCGATAACCTTGACCAGCTTGAATGGATGGGGCGCTTTGTTGGGCGTATTCACGCTATTGCCGCGAAGCATAGCTTTAAACATCGGCTCACCATGAACAGCCAAGAAATGTTATTTGATGCCCGCGAACACATTAAAAACTCACAATTTGTGCCAAGCTCATTAGATGTACCATTTTTTACTATTCTCGACCAAGTTGTCGACGTTGCTGCCGAGCAATTTCAAGCCAACCAACACGTTGAACAAATTCGCTTACATGGTGATTGCCATGCCGGTAATATTTTATGGACAGATGCTGGGCCACACTTTGTTGATTTAGACGATTGCCGCCAAGGCCCTGCAATTCAAGATTTATGGATGATGTTATCAGGTGATCACCAACAACAATTGTTACAATTAGATACTATGGTATCAGGCTACGAAGAGTTTTATTCATTTGAACATAAGCAACTAGTCCTGATAGAATCATTACGTACTATGCGTGTTGTTAATTATATGGCATGGTTATGTAAACGCTGGCAAGATCCTGCTTTTCCAAGAAATTTTCCGTGGTTTAATACTGAAAAATATTGGGAGCAGCAAATTTTAATTTTAAAAGAGCAAATGTCAGCACTACAACAAGCGCCATTAAGTTTATTGCCCACTCACTTTTAATTTGGGTAACATTTAAGGAAATATGAATGAAAAAAATTGCCAGTATTATTGTTTTTGCCATGATCTCTTTTGTTGCATCATGTGCAGAGTATAAAGAAGGTGAGCATTACACCAAAGTTAGTGATGAACTAAGCAGTAAGCCAGAAATCCGAGAATTCTTCTCTTTTTATTGCCCACATTGTTTTAAATTTGAACCCTTTTTTGCCGATGTAAAAAAGCAATTACCAAAAGAAATTAGCTTTGTCCGTAATCATGTAGATTTTTTACGTGCAGCTTCACCTGAAATTCAGTTTATGCTGACTAAAGCTGTTGTTGTTGCTAAGCAACTTAATGTTGAAGAACAAATGGTTGGCAAATTATTTAATTATATTCATGTGCAACGTGCTAGCTTTGCTTCAGAACGTGATATTCGAAATGTTTTTGTTTTAAATGGTGTTGAACCGGCTAATTTTGATAAAGCGTTTAATAGCTTCTCAACCAATAGCATCGCCAAACAAATGAAAAAAACACAAGACTTTTACGCCAATAAACGTGCTATTACTGGCGTACCAGCAACAATTGTTAACGGTAAATACCGTATCAATATACAAGCCTTAAAAAATAGCAGTAACGAAGCTGCCATCGCAGATTACGTTAAGTTAGTAAAACATTTACAAACCTTAGATACTTTTTAAACGTTTGCCATGTAGATATAACAACTGTTTATCAACGTATTAAAAAAGGAGCCTCGGCTCCTTTTTTGTTATTGATAATTAACCTAATACCATTCCGTATAAGCTCAGGATAAGGTTATTTATCTTCTTTTAACCAACGTGCTACTTGTTTAGCAAAATAAGTTAATATGCCGTCAGCGCCTGCGCGTTTAAATGCTAACAAACCTTCCATAACACACGGTTTTTCGGCTAACCAACCATTTTGAATGGCAGCCATATGCATGGCATATTCACCACTGACTTGGTAAGCGTAAGTTGGTACTTTAAAATTATCTTTCACCAAACGCACAATATCTAAATAAGGCATACCGGGTTTTACCATTACCATATCCGCACCTTCCGCAATATCTTGCGCAACTTCGTGTAATGCTTCGTCACTATTGGCAGGGTCCATTTGATAAGAAAATTTATTGCCGCCTTTAATATTTCCGGCTGAACCAACAGCATCACGAAATGGGCCATAATAGTTCGACGCATATTTTGCTGAATAGGCTAGTATGCGGGTATTTACAAAGTCGTTTTCTTCTAAAATTTGACGAATAGCGCCAACACGGCCATCCATCATATCTGACGGCGCAACAATATCAGCACCCGCTTGTGCATGTGATAAGGCTTGTTTAACCAAAATATCTTTAGTGACTTCATTAAGCACATAACCATCATCATCAATGATGCCGTCTTGGCCGTGTGTGGTGAACGGATCAAGCGCTACGTCGGTAATAACACCTAACTCAGGGAACTTTGCTTTAATCGCTCTCACGGTGCGCTGAGCTAACCCTTCGGGGTTGTATGCTTCTTCTGCCATTAACGACTTTTTATCGCTCGGGGTTACCGGAAAAATTGCAATCGCCGGAATGCCTAAGTCAACAAGCTCTGCTGCTTCTTCTAATAATAAGTCGATACTTTTACGCTCAACACCCGGCATAGAGGCAATACTTTCTTTTTGATTTTCACCTTCTAAGACAAAAACTGGATAAATTAAGTCGTTAACGGTTAACTGGTTTTCAGCCATTAAACGACGTGAAAAATCATCTTTACGCATACGGCGTAAACGCTTAGCCGGATATTGTCCAAATGATGGAGACATGAATTTATTCCTCAATGCTTTTAAGTAAGATAGGATCTGCCAGTTGTACTTGGTTTCTACCTTGTTGTTTAGCGTGATAGAGCGCCTGATCAGCTGCGCTAAATAGCGACTCAGGCGAAGCACCTTCTTGTTGCTGATAACAACTGATGCCACAACTAATGGTTAATGGGATCAGCGTCCCTTGATAATCAACTGACAATTGGCTAATTTTATGACGCAATTCATCAGCGAGTGCCATTGCCCCTGCCGACTCTGTTTCCGGTAGAATTAAACAAAACTCTTCACCACCATAGCGACAAGCAACATCACTACTGCGATGTAATGATTGTTTTAGCAATTGTGCCACCGCCACTAAACATTGATCACCAGCAAGATGACCATGAGTATCGTTAACCTTTTTGAAATGGTCAATATCGATAACAACGATGCTTAACGCCGATAAATTACGACGACTACGGCGATATTCAGCTAGAATTTTTTGATCATAATAACGACGGTTAAATAGCCCGGTTAAATCATCAATGGTAGTTTTTTTAGCTAATTCACGATTAACATCTTCAAGTTCTTGCAAAGCGATATGCAATTCTAATGTCCGCTCTTGTACTTTGTTTTCAAGTTCATCTTGGCTTTCTTGTAAGGTGTTTTCAAATGCTAATTGTTGCTTTGTTAACTTATCAGCAAGTACTTGGTTATCGTTTTGTTGTTTGTTGATTAACGCCACTAAAGCTTGATTTACTTGCCACGACAAAGCACTTAACAAGATTATCGAAGCCGACAATAAATAGGCGTGAGGCAGCAAGATAACGTCGCTATATAAAACAACAATACTCGCTAATGCAGCAATAGCATTAAATACCACATTTAAACTGAATAAGGTTTTTAACCAAGCCGTTGTTATACCTGATAATTTAACCTTAACCACTAATTTGAAATTAAAAAAGAAAGCCGTTAAGTAGATGAAAAGAAAGCCGGTTGTTGATGAAAATAACTGGCCGGTCAGCACCAGTACAACCAACAATACAATGGCATACACGATTAAAAATTTGTTCTGCAAAAATTTAGTCATTTAAGGTAAACACCTTACGCGCATTCTGCGTACTATGCTGGCTAATTTCAGCGGTTGAATAACCGGTGCATTGCGCTAACATCTCAACAACAAAAGGTAAATAAGCCGGTTCATTACGGCTACTTTTGGGCTTAGGGCGAATATTTTGAGGTGTTAAATAAGGGCCATCCGTTTCAACCATTAAACGTTCAAGCGGAATATACTTTACGATATCACGTAAGTCTTGTCCGCGTTTTTTATCGCATAACCAACCTGTGATACCAATATACATGCCATGATCTAAACATTTGATTAATTGTGCTTTATCACCAGTAAAACAATGTGAAACCAAAGCCGGTACTTTATCTAAGTAGGGGATAAGTAAATTAAGCCAAGGTTCAAAAGCATCGCGCTGATGTAAAAATAATGGCATGGATAACTTAGCAGCCAATGCTATTTGTTCTGAAAAAACCCGTTGCTGATTTTCCGGTGTTGAAAAGTTTCGATTAAAGTCTAAACCACATTCACCAATCGCTTTAACATAAGGTGATTGTGCAAGCGCGGTTAACTCTGCTAAATAATCGGCACTAACATTATCGGCATCATGAGGGTGAACACCTGCGGTACAAGTGAGTATCTCCGGATATTGCTGACACAAAGTTAATGCTTGTTTACTGGTTTTTTGGCAAGTGCCTGTTACGATTAATTGATGTACTTGAGCTTGTTTAGCACGAGCAATGACATCCGCACGATCTTTGTCAAAACGGTTGTTGGTGAGGTTTATGCCAATATCAACTAACACAATATCGGCTTATTCAAGGCTTAATAACATAACAAAGGGTTATTCTTCTTGCGCTTCAGTGTCATGGTCAGTTTTTTGATAAAATGACGCAATAAACAAACCTACTTCGAACAATAACAACATAGGTAAAGCAAGTAAGGTTTGTGAAATAATATCTGGCGGTGTTAACAACATCCCAATCACAAACGCAGCTACCACAATATAAGGACGTTTTTCTTTTAAACTAGCAACCGTTGTAACGCCGGTCCAACACATCAAAATAATTGCAATAGGAATTTCAAATGCGACACCAAAAGCAAAAAATAGTTTTAAAATAAAATCTAAATAGCTCGAAATATCCGTTGCTATCGTTACTCCTTCAGGTGCTACCGAATTAAAAAAAGCAAAGATCACCGGAAATACAATAAAGTACGCAAAGGCAATACCAGCATAAAACAGTAAAGTGCTACCTAACATTAATGGTGCTATTAAGCGTTTTTCATTTTGGTATAAACCTGGCGCAATAAAGCCCCATATTTGAAACAAAATAACAGGAATAGCGATAAATACCGAAATAACAATGGTCAATTTAAAAGGGGCAAAAAATGGTGACGCAACATCCGTTGCAATCATTTGAGCATTCTCTGGCATCGTGGCTAATAGCGGCTGCGCAACGTATTGATAAATGTCTTGGGCAAAATACACCAAACAACAAAATACAATTAACACCGCTAAAATGGCACGTAATAAACGATTACGTAACTCTAATAAATGATCAAATAAAGTAAATTGCGCGGTAGAAGAATTAGTCATTCTAAGATTTATCACCTGGGTTAGCTATTGTATTATCACTTGCTTTCATTTGATTTTCTGGTTCTGCTAGCGACTTATCTGTATCAAATGGACGGTTCACCATATTAGCCGCTTCTTTTAATGATTTAACCGACTCAGCAAGTTCAGGTGATAAGTTTTCCATATTCATTTGTTCAGCTTTTTTTAAGTTTTCATGTAACTCATGAACACGTAACTCTTCTTTTAGTTCGGTTTGTACATTGTTACTAAAAGTTTTTACTTTATTCACCCAAGCACGCACCGAACGAATAGCCGTTGGCAGTCGTTCTGGCCCTAAAACAACTAAGCCAATAATGCCAATAATGACTAATTCCCAAAAGCCGATATCAAACATGAATTACGCCTGATCTTTCTTTTTTTCTGTTGTTTTTTCACTGTCCACAACTGACTCAGCTGCTTTTTTTTCAGTGATCGACTCAACCGGTTTTTCATCTTCAGACACTGCTTTTTTAAAGCCTTTAATAGCCGAACCTAAATCACCGCCTAAACCGCGTAACTTTTTAGTACCAAATAATAAAACCACGATCACAGCAACAATTAATAATTGCCAAATACTGATACCACCCATAAAAAATACCTCTAAAGATTGAATTGTTGTAATTATAAAGTTTTAATAAGAAAAATCACTAAATACCTTTAGGTACTTATGCTGTTAAAAAAAGGAATTCTTACTATTATTTGCACAAGTCTTTTTGCGACTTGTCTATTAGCTCAGGAAGAGCCGAAAAAAGCAATGCCTAATCCACCTAACCTTGATAATAATCAAGCGACAGAATTAAAAACACCTGAAACAGAAGAAGACTGGAGCCATAAATTTCACCTGCGGGTTTCTAATAGCGTCCATCGCTCTGCCATTTGGTTTGATAGTTTTTTTATGGAAGAAGGTGACGAACAAATTTCACCTAAAACCAGTGCCCGTATTAAAGTTGGTTGGGAACCTAAAGCACGAGATTGGAGTGAAGTGGGGGCTCGTTTTAAATTAAAAGTACGGCTGCCCCACTTTAAAGATAAAGTGGATGTGATTTTTTCAGACAGTGACGAAGATCAATTTGATAACTTGCCGCTAGAGTCTATCAAGGTTAATCAAGAGCTTGATGATGCTAATTTTGCCGCGGCGATTCGCTATATTTTTAAAGATAAAGAAAATTATGTCACAGATACTCGTTTAGGTATTTCTGGTGGCGATATTTTTATCCGCGCTCGTCATAAGCGTACTTATAACTGGCTTGAAAATCATAGCTTTAAGTTTGAACCGGCCCTGTATTATTATTTGGATGACGGTTTTGGTTCACGTTTATTATTGGAATATAACTATCAAATCAATGATTCTGAACAATATCGTATCAATTATAGTATCCGAGGTTCAGAATCTTTTCATGGCATCCGTTGGAAGCATGGGTTTTACCATTTAAAACAACTGTCAAACGATAAAGCGAGTATTTGGGGCTTGCAGGCTGAGGGTGAAAGAAACGGCGAGCGCGGCTTTGTTGTTGATAAATATACCCTAAGTTACCGTTACCGCTTTAACGCCTTAAAAGAGTGGCTATTTTTTGAAATAGAGCCTTTTTTTGAATTTGCCGAAGAGGAAAATTACAAAACAACGCCAGGCTTAGCATTACGAGTGGAAGGTTTTTTTACTAAACACGATTAAACGCGGTTTAGGCACGCTCAGCTTCTATAAAATCAGCAATAGCGGGGTTCAGCATTTTGCTAGGTTTGTTCAAATGATAACCTTGACCAAATTCGCAACCTACAGCTTTCAATTTATTTAACATTTCTTGGCTTTCAATGCCTTCAGCCACTAACCGGTAACCAAATTGCTCACCTAAAGTATGCAACGCTTTTACTAAGGCTAAATTGCTGTCGCTCGTTGCTAATGAACGAATAAAGCTGCGGTCGAGTTTAATAAATTCAAACGGATAGCTATGTAAAAAGTTAAATGATGATAAACCTGAGCCATAATCATCTAAGGCCAATTTAACACCAAATTCTTTCAGTTTACGCAGCCCTTTTAACGCTAAATCGGCATGCTTAGCAAAAGCATTTTCATTAAACTCTAAAATTAACCGTTGTGGTTCAATAGTATGCTTAGCGATCATCGCCATTAATTTTTGTAATTGATTTGCTTGCGTTAAATGACGACCTGATAAATTAATTCCAATAAAAGCATTATGATGTTTATCATTTTCAGACCAACGCTTTAATTGCAAACTAACTTGTTCAATTACCCAATTCTCAATATCTAAAATAACGCCGGTTTCTTCTGCCATATAAAGAAAATGACTAGGGGTTAATAAACCTTTGGTTGGATGCTCCCAACGTAAAAAGGCTTCAAAACCAATAACATCAGCACTATCTAAACTTGATATCTCTTGATAATGTAATTCAAATTGCTGCTCTTTAATGGCGATACGTAGCTCTTGTTCAAGCGTTAGGCTTGCAATAAGTTGTTCACGCATACTGTCATCAAAAAAGACGTAGCGCCCACGACCTAAACTTTTCGCTTGATACATAGCAGCATCAGCATCACGCAAAATTTCACTAGCGTCGCGATATTGCTGGTTAAACATGGCAATACCAATACTGGCATTGGAATACAATTCATTCTCGTCAATAGTAAAAGATTGACTAACTTTGCTAATGATCCGTGTCGCTATTTCTTCAACATCATCTTGTGATTGAAACGAATCTAATAAAATAACAAATTCATCACCACCTAAACGTGCTAATAAATCATTTTCTCGCACACATTCGGTTAACCGTTTTGAAATTTCAATCAAAAACTTATCACCGGCTAAATGGCCTAAAGTATCATTGATCATTTTGAAACGGTCTAAATCAATAAATAACACTGCAAATCGTTGATTGGGATGGCGCTTATAATGACTAAGTGAATATGTTAAACGATCAGAAAACATCGAACGGTTGGGTAATTTCGTTAATGCATCGTGATGAGCGTCATGAAATAATTTTTCTTCTGCTTTTTTACGCTCTTCAATTTGCATTCGTAACTTCAAATTGGCAATTTCTAGCGCTTTTGTCCGATCTTTAACCGTATGCTCTAAAGCATCTTTATTTTGCTGCTCTTGCAATTGAATACGCTTGCGAACAATAGCAATAGCGATATGTTGCGCGACAAAACGAATTAACTCTAAGTCACTTTGCTGGTAGGCATGCTCATTTTGATAATCTTGTACCGCAAACATGCCAAACACTTCATTTTGATCAATCAAAGGTGAAGATAACCAAGCTTTTGGCATAGGTTGCGTGGTTTGTATGTCATACAATTTTTCTTTTAATACCCGGCCACGAGTCGTTAAAACATACTGAGCATCGTCACAAATTAAAATCGGTAAACCTGCTTTAATGGTTCTTTCGGACAAACCTTTACCAAAAGGCCTTGTCACCATTTCGGTAATACGCTGATCAACAAAATAGGGGCACTCTAGGGATTTTTTATCTGGTGATACCAAAGCAATATAAAAGTTATCAGCGGGTAACAAACGCTTAATAGATTGATGCAACGCTTGATAAAAGCTCGGTAAATCTTGTGAGCTTGCCGTAATTTCAGATACCGCTAATAACACTTCATGAATACGTTGTGCTTTTTGACGCTCAGCAATTTCTTTTTGTAATTCATGATTAATTTTCGTGAGCTTTAAAGTACGCTCTTGAATGCTTTGTTCTAATAATTCACGACTATGGACTCGATCAATCGCCGTCACTAAATGCTCAGCAATAAATTCAAGCAGTTGGCAGTCTCGGTCATCAAAATAATGTTTGGCATCATAGCTTTGTAAGGCTATTACACCAATAACTTGTTGTCCGCGTTTAAGTGGCACACCAAGCCAATCAACACATGAAGTGCCATGTATGACAATTTTTTCGGCTTTCATTAATGCCATACGCTCAGCTGAACTACAATGTATAGAGCGTTTTTCATTAAAAACCAACGCCGTTAAACTCTGCTGCCAATGCGCAGCATCTAACTGCTGAATTAATTGTGCTTCTTGTTTGGTGTTGGCATAAGCAAGCGCTAATCGACGCTCGTCATTCGCTAAAACAATATGGAAATTATCAGTAATTAACAGCGCACTCACAACACTGTCGAGTGCTTGATAGAAAGAGTTGATATCCGTAATGGTACCGGCAAGCTCAGACAGGCGAAGCAACCCTGATTGCATCGTCCTGACTTGTCGGTATTTATTGAGCAACGACTTTAATTTGGGTAATTGTCGTGCCGCTTTATCGGTGTTCGCCGGTACTTCCATTAGCGTAAATGATTAATTTTGTTGTTATTAGTATAATTTTTATGCCGTCCATACTAACAAAATTTTCACAAATAACTAGTGCAAATATGATTTTTGTATAATAAAAAACCGACTTTTGTCGGTTTTTTGATTCAAATAGTATCGCTTTAGTTATTAAATCATTGAATTTTTTAACTTAGCTAAAGCATTTTTTTCTAACTGACGAACCCGCTCAGCAGAAATATCATATTGATCGGCCAACTCTTGTAACGTTGCTTTGTTATCGTCTAACCAACGAGTACGAATAATATGTTGGCTACGATCATCAAGTGTCACTAAAGCGTTTGATAAACGCTTGTTAGCATGTGCATCCCAGTTTTCGTTTTCAACCGAAGTAGCTAAATCAGATTGTTTATCTTCTAAGTATTGTGCTGGCGAAAAACTACCCGTAGATGCTGAATCATCATCGTCAGAAGAAAGCTCAAAAGCTTGATCTTGACTACTCATCCGTGATTCCATTTCCATCACGTCTTTGGTTGTCACTCCTAAGGTGTCAGCCACATTTTGTACTTCTTCTTGGCTAAACCAGCCTAAACGCTTTTTATTTTTACGTAAGTTAAAAAATAATTTACGTTGTGCTTTGGTAGTAGCTATTTTCACTACACGCCAGTTTTTAAGTACAAACTCATGTATTTCTGCTTTGATCCAATGAACAGCAAATGACACTAAGCGAACACCCACTTCAGGGTTAAAACGCTTAACCGCTTTCATTAACCCGACATTACCTTCTTGAATTAGATCCGCTTGTGGTAAGCCGTATCCGGCATAACCTTTTGCAATATGGATAACAAAACGCAAATGCGACATGATAAGCTCTTGTGCCGCCTGTAGGTTATTCTCATGATACAATTGAGTAGCTAATTCGAGCTCACGCTCTGCTGTCAGCATAGGGATGCTATACGCCGAAGACGTATAGGCTTCAATACTACCACTTTGTGGGATAGTTAAAGCCATTGTTGGTGCTGAATTACTCATAGTAAACCTCGTTTTTCATACGCTAGCTCGCGATACTAGCACGCTCGTTATAAATTTGCGACCATCTTTTCTACCAGTACCTTGGCGATCAGTCAATAAAAAATCAATGTATTTTCACAAAGGCCTGTTATATTCTTAAAAAAATAATAAACAATAAAAATTTTAACAAGACATCCCCTCGTTGTAAATTTTAGAAGTCCTTTAGGAGTGCTTGTGTATTCATATGTTGCCCGACAACCAATTATTGATTTAAATCAGAATCTTATTGCGTACGAGCTACTCTTTAGAGATGGTGAAAGTAATCAATTTCCGAATATTTGCCCAGATCAAGCTACCTCAAATATTTTAACTAACAATCATTTAACCTTAGGTATTGAAAAAGTTACTAGTGGCCATACAGCATTTATTAATTTTCATGCAGATACTTTGATCAAAAACTTCCCAAGTTTTTTAGATCCTAAAAATGTAGTCATTGAAATATTAGAAGATGTACCAATCACCGATGAATTAATTGATGCCTGTAAAGAACTAAAAGCAAAAGGCTTTAAATTTGCGTTAGATGATCATGACTTTGACCCTAAATGGGACATTTTTTTTCCTCTGATCGACATTATTAAAGTTGATGTTTTAGATGCCAGTATTATTGATATCAGCCGCTACATTAGACGATTGCAAGATTACAACATTACTTTATTAGCTGAAAAAGTTGAAACTAAAGAGCAATTTGAGAAATACAAATTACTCGGTTTTACGTTATTTCAGGGTTACTTTTTTGCGAAACCCGAAATGATCAAACAAAAAAAAGCCAACACCGCTAAACAAAATATTTTAGAACTCATACAACACGCAAGTGCAAAAGAGATGGACTTTAGCAAGATCAGCGATACATTTAGTAAAGACCCTGGACTTACCTATAAACTACTGCGTTTTATCAATAGCCCTGTATATGGTCGAAATCAAGAAATCACTTCTCTTAAACATGCCTTAGCTTATATTGGTGAATTAGAACTAAAAAAATTCATCTCCTTGTTAGCGCTATCTGATTTAAGTAGTGGAAAATGTATGGAATTGATGCGCTTCTCTTTGGTACGAGCAAAGTTTTGTGAAATTATTTCTGAAAAATTACATGATGATAATAATCCACCAAAAGCATTTTTAACCGGTATATTATCTTTAATTGATGGGATTTTAGATCAACAGATTAATACCGTATTCGATATCATTCCAATTCATAATGATATTAAAGAAGCATTAATGAATAAAAACAATTACCTCAGGCATTATTTAACGTTAGCAAAATTAACCGAACAGGGCGATTGGAAAAAATCGAGCTTATTAACCATCAAGCTAGGCTTGGCAAACAAAGATACTTATAATGCCCATATGCAAGCCATTGAATGGGCTGATGATATATTAAAACAAGCTTAATCAGCTGTAGGTTCGATATCACGAATATGTCGACGGACCGACATAAAACTACCAAGTAAACCTAAAACGACCGCAAATCCAATAATCAATAACAATTCAGAAAATGACAACATGGTTAATTCGATTTTTTGTTGATAAACCTCAGTTAACGCTGAAATTGCACCTGATAAATACTGCGCTAATATCGCTATTGCAAAACAAGCAAAAACACCACCTAAAATACCATACCAAGCACCCGCATATAAAAAGGGTCTTTGAATAAAGCTGTCGGTTGCGCCAACTAATTTCATTACCGCTATCGCATCTTTTTGATTGAGAATAGCTAAACGAATAGTATTGCCAATAATTAAGACAACTGAGCTACATAATAAAAAGCCAATGGCAAAAACAATATCTTCTATTAAAGTGGCAATCGCTTCTAAGCGGGTTAACCACTCTAAATCGAGTTTACCTTGTTCCACTTCGCGCTCTTGCGTTAACTTATTCAATAACTCTTGTGCGGCTTGTGCTTGGCTTGAACGCTGAGTTGGGGTAACTAACACAGTAGCGGGTAATGGGTTTTTTGCTAAATAACCAAGGGCATCACCAAAACCAGATAATGCTTTAAAGTCAGTTAGTGCTTGCTCAGCTGAAATATAAGTAACGCTAGCGACTTCGGGATATAACTCTATTCGGCTAACAAAATTTTGTGCGCTTTTTTCACTAATTGATAACTTTAAAAACAGGCTAATTTCAGAGGCTGAATTCCATTGTGCAGTGATTTGATTCGCGTTTTTAACAAATAATTGCAGAGTGGCGGGTAATGATAAACTGATGCCCAACACCAATACTGTCATCGCGGTAGTAAAGGGTGTACGCCACAACTCTCCTAAACTACCCACAGCTTGCTGTAAATGGCGAATAGGTAAAGAGACAAGTTTCGTAAAAAAATTAACTTGTGGTCGGCTGCTTTGATAACCGTCGTTTTTTTTCATTGTTTTAGTCATCAACTAATTCTCGCTGCTGTAAACCATCAACAATGCCATCAGTGATCATAGTGCCATTTTTTAACGTTAGGGTGCGATACTTCATTCGCGCAATTAAGCCTAAGTCATGAGTGGCAATTAACACACAAACTCCAACAGAGTTAAATTCTTCAAATAACTTAATAATATCTAAAGATAATTTTGGATCTAAATTACCGGTGGGTTCATCCGCTAAAATCACTGGCGGTTTATTCACAATTGCCCGTGCAATGCCTACCCTTTGCTGTTCGCCACCAGACAACATATTCGGGAAACATTTAGTTTTATTCGACAAATGGACTTTTTCAAGCGCGGCATCAACTCGTTTACGAATTTCTTTATGGCTATAACCTTCAATAATCAGCGGTAGTGCCACATTATCAAAAACGGTTCTATCCATCAGTAAGTTATGGTGTTGAAAAATCATCCCGATGCTACGACGCACATAAGGAATTTGCTTGTAGGCAATCCGCGCTAATTCGGTATTATTAATTTGAATACTACCGCTGGTCGGTTTTTCCATTAAGCTGATCAGCTTAAGTAAGGTACTTTTACCGGCACCTGAGTGGCCGGTTAGAAACGCCATTTCACCTGCAGCAAGTTCAAAACTAACGTTTTTCAGTGCTAAAAATCCACCAGGATAAGTTTTACTTACATTTTTAAAGTGGATCATACCAAGTGAATTACACCAAAGTTGCCGTTATTATGGGCATTATCATAAAACGACAACTGAATATCTACAACCTTAATCTTGTTCAAATAAAGCATCAATAAAATCATTGGCAATAAATGGTCTTAGATCATCAATTCCCTCACCAACCCCTAAAAAGCGAATAGGAATATTATGCTTGTCGGCAATCGCAAAAATAACACCACCTTTCGCGGTACCATCAAGTTTTGATAAAGTAATACCGGTAATATTAACCGCTTCATTAAATAATTTTACTTGGCTTAATGCGTTTTGGCCGGTACCCGCATCTAAGGTTAACATCACTTCATGAGGGGTGTTAATGTCGAGTTTTTTCATCACTCGCACCACTTTTTTCAACTCCTCCATTAAGTGACCTTTATTTTGTAAACGCCCCGCTGTATCGGCAATTAACACATCAATACCACGAGCTTTTGCTGCACTAATAGCATCAAAAATTACTGACGCACTGTCAGCACCCGTATGTTGAGCAATAACCGGAATATCGTTACGCTCGCCCCATACTTGTAATTGCTCTACCGCGGCCGCTCTGAAAGTATCACCAGCCGCTAACATCACTGATTTGCCTTGCGCTTGAAACTGTTTAGTTAATTTGCCAATAGTAGTCGTTTTGCCCACACCATTAACACCAACCATTAAAATCACATAAGGATCTTTTGATTCAGGGATCACGAGCGGCTGATCAACTGGGGCAACAATCTTTTTCAGCTCATCTTTTAATAATTCATAAAGAGCTTCTGCATCTTTTAATTGATTTTTACTAGCCGATTCCGTTAATGAGTCAATAATTTTCGACGTGGTTTCAACCCCAACATCTGCTAATAATAAATGGGTTTCTAATTCTTCAAATAAGTCATCATCAATTTTTTTGCCACGAAAAATATCAAATAAACCACCGCCTAAGTTTTGTCGGGTTTTACTTAAACCCGCTTTTAAACGAGCAAAAAAGCCTTTTTTGGGCTCTGGCTCTGGCTCTGGCTCTGGCTCTGGCTCTGGCTCTGGCTCTGGCTCTGGCTCTGGCTCTGGCTCTGGCTCTGGCTCTGGCTCTGGCTCTGGCTCTGGCTCTGGCTCTGGCTCTGG
>NZ_JBQMWH010000016.1:0-69481 GCF_053470345.1 Thalassotalea agariperforans | reverse complement strand
GGTTTACTGAAAACGTACCAGCACGTTTTGCCTCATACGGCTGGCATGTGATTGCCGATGTTGATGGTCATAACCCAGAAGCCATTGCTGCAGCCATTGAAGAAGCAAAGTCTGTTACTGACAAACCGACCATGATTTGTTGTAAAACCATTATTGGTTTTGGCTCACCTAATAAATCAGGCAGCCATGATTGTCACGGCGCACCATTAGGTGATGATGAAATTGCGGCAGCACGTGAGTTTTTAAACTGGCCACATGCTCCTTTTGTTATTCCTGAAGATGTACAAGCCGGTTGGGATGCTAAAGAAAAAGGCGCAGCTATTGAAGCACAGTGGCAAGCTAAGTTTGACGCGTATGCGCAAGCTTACCCTGAATTAGCCGCTGAATTTAAACGTCGTGTTATCGATAAAGATTTACCAGCAGGCTTCTCAGCAGCCGCTGAAAAGTTAGTTTATGAAACACAAGCCAAAGCGGAAAGCATTGCCTCTCGTAAAGCATCACAAAATACCATTGAAGCGTTTGGTCCATTATTACCAGAAATGTTAGGTGGCTCAGCGGATTTAGCGGGTTCTAACTTAACCTTATGGTCAGGCTCTAAAGGTATTCAAGACGACGCTGCCGGTAACTACATTTTTTACGGTGTTCGTGAATTTGGTATGAGCGGTATCATGAACGGTATTTCATTGCACGGTGGTTTTATTAACTACGGCGCTACTTTCATGATGTTTATGGAATATGCACGTAATGCGGTACGTATGTCTGCGTTAATGGGTATTCAAAACGTATTTGTTTATACCCATGACTCCATTGGTCAAGGGGAAGATGGCCCAACCCATCAACCGGTTGAGCAATTAGCTAACTTACGTATGACACCTAATATGTCAACGTGGCGCCCTGCTGATGCCACTGAATCTGTCGTGGCTTGGAAAGCGGCGATTGAACGCAGAAAAGGCCCAACGTCGTTAGTATTTTCTCGTCAAGGCTTAGCAGCTCAAGCACGAACTGACGCGCAAGTAGCTAACATTGCCAAAGGTGCTTACATTTTAGTTGATTGTGGTCAAACACCTGAAGTGATTTTAATTGCAACCGGCTCAGAAGTTGGTTTAGCGGTTGATTCAGCCAAAGCATTAGCGGCTGATGGCGTGAAAGTAAACGTAGTGTCTATGCCTTCAACGGATACTTTTGATGCCCAAGATGCAGTTTACAAAGAAAGTGTATTACCTGCATCAGTGACAAAACGTGTCGCGATTGAAGCAGCACATGTTGATTACTGGGCGAAATATGTCGGTTTTGCTGGTGATGTGGTTGGTATGTCAACGTTTGGTGAGTCAGCACCAGGTGGCGATTTATACAAACACTTCGGTTTTACCGTTGAGAACGTTGTAAGCAAGGTGAAAGCGTTATAATACAATCCGTATAAATATGCGTTAACTGCAGCAACAAAAAAGCCTTCAGTTATATTTAACTGAAGGCTTTTTAATTTTTAGCTATTTTACCTAATTGTTATTAAAGCAATAATAGATAAAAAATTAAGCTTGTAATTGTGCTTTAAGCATCACTTCTAGCTTGTCTTGGTCAATCGCAAAGTTACGAATACCTTCAGCTAATTTTTCAACAGCCATTGCATCTTGGCTATGATCCCAACGGAACTGTGCCTCTGTTAATGCTTCAGGTTGTGCTTTAACTTCACCAGTATAGTTAAGTTTTACTGGTACATCGCCAGTTGAAGCAGCTAATTGCTCTAATAAACCTGGGCCAATTGTTAAACGATCACAACCAGCAAGTTCTAAAATTTCATCAACATTACGGAAGCTTGCGCCCATTACAACAGTGTTATAGCCGTGTTCTTTGTAGTAGTTGTAAATTTCAGTTACAGAAATTACACCTGGATCTTCAGCAGGTAAATAGCTGTCTTTGCCTGTTGATTTTTTGTACCAGTCAAGAATACGACCAACAAACGGTGAAATTAAATAAACACCCGCTTCAGCACATGCACGTGCTTGAGCAAAACTAAATAACAAAGTTAAGTTACAGTTAATGCCTTCTTTTTCTAACGTCGCAGCTGCACGAATACCTTCCCAAGTAGAAGCTAATTTGATCAATACACGATCGTTGCTGATACCAGCATCGTTGTATAATTTGATTAATTTACGTGCTTTTTCTAAAGAAGCATTTTGGTCGTAAGATAAACGAGCATCAACTTCTGTTGAAATACGGCCAGGAACTGATTTTAAAATTTCTAAACCAATATTAACTGATAATTTATCACCAGCATCAATAATTTGTTGGTCTAGATCATTCGATTGGCTTTTTGCCCAAGCAACAGCATCTTCAATTAATGGTTGATATTCAGGAATATCAGCCGCTTTTAATAATAAACTTGGGTTAGTTGTTGCGTCTTGTGGCGCAAACTTTTTAATTTCTGCAATGTCACCCGTATCGGCAACAACGGTAGTTAAACTACGTAATTTTTCTAATTGAGTGGTCATGTTTATCCTATGTATAAATCTTTATAATTTGTGCTATAGAGAAAATCCGAATACAAAATCTTATCCTTTATATTCGGATTTAATGACAATTTAATGATACTTATAACAACACTAAATTACACATCATAAGTTGTTGATGCTGTATCACCGCCACGACCAGTCCAGTTGGTGTGGAAGAACTCACCACGTGGCTTATCAGTACGCTCATAAGTGTGCGCACCAAAATAATCACGTTGCGCTTGTAATAAGTTAGCTGGTAAACGTGCTGTTCTAAAGCCGTCAAAGTAAGTTAACGCAGAGCTTAAACAAGGTACTGGAATACCGTTGGCAACAGCAGTACCAATAACGTTTCTCCAACCTGCTTGAGAACCTGCAACCGTATCACGGAAATAAGGCGTTAATAATAAGTTTTCTAACTCAGGATCAGCATCGTAAGCTTCTTTGATTTTGCCTAAGAATGCTGAACGGATGATACAACCACCACGCCACATTAAAGCAATAGCACCGTAGTTTAATTCCCAACCAAATTCTTTCGCAGCTTCTTGCATTAACATATAACCTTGAGCATAAGAAACAATTTTAGCTGCTAATACTGCTTGTCTTAAGTTTTCAATAAATTCAGCTTTATCACCAGTAAAGTTAATTTCTGGACCAGAAATAACTTTAGAAGCAGCAACACGTTGTTCTTTTTTCGCAGAAATACAACGAGCAAATACTGAATCAGCAATTAACGTTAACGGTACACCTAAATCAAGTGCGGTAACACCTGTCCATTTACCCGTACCTTTTTGACCAGCTGTATCTAAAATTTGTTCTACTAGTGCTTCACCGTTTTCATCTTTGTAAGCAAAAATATCTTTGGTGATATCAATTAAGTAGCTGTCTAATTCAGTTGTGTTCCAGTGAGCAAATACTTTTTGAATTTCGTCAGAGTCTAAGCCTAAAACAACTTTCATTAATTGATACGCTTCACAAATTAATTGCATATCGCCGTATTCAATACCGTTGTGAACCATTTTAACAAAGTGACCAGCACCCGCATCACCAACCCAATCACAACATGGAACAACTTCGTTGCCATTTTCATCAGCAACTTTTGCAGAAATTGATTGGAAAATATCTTTAACAAATGGCCATGCTTCTTTAGCACCGCCTGGCATGATTGAAGGACCATTTAAAGCACCTTCTTCACCACCTGAAACACCAGAACCAACAAATAAAAGCCCTTTAGACGCTAAATATTCAGTTCTTCTGTTGGTGTCTGGGTAATGTGTATTACCACCATCAATGATGATGTCGCCTTTATCAAGATAAGGAATTAGTTGTTCAATAAAGTCATCTACAGCTTGGCCAGCTTTAACCATTAACATCACTTTACGTGGTGTTTCTAATGATTCAACAAGGCTTTGGATGCTATCAGCACCACGAATATTTTTACCAGCTGCACGGCCAGCAATAAATTTTTCTACTTTAGAATAACTTCTGTTGTATGCCGTTACGGTAAAGCCTTTAGACTCCATATTGAGAATTAAATTCTCACCCATAACAGCTAAACCAACTAAACCTATATCTGACTTACTTTTCATTTAACATTCCTTACGTGTACTTAATCTAACTTGTATATTTAATTTTTGAATAATTTGCATTACTCAAAATAAGAATTTTTTGGAAAAATATTTACTGTTCAGCTATTTTATCATCTTATGACAAAATATCGTATGCTAACTTAAGTAAAATATTATCTTTTAATCGATGAATAGTATATCGGCCTGACCAATTAATTCGTTGTATTTTATATTAACTTAATCTATCAACTTACTTGCACTGAATAAAAAACAAATCAGTTACAAATAAATGCGCTTTGATCGTTAATTAAATAGCCAAAACGTGCCTAAGCCTATAGTGCTTAAACTTAATAAGCGAGTAAAACCATTGGAAATTTCGCTGCGCAGGTTTTTAAGTTGCCCTTGAAACAAGGCTAAAGCTAAACCAAAGCAAAACATACCTAACAAACAACCGGCTGAAAATAAGCCAATATGCAATAAAAACTGTGACTCAGCCATATTCGGTAATAAAGCTAAAATGGGGGCACTACCTGCAACTCCATGTAACATGCCAATAAATAAAGGTGTGTGTTCATGGCTTTGGTTTTTGATGTCATGTCCTTGTTTAGACACCATACGCCATAATCTTACCCCTAAGTAGATTAAAACGACACCAACAAATACTTCAGCATAATAAACAAACCAATGCGGTAATTGATAGCCAATAAAAACTAAGAATGCCGCTAATACCAATAAAATACCGCCGTGGCCAAATCCCCATTTAGCAGCATACTTTAACACATTTTTGGTTTTTGATTTTTGATCAACAAAACTAGCCATTGATACGACATGGTCGGCATCAAAAGCATGTAAAACACCAAACATCATGCCAAAAAAAATCATGCTGACAATACTTTGCTCACCGGTAAGTTCAACCATAGTTATTCACTTATTATTTGTTAAATTGATTTAAAATTTTAATAGCAGCAGTGGCGGCACCAAAGCCATTATCAATATTCATTGTTAATATTCCTGGCGCACATGCGGCTAGAGCGCTGTCTAGAGCGGCTTTTCCTCCAGATGAAACACCATAACCGACAGAGGTTGGCACGGCAATAATAGGCGCTTGTACCAATCCTGCCAAAACACTAAACAGTGCCCCTTCCATACCTGCTAATGCAATAATAATTTTATATTGTTGAATAGTTTCGAGCTTTTCCATCAATCGCCATAAACCCGCGACACCAACATCAGCATAAATAGGCGCTTGATAACCATTAAAAGTTAACGTGCGTTGAACTTCTGCGGCAACCGCTAAATCGGAAGTACCAGCGGTGACGATACAAATATCACCTTGTTTAATCGAACGTTGAACGGGGCTAAGTATTGCCGTTTTAGAGAGCTCATCATAATCTAATTGCTGTTGATACTCGCTCGGTAAAGCTTGCCATTGTTCTGAAGTTAAACGCGTTAATAAAATAGATGTTTTATTATCGAGGTTATAAGCAACAATATCGTTAAGGTCCGCATCACTTTTATTGCTACAAAATACCGCTTCTGCAATGCCGGTGCGCGACTGCCTATCTTTGTCCCAAATAAAATTATCCATGGCTAACACCATTGAGAAAAGCAGAGCCTTTTTGGTATAACTTCATACCTGAAAATACTCGGCCTTGTTTTGCACAATAACGGGTTAAACGTTCAGATAATTGGGCGAATAGTTTAGCTTCAGGTAAATTATCAAGCTCAACCGAAATACCTTGATGTGAAATTCGACAGCGAACATTTTTTAATTTTGGTAATACTTGCCTAACCTTTTCTTCAACATAATCAATAAACGCCATATCCTCGGCATTAATTTTTATACCGGTTTCTACTCGGCTGGCTAAACAAGGTTGTGCCGGTAAAGACTGCAGTTGTTCTAATTGATAAAAGCTCGCCATGGCATAAATATCGGTTTTACTGATCCCAACCTCAACATACGGGTGTTTAACATTTTGCTCTTTAGCGGCAGCAAGCCCCGGCCTAACATCACCAAGGTCATCTAAATTAGTACCCGAAAATATAATACCTGGGCTATGCTCAGCAACACGAGTATATAGATTACTCTTACAGAAATAGCACCTATTGACGGGATTGTTTAAGTAATTTTCATCATTAAACTCGCGCGCATTAATAATTTTTAACTGCCATTGATAGCGTTCAGCGTGCGCTTTTACTCGTTGCAGTGCTGACTCTGGTACTGCCGGCGAATTAGCATGAACCATAGTGACTTGCGCCGTAGAAAATTGATGAGCAACATAAGCAAGTAACATGCTGTCAACACCACCACTTACGGCAATAGAAAACTGCTCAAATTGATTAAAATAAGCAATAAGCTGCTCAATTTTATTGGTATCCATCAGGCCTTACCTTCTAATGATGACTCAACTTGAGTTTTAATTTGCCGACGCTCTTTTAACGTTGTTACATTGACTAATTGATCATGTTCAATTTTTATTGTGGTTTCACCATCAGGACGTTTAACACTTTTATAAGCTTGCAGATCCAATTGATGATGCTCTCTAGTTAAAAATTCTCTTGATTCAAAACGATAACGTAAACCAATAGTTGAGGTTTGCAGAAAGCACGCTTGAATTATGGCTTGATAATATTGGCTTGATGCCAAAATGCGAATAAGCTCTACCGAACGATTTTTTTTACCTCGGGCGTTTTGAACAACAATATCAACTACGCCTTGCTCAGCTCTTAATAAATCAAGTGATAAAGCAAGTTCTTCGCCCGTCATATCATCAATATCAAATTCAATAACTACTATTGTTGCTTGTTGCTTGTTTTTTACCGTATTAATATCAAAAGACATAGCACGTAGAATATTCGGCATATTCGGGAAAACTTTAGTGCCTAAACCATAACCGGTTGCTGATAACTCACCTTGTGGTTGTGAAGTTAACAACTGGTTATTTTTTAAATAACGTAAAATGGCTGCACCAGTTGGGGTAATTCTTTCCCCTTGTATACCATCATTAATAAAACTAAAGCCGGTTAATATTTCAGCGGTGGCTGGTGCTGGTACTGGAATTAAGCCATGTTGTGTTTGTACTAAGCCACCACCAAGCGGTAATTTAGAAATACTCCAGGTACTTCCTGATAAAGCATCTAAGATCACGGCACTGGCAACAACATCCATTAAGGAGTCCCAGTCAGCCAATTCATGAAAATGGACATCGGCTAACGTTTTTGCATGAATTTTTGCTTCGGCTTTACCAATAATGGTTAATAGTTCAATCGCAATTGCGATAACGTTTTGCTCTAATGGGCTAGCAGATAAACGCTGGCATAAGGCTTGATAAGTGGTTTCATCACTATGGCTATGCTGGTGCTCATGTGATTTATCACCGCCATGAGTATCATGGTGATCATGTGAATGACGGACATGACTGTGCTGGTGTTCATATTCGTGGTGGTGATGTTCATGCGAATGATTATGGTTACTATGATCATGACTATGATTATGATTATGTAAATCATTATGCTGATGTCTGTGTAGATCATTCGCAGTTGTTTGATTAGCTGTGCTAACTAAAGCTGAATTTTCTGCTAATGCAAAACGGCAGCCACTAATACCTAAATTTAAACCTTTTGTTAATCTCGCCTGACCAACATCTTTAGGTAAAACTTGTGCCGTTGCCGCTATCACATCAGGTTGAATATGTTCAAACGTATCCAACATCGCAGCAATAAACATATCACCCGCTATGCCACCAACAATATCAAGATGAATATGTAAGTTTGTTAATTTATCTGTCATATCCATCTACAACCTTATGATCACAATTAAAGGGTTAACTCTGTTAACCATTAAATTTTGCTTCTGTTGCCCATAAACCTAACGCAGGATTACTGACATAAAACACTTCTTCGCCATCAGGCATGGTATTCCAACCATTTTTCAACTTGTCTAACGGGTAACGTTTGTTCATTTCGTCAAAATGACAATATTGGTAATTAACCAATTCCACTTCTTCTTTGGTTAAGCCATCACCAGGACAATAAGTAACATTGAAGCGTTCATCAGCCGTACCATGAATTAAATGTGCTGCAGCTGATAAATTACTTGAGAGCTCAGGATTGTTTTTAACTGCTTCTAAGGTTTCATCTGTTGTTTTATAACCAAATTTACGGATCAAGCCATCTATTTCAAGATCTTCACCAAAACGGTGTAAGCCTGGCGCTAAAATTATTAATTCACCATCATCAGCCATCGCCATACGAGTACGATAAATGGCTTTATTACCTAACCAAGTAGTTTTGAATTCAGCCGGCTCAAGAAATACAATCGCTTTTTTGATTGGTTTATCAAGTAAATTCAAATTCAGTTGTTGGCTTAATTTACAGGCTTCTTCATACGTTTCATCTTGGTTACCACAATAGACACCTTGCAGTGCTAATTTATCATCTTTTTTACCAAGCACAGTTAAAATAAACTCAATAGGAAGATGACGTAAAAATTCATCAAAACCTTCATTTAATGCTTTTCTTACTGGGGTATAGGTGCGCCCCATAATACGTTCCATGCCATAAACAGCGCCTAAAAAGTGCGATTTATGAATGGTATCTTCACCACCAGTACCAACTAAAATGTTTTTAGTATAGTTGGCCATACCGATCACTTCATGAGGAACAATTTGACCAACAGAAATAATTAGATCCCATTTAGTATCTAACAATAACTTGTTAACCCCAACTTCCATTGTGCAATCAAGTTTATTATCAGAAAGCTCCATCATCCGTTTACTGGTAATTTCACCTAGCTTAACAACGTCTGTTCGCCAGTAATGCGGTAGGAATAATTCTTTTGGAATGTCTTTACCAAACATCACGTCAATTTCGTGATCAGGCATAGGCTCATGAGTTCCTAACGCCGGTAGAAAATAAATTTCAGCTTGATCTTTTAATTGCTCATATAAGTAACTCGTAATAAAACCGGCTTTCGAATAAAAACGGGTAATATCCGGAGGTAAAATTAAAATGTTTTTGGCATTTGCCGCTTTTTGCGCAATAAAGTTATCAATGATCTTTCTTAAATCATCATCGGAAATGGTTTTTTCTGTATCAACACAATGGATAGGATAAGTCATTATTTAATTGCCTTTAAAATGTCCGAAATGATTTCTTCAACGGTTTTTTCTAATAAAACAGTAATAGCATCTTCAGGTGGCTCTAGGGTCGCAAGCTGGCTGGTTAAAAGGTTTGCTGGCATAAAGTGATTATCACGACTTGTTAAACGGGCAGCTAAAACAGCTTTATCACCTTTTAAGTAAACAAACTTTACACTATTTTCAGTTGTTGATGACAAGATATCACGGTAACTTTGCTTTAAAGCAGAACAAGCTAAAACCGCACCGCCATCAGTTTGCCAGTTGCTAATATGATCTGCTAATAACGTTAACCAAGGTTTACGGTCATCATCGGTTAGTGGCGTACCCTGCGCCATTTTTTCTATATTTGTTGATGGATGAAAATCGTCAGCATCATAAAAAGGTAATGCTAATTTTTCAGCTAAAAGAGCACCAATTGTTGACTTTCCGCAACCGCTAACACCCATAATAATATAGATCATACGTAAATTCTCATGATAATTTATCGTTAAGCAACGATAAGATAAATATAGTCAATTAAAAGCAAAGAGTATGGATATGATCCTAAGAAATGCTACTACTACCTTTAATTATTGTTCAAGGATTATAAACGGAGTGAAATCAGCCGTCAAGTGGCCTTACCAATATAAATTCATTATAAATAACGGTGTTATTTTTATCTAATTTAGCTTTTCATTATAAAATAACGAAACTAATGAAATTATTTGACGTGATCTGTTTGCTATTTTATATGGCGTGATTATCTAGATAAAGCAATTAATAACATATTAACGAAATAAAACACGCTGCATGCCAGGGTATGTTAACTACCCGCGCAGCGTGTTTATCTTAATAATTAACAAAATAGCGGTTTAATACGGGCTAATAGCGGTTTATCGTCTGGTGTTAGTGCACCTAGCTGCAACCATTCAATAAATAAAGCTTGGAGATCAACGTTACCACCCGATAACATTTGCTCTTGCATTAACTTTACTTGAATTGCTAAGCGCTGATCGGCCTCTTCCTGTGGTGATTCAATACCTCCAAGAATTTCTATTACTAAGGTTTTAGATAACCGATCACCTTTTTTATTACTTTTAGCAATATCAACCAGCTTTTTCTGCCAAAAGTTAGATAGCTTTTGATATTGGGCTAATGATGTCAGCTCATCATTAGTGTTATTTTCGCAGAGCTGATTAAGCAATTCAAAAAGGTTTTGCCAAACTTGTTTGCTTTTATTTTTTTGTAAATCAGCAATTGATTTTTCAAGGCTGGCTATCATTTTATCAACTTGATTCGCGAGTGATTTAATCACTGGCTTATTATTGATAATTGTTTGTAATAACGCTTGCGCCTTACTCAAGGCTTCTTTAAATTCAGCTAATTTTGTCAGCCCTTCAATTTCACTTGCAAGGTTGTTTATTTCAATTTCAAAGCTTTTTTTCATTTCAGCTTGCGCAGCTGATTGAGCTTGTTTATTTTCATCTCGTTTAGCAAAAATAGCGTCGTTCGTTTGTCTAAATGTTTGCCATAAACTTGACTCTTGTTTTGGTCCAGCATAACCAAGTTCACGCCATTGGCTTTGTAATTGTTTAACTTCATTAACCGCGGCAAAAATATCCTCGTTTGTTAAACAGGCTTTGGCTTTAACAATTAATGCTTGTTTTAACTTAGCGTTATCATGATGAAATTGATGAATAACGTTTTTTATTGGCGTTAATGCCTGATTATATTGTTTTTGTAAACGCTGATATTGTGCTCGGTCAACTTCTCCAGCATCACGCCAGGCTTTATTTAGCTTATTTAACTGCCCTTCAAGAGCTTTATGATCAATTGCATCTGCTGGGGTGCTTGTTAAACTTGTGTTAAGTTGCTCAACTTCGGCAATGATCGATTGTCTCACTTGTGCATGCTGGTCGCGGATTTTTTCCTGCTCAGCGTAAAATTGTCGGCATGGCGCAAAAGCTTCTTCACAAGCTTGGTTAAATTCATCATTTAATGATTTTTCAATATCATCATCGGCATGACCCAATGAATTCCATTGTTTACGGTAAGCTTTAACTTTATTCGCTTGATCATTAGGGTTATCTAATGGTGTTGTTACCAAGGCTTTGATTTGATCAAGTAATTCTTGTTTACGCGGGGTGGCAATATAATGTTCCCAATCAGCTAACTCGGCCATTTTTTCCGTTAAGTTATCAAAGTCACGCTGCAACTTGGCTTGCTGACTTTCCGATAACAAAATAAAGGTGGCTTTAAACTTTTTATAAATACCAAAACAAGGGTTAAATTTACCGCTAGCGATCAAACGGTTTAAATCAGCAACGTTCTTTCTTGCTTGATTTAATAAGTTTTTTTGTTCGGCATAAAACGGGGATAAACCAGACTGCCATTGTTTAACTATCTGTTGTTTAGCTGTTTTTAATGAATCAGGTAAGGTACCTATACTTTGTTTTTCAACTTGTTGCCATTGCTTTTGCCAAGTATTAAAAATGGCTGCACGTTCATTCACTTCTTCAATAGTTGTTGGCAACGTTAATTGCGATATTTTAGAAATTAAATGGGTAGCATCGGTTACTGATTGCGCGATAACGGGTAATTGTTGTAACTTTTTCTGTAATAACTCAATGTTAGCTAAAAAATCACTTTGTTCTTGCTGATTTAATACTGAGTTTTTAATTTGAGCTGGTAATTGATTTAATTGCGTTTCAAATTCAGTACCGGTGAGGTCATTGTTTTCAAATACCGCATTAGCTAAAGTTTGCTCTAATTGGCTGATTTGTAATTTAAAACCTTGTCTTGCTTGGTCTTTTTCTGCTTGCAGTTGTTTTTCTATTTGCGCTTGTTGGTAAAGCTCTGCTTTGGGCGCAAACAGTTTATCTAATTGCTGATTAATAGTGCTATATTTCTGCTCAAACGTAGTTTGCTGCTCAGTTGTTAAACAAGAAAAGTCAGCGCAATACGTTTGCCACTCGTTTTCTAACGTTGTGCGTTTTGCTAATAACTTATCGTAAGCAATCGTGCTGTCTTTTAACGCTAAAAGTTTTGATAAGGTTAACTGAACCGACTTTGCCAATTGCACCGGTTTTTCCTGTGCGGTAATAATATCGGCAATGCGTTTATTGATTGTTTGTTGAACTTGTTCAACAGTGGTTTTTTTCGATAATTTCTCTAATAAAGCAATATCTTGTGTGTCATTTAATAAAAACAATTGAAATTCAGCATCTTGTTTTTTACTAAATAAAGAAACGGCTAACTGGGGCTTAGCTATTTTTTGATATAAGCGTTTGGTAATTTCAATGTCGGTTTCGGCTAATAACCAAGTGTCTAAAAATGATTTTGGAAATAATTCGGTTAATTGCTGTTTGGTATTGCTATCGATAACGGCATTATTTTTTAAAATACAAAGCTCTATTTGTTTTTGGGCAAAACTTTGTTGAGCGTCGTTATTATTTTGTAAGATCTCTTGATATAAGGATAAATCATTTAATTTTAATAATGCAGCTTTTCTCACATTATCGTTTTTATCTTCTTTAGCAAGTGTTTGTAAAATGTCACGATCACCTTGCTCATCAAGGCTTAATTCATTAGCAATGGCGTCAAGTCGCACATTTGCGTCTTTATGTTGCCATTTTGCTTTAAAAAAATTAGAAAAAATCATAAATTGGAAAACCTAGCTATGTTATTAGAATTATTAGCATCTGAGGTGCTGTTATCGAGTTCATTGTGACTGGCATTAGTAAACTGTGCTTTTAACTCACGTTTAGTTTTTTGCACGATTTGGCCATCAGCGCCAATTGTCATATTTTGATCTGAGTTTAAGCGTTTAGCTTGATAAGCCATGACAATTTGTAAAGCGGAATCTCGCTGTGCTTGATCAACAGGTGTCCCTTCAGGCCAACGCCCTGTTTCAGCGGCATGTTTTAAACGTTGATACATGTCATCAGATAAGTTTTCGACTAATTGAATAATATCCATTATGTTTTACTGCTTTTTTTTAAAATGATCAGACGAATACGGGTAACAATATAAAGCACAAAGCCAATGACGGTAGCGCTTATTGCACTAACATACTGCCAAGTACCTGCCTGTGCATTAGACCAATACAAAAATAAAAAACCGCCACAAAAAAGTAACATCGCAATAAAAGAATGCGTCATGATAGCTTGTGACTTTTTGATGGTATTTTGATGGTTAATAGAGCGGAGTTTATCTGCGTCTAGATCAACCAAGTCTAATGAACAGTGTGAGCATGTTTTTGCTTTATCTGAAATCTTCTTTTTACAATTTGGACAACTAATAACGGCCATTACAATCACCTTAAAAAACCTTGGCAGTATTCTACCTAAAAAAAACGCCCTTGCGGACGTTTTAATTGAATATTTTATCAAAAAATAATCGATAGCTTTATCACTTCAGGTTTTTAGTTTTTATCTATACGATTTTGCCAAAAATCAGCGCCGTTAATGCCAAGTTTTTTCGGATCAAAGCTGTAATTATCAACTTTGGCATTTTTCTGACTTTCATAATCTCTTAAAGCAATAACCGCAGGTTTCGCAATAAAGAAAATAATGATAATGGCAATTATATTTAGCCAAGCCATTAAGCCAACACCAATATCCCCTAGTCCCCAAGCTAAATTGGCGTGTTTGATGGTGCCATAAAATACCGCCACCATGATCGCCACCTTCAAGAAAAAGGTTAATGACGGGATATTAAACGTACGCTGAATATAAGCGACATTATTTTCAGCAATGTAGTAATACGCTAATAAAGTGGTAAAAGAAAAGAAAAACAGCGCAAAAGCAATAAACGGTTTGCCAACACCTAGCAATACACTGTCAACGGCAATTTGTGTAAATGCGGGGCCATTCGGATCGGGGTTATCACTAAGGTGCTGGATTAAAAATTCATTAGGAATGGCACTGATAACATTATAAGAATCAGTTAATAAAATCATGATGGCAGTGGCAGTACAAATAAATAACGTATCAATATAAACTGAAAATGCTTGTACTAAACCTTGTTGTGCTGGGTGTTCAACTTCAGCGGCAGCGGCAGCATGAGGCCCCGTACCTTGTCCTGCTTCATTTGAATAAATCCCACGTTTTACGCCCCAACCTATTGCAGCACCAAATCCAGCCATAGGGGTGAAAGCATCAGAGAAAATAAGCACAAAAATATCAGCAACTTTATTAAGGTTTAAGGCAATAATAGCTAAGGCCACTAAAATATAAGCAAATGCCATAAACGGCACAACCACTTGGGTAAAATGTGCGATCCGTTTTACCCCACCAAAAATAATAAAACCTAATAAAATTACAATGGTGATCGCAGTAATAATTTTGGCAGAACTAAATTGTCCCATACCGGTGTTAACCATTTGGCCTGCACCAAAAGCAATTTCAATGGCATTCCCAATACTGTTTGATTGCACTGTTGGTAATAACATGCCACAAGCTAGAATAGTGGCCAAGGCAAATAACCAAGCATACCATTTTTGCCCCATGACCTTTTCAATATAATAAGCCGGCCCACCACGGTATTGACCATTAAATTCTTCTTTATAAATTTGCGCATTAGTCGATTCGATATAAGCAGTGGCAGCCCCTAAAAAAGCAACAACCCACATCCAAAAAACCGCTCCTGGGCCACCAAAACCAATTGCCGCAGCAACACCGGCAATATTACCCGTGCCCACTCGGCCGGATAATGACACCGCTAATGCCTGAAATGACGAAATACCTTTGGCTGAGCTTTTACCGTTTTTCAATAAATGCAACATTTCTCGAATATGGCGAACTTGGACAAAACGCGTAACTAGGCTAAAAAAGATACCGGCTCCTAAACACAGGTAGATCAGGGCTTGGCTCCAAATAATGCTATTGATTGAGTCGACGAGTGCTAACAAAGCATGCTCCTATTTTTTATTATAATTTTAGATATTAATATTGTTTCAATGGCTACTTGTTATCCTGTCATGTTAAATCAGCAACAACATGATGGATTGCGGTTAAGACATCTTTACCAAAAATGCGACTACGTTCATCAGACCAACCTACTTGTGGATCTGGTAACAAAAAGTTGTCTTTAAACGGCATTTCAATGGTATATGATAAACAGCTAAAATGCTCACCAACCCAATTAGCGGCAATAGTTAGGTTAGCTTGACCAGGTGGATTAACCGGATAGCCGTGTTCAACTTGAAATTCAGGTGTTACTGCCAGTAACATCGCTTTAAACTTTTGCCCTAGTTGTTGTTGTTTTTCACTATAAGATGGAACACCTTCACAACCGGCTAAAAAATTGTATGGGATAGCTTCATCACCATGAATATCAAGAAACATATCAACACCTGTGGCTAACATTTTTTCTCGCACAAAGAATACTTCGGGGCTATTTTCAAGTGATGGTGTTTGCCATTCACGATTTAAATTAATGCCTACTGCGTTAGTTCTTAAATGGCCACGGACACTACCATCAGGGTTCATGTTAGGTACAATATAAAATACCGCTTTATTTAATAAGCTTCGGGCAATGCCATCATCTTCATCAAATAAACGCTCCAACAAACCTTCAATAAACCATTGTGCCATAGTTTCACCAGGGTGTTGTCTAGCAGTAAGCCAAATAACCGGTTTGTTTTTATCATCTTCGCCAATTTTAAGTAATGAAATGTCACGACCATCAACAGTTTGACCTAACACTTGCAATTGGCATTGCTCGTTTAATTGTGCAGTGTGAATTAGATCTTGATGACGTTCATAACTATATGGTGCGAAATAAGCAAAGTAAGTTGTGTCAAATTCAGGCGTGAAATTTATCGTAAGTGTTTGACCATCAAAACTTGTTGGTACACGAAACCAATATTGACGATCGTAAGAAGCAACCGCTTGATAATCAGGCCAACCCTGCAAATAAGCTGATTGCCCTGCATTTACAAGGTTAATAACATGAGGCACATGTTGATTGTTATGCAGTTTAAAATGAAACCATTGAAAAAATTCTGAGTTATGGTCATTGTTTATTGCTAATTCAATATTTTCTGGCTGGTTGGCTTTAATAACGGTTATATTTCCGCTATCAAAATTGGCTGATATTTGCATATATCCATATTTATTTGTGTTAACTTGTTACCAGTTTACACAAAGCCAGTACAGATCAGAAGCGCTTTACACTCCCTGCTAAAAAATTAAAGAGTTCTTAGGTATAACCCTAATTCAGTACTATAACCAAGTGATTTTCCAATAATTTCATTGTCTTTATTCAACACGTAATAACTTGGATAAGCTGAAACTTTAAAGTCAGCTTTAACTTTATCGTTACCATATACTATCGGAAACGTTAATTGATGTTGCTTACTAAACTCAATGACTTCTTCTTGCTTGTTATAATCAAGTGCCACGGCAATCACATCAATATTTTCATTTTGTAAATAGATCGTTTGCAAGTTTTCAATACTAAGATGACAAATTTTACACCAAGGCGCAAAAAAATAGATAACGGTGGTTTTATCTTGTGCTGTGAGGCTAACAGTTTCAGCCATTAAACTGGTTAATTGATGCGGTGCTTTAGAGAGCAACTCATCATCAGCCAACATGCGGGTTTCACGAATAAATGACAAGAGGTTAAAAGCGATAATTAAAATAAGCGCATGTATCAAAATACGACGAAACACAGCATCACCTATGGAAAAAGTTATAATATTATCTGTAAAGACCTGACATTTACCAAAAGTATTCAAATAAAAAGTAAAAATCCGACATTTATTATTAGGGTCTGTTGAACTTTGTTTGTATTTTCAGCAATAGGCTATTTTAAGTGATAGCAAAGCAGAATGAGTGTTATTTGGTTATTCCAAATGAGTGAAATTCTAATGCAGCTAGCGCAAAAAATAGCCATTGCACTATGCACTATGCACTGTGGGCTGAGGCTAAAATCGCTTTACTCGGCGTTAAAAATTATTGGTTTAGATGACTAAACGACATAATTTCTGCCTTGATTAAAACGATTTTATCTCTCAGCTGAATTATTAAACAAAGATAAATAGCCCCTAAATATCGGACTTTATTAGAAAACGTTAATTACGCTTTATTAAGCCGTAATATGCGTTAAACCTTTCATGTATGGACGTAATACTTCAGGAATTTCAACACTACCATCTGCTTGTTGATAGTTTTCTAAAATGGCAACTAGCGTACGACCTACCGCTAAACCAGAACCGTTTAAGGTATGAAGTAATTCAGGCTTTTTCTCACCTTCGCGGCGGAAACGTGCTTGCATTCTACGTGCTTGGAAGTCACCCATGTTTGAACATGATGAAATTTCGCGGTAAGTATTCTGCGCTGGTAACCACACTTCAATATCAAAAGTTTTAGTAGCACTAAAGCCAATATCGCCAGTACATAACACGACTGTACGGAAAGGTAAGCCTAATTTTTCTAAAATTTTCTCTGCATGACCGGTTAACTCATCAAGCGCGGTAAATGACTCTTCCGGTTTAACTAATTGTACCATTTCAACTTTGTCGAATTGATGTTGACGAATTAAACCACGAATATCACGACCTGATGAACCCGCTTCACTACGGAAACATGGTGTATGCGCGACCATTTTTATCGGTAGTTGTGCGCCATCAACAATTTCATCGCGCACTAAGTTGGTTAGTGGAACTTCTGCCGTTGGGATCAAAGAAAAAGTTTTAGTACCTAAATCTGTATGAAATAAATCTTCACCAAATTTAGGTAATTGGCCAGTACCATACAAAGAGTCATGATTAACAATATAAGGCACATACATTTCTTGATAGCCATGCTCTTCTGAATGCACATCTAACATAAATTGTGATAACGCACGGTGTAACTTAGCTATTTGACCACGCATAACAACAAAACGTGTGCCCGTTAATTTAGCGCCCGCTTCAAAATCTAAGCCTTTGTTTAATGCTACAGCTACATCAACATGATCTTTAACTTCAAAGTCAAAAGTTCTTGGTGTGCCCCAGCGACGTACTTCTACGTTATCGTCTTCACTTTCGCCTGCGGGTACTGACTCATCCACTAAATTAGGGATTGTTGAAGCAATAGCTTCAATTTCTGCTAATACTTGGTTTTGTTCTTCTTTAGCAGCATCGAGTTGATCACCAAGTTCACTTACCGCATCTAATAACGGTTGTATATCTTCACCACGTGCTTTTGCTTGTCCAATGGATTTTGAACGCGAATTACGCTCACCTTGTAAATCTTGCGTTTTTACTTGAATAGCTTTGCGTTGCTCTTCTAAAGCAATAAGCTTGGCGGTATCTAACGTAAAGCCACGTTTGGCTAATTGTGTTGCCGTTTCTTCTATATCGTTTCTAAGTAATTTTGAATCAAGCATTTTTTATCACGTGTTATCTATGTCTATGGGTTAACGGGTTATCACGTAAGTTAATTAGGCAAACTTACGCGCTTCGAATTTTATAAATATGAATGTTGTTTTTGGTTGTAAGAGGTTATTTATTTAACATACTCACCATAAACATCCCTAAAGCGGCGGACATTATACACAAACCAACATTAAGAAAGATATTGCTTATTGCCTTAAATATCTCTCCTTGTTGCAATAACAACAAAGAGTCTAAAGAAAAAGTTGAAAAAGTAGTAAAAGCGCCTAAAAAGCCAATGCCGATTAATGAGCGATAAACACTCACTTCAATAACCCCTTGCTCAATTAGCGCATACAATACACCCATAATTAATGAGCCGGTAACATTGACCGTTAAGGTGGCGTACGGAAAGCCTTTGCCAAGCCAGTTAATCATCACTTGATAAACAAAAAAACGTAAACTTGCACCAAATGCGCCGCCTAAAGCCACCATAGAATAAAGAGTTAAGTTACTTATACCGCTGGTCATTACTTTGCCTATTAAGTTGTTGTAAATATGTTAGTTTATCTTGCAGTTGTTTCTCTAAGCCACGATCACTTGGGTGATATAATTGGGTATCGGCAATCGCTTCAGGTAAATAACATTCTCCGGCAGCATAGGCTCCAGGTTCATTATGAGCATATCGATACTCGGCACCATGCCCCATTGACTGAGTTAAACTGCTAGTCGCATTTTTTAAATGTAATGGAACATCCATGCCAGAAGTTGCTTTAGCTAGTGCTTTAGCATCAGAAAAAGCCATATAAACAGCATTGCTTTTGGGTGCTAAGGCCATATAAACCGCTGCTTGTGCGATTGCTCTTTCACCTTCGGATGGCCCTACTCGATGAAACGTATCCCAAGCATTTAAGCCTAATTGTAAAGCGCGTGGATCGGCATTACCGATATCTTCTGAGGCAATCGCGAGCAATCTTCGTGCAACATATAAAGGATCACCACCAGCGGTAATTATCCGTGCGTACCAGTATAAAGCCGCGTCTGGATCAGAGCCACGCACCGATTTATGAAAAGCACTGATCAGATCATAAAACGCATCACCACCTTTGTCGTACAAAGCAATTTTATCGCCAGCAACTTGCACAACTTGTTCAAAATAAATAGTTTTGCCTGCTTGTTGCTCCTTAACCTCAACTTCCGTCATATCTAGACAGTTTTCTAATAGGTTTAATAAGCGTCTGGCATCACCATCAGCTAATGCAATTAATTGCTGGCTAGCTTTTTGATCTAATGTAACCTGATAATTTTCTTGTGATTTTATATGTTCACAAGCACGATTCAGCACTTCTTGTAGATCATCTTCGGTTAATTTTTTTAGAGAATAAACCCGTGCTCTTGATAAGATCGCTTGGTTGAGTTCAAAGGCGGGGTTTTCAGTAGTTGCACCAATAAAAACAATGGTACCGTCTTCTATATGCGGTAAAAATGCATCTTGCTGGCTTTTATTAAAACGATGTACCTCATCAACAAATAAAACCGTTCTGCGTTGACGATGTATCGCGTTATTTTTAGCATTATCAATCGCTTGTCTGATTTCTTTGATGCCAGAGGTTACCGCCGATACCCGTTCAATTTCAGCATTTGCATGTTTAGCAATAATTTCAGCAAGCGTTGTTTTACCTGTACCGGGTGGTCCCCAAAAAATAAGCGAGTGGCAATGCCCTTGCTCAATTGCTTTAGCTAAAGGAGAGCCAGCTTTTAAAATATGTTGCTGGCCAATATACTCGGCTAAATTTTGCGGTCGTAAAATAGCCGCTAACGGCTGAAAAGCATGGGTTATTTGTTGATCGAATTCAAATGAACCGTTAACGTTGGTCATCTAAATACACACCTTCAGGTACGCTAAAGTTAAATAATTCACTACTAGGCACCGCTTGATAATTGTTATCTGTTAAAGTGATTTCACTTTTTTGGCCTGTAGCATCATGAATTAGCAAGCTTTCAATTTTTTCTCCTTGAAAACTAACCACTAAAGACTTTACTTGGCTTTGTTCATCAATCGATTGGATTTCATAAACATCTTGATTTTGTGAATTACTGTCTTGGTAATTGACCTGATATTTATTCCATACTTCAGCTGATTCATTAGTTAATAATAATATTGGGGTATTAACCACCGACTTTGCTAACGAAAAAGCACTGGCTTGTTCTATAAATGGGTCATATAACCATAAGGTAGTGCCATCAGAAACAATTAACGACTCTTCTGGTTCAAGAGTTTGCCAATGAACTTTGTTGGGCTTACTCACTACAATTGTGCCTGAGCCTTGTTGAATAAGCTTGTTGTCGTTATCAAATACTTGTTGGCTAAAATTTGCCGAGAAATGGTGGATGTTTTGAAGCTTCGCCATTAAGGATTTTTTTGCGGCAACACCATCTGCACTTGCAAAAAAGCAAACAGGTAAGGTTAATAACAATACTGAACGAGATAATAAACGCATAAACTTCCTAAACGTTATGTAAAAAAATTAATTAATCGAAATTTTTAACGGGTGGTGGTGCTAGTACTTCACGAGCACCGTTAGAGCCCGGTCGACTAACCACTCCCTGTGCTTCCATATCTTCAACAATACGAGCTGAGCGGTTATAGCCAATTCTAAATTTACGTTGAATACTTGAAATAGAGACACGACGCGTTTCAGTTACAAAGGCTAAAGCTTCATCATATAAAGTATCAACTTCATTTTCTGCATCAGCTTCGGCTTGCTCACCGGGTAATAAAATATCACCCTCACCTTCGCCTGTTAAAATTTCGTCAAGGTAATCAGGTTCAGCGCGCATTTTCCAATCATCAACAACAGCATGCACTTCGTGATCATCAACAAAAGCACCATGAACACGAATAGGTACAGCTTCACCTGGGGCTAAATAAAACATATCACCCATACCTAATAATTGTTCTGCACCTTGTTGATCTAAAATAATGCGTGATTCAATCCGAGATTGTACTCTTAACGCCATCCGCGTTGGAATATTCGCTTTGATCAAACCAGTAATAACATCAGCTGATGGGCGTTGTGTTGCTAGAATAAGGTGGATACCGGCGGCACGTGCTTTTTGCGCAATACGCGCAATCAGCTCTTCAACTTTTTTACCAACAATCATCATCATATCGGCAAATTCATCAACGATAATAACAATCGACGGTAACTTTTCTAAAACCGGAGGCTGTGTTTCCATACTCTGGGTGATATCCCATAGTGGATCAACAATCGGTTCCCCGTTGGCGGCCGCTTTAGTCACTTTTTCGTTATAGCCTTTTAAATTACGAACACCAAGCTTTGACATTAATTGATAACGGCGCTCCATTTCACCAACACACCAACGTAGCGCATTAGCCGCTTCTTTCATGTCGGTTACAACCGGTGATAACAAGTGTGGGATGCCCTCGTACACAGATAACTCAACTTGTTTTGGATCTATCATGATCATACGAACATCAGCTGGCGATGATTTATATAAAATACTGACAATCATGGTATTAATCGCTACAGATTTACCTGAGCCAGTAGTACCAGCCACTAATAAATGTGGCATTTTAGCTAAATCGGTAATAACTGGGTCGCCAGAAATATCACTGCCTATTGCCATTGTTAATGGTGATTTAGATTGCATAAATTTAGTGTTTGATAACACTGAGGCAAAAAATACTGTCTCTCGGTGTTTATTCGGTAATTCAATGCCAATAACTGACTTACCTTCAATAACTTCAACCACACGAACACTTTTAGCAGACAGTGAACGTGCTAAATCCGATGACAAACCAGTAATTTTACTGGCTTTAATACCTGGGGCTAAATCTAATTCAAAACGGGTAATTACCGGGCCTGGGTAAACCCCGACCACTTCAACTTTAACGCCATACTCCAGTAACTTTTCTTCTACTAAACGGCTAACTTGCTCTAGCTCTTCTTGTGTAATTGGGTTTTCTGTTTTGTTGGGGCGATCTAATAATTCTAATGACGGTAAAGTATTCGTTAAGTCAGTTGAATTATTGCTTACAGGCGCATTAGGTTTAGTTTTAATCGCAATAGGTTCAACATGTTCAAAAGCCGCATTAATTTCTTCGTTGCTGACATGCTCTTGCACATTAACTTTTAATTCACCTTCAATTAAATCATCAATGGCAACAAAGGGTTCGTGAAAGTCATCGCCCATATCATCAAGGGCTGAAAAGTTAATTGAAACATTATCATCGTCGAGGCTGTCATCAACCGTTGGCTGATGCATATGTTCAAAAGCTTCTCTTACCTGCTCTTCATCATCAGCAATAGTTTGTTGCTTAGTGCTGGCATTTAATGACTTAGTTTCTTCAACCTCGGCAGCCGTTTCTTCCGTTAAGTTCGCGGTTTTAGTGCTGATGTTTTTATTGGCTGATTTCACGTTAATTTCACGTGTACCAAATTTACTTTTAATTATATGAGGTAAAAGCGCTAACTGCTGAACCGCCTTAATGGTATACATTCCAATAAGATCAATAATTAATAATAATGAAATGCCGGTTAATAAAACAAAACCAACAAAAACAAACATCAAATAAATAAGTGTGGTGCCAACAAAAGACAAATATGGGATCAAACTTTGGCTTAAAAAGTCTCCAATAATGCCACCAGCAGAAAAGTAGAAAATATCGTCAAAATTCATGCTGGCAATAGCAGATATACCAATATATAACATGATAAAGCCAACAATTTTTAAACCTAAGGTTAGATAATCAATTTGCATTAAACGATAAAAACGCTGAAACAAAAGCCAACCGGTTAAGGCAATCGCAAATGGTAAGCTATAAGCAACGATCCCAAAGAGGTTTAGTAGTAAATCAGATAAATATGCCCCTACTGAGCCGCCTAAGTTTTTTACCGGCGTTTGATAACCCGTTTGTGCCCAGCCAGGATCGGCTTGATCAAAACTGAATAATGCTACCATGATAAACATAGCAACAATTGAGCTAACAAGTAGCCCAGCTTCTAAAAGGCGTTGAACACCATTAAGTTTGGGAGATTCTGGTGATATTTCTGAAGACGACAAAGTGGTTACCATTTATATAAAAAAGGGAGAATATTTATTAACTGGCATAAAATAACAAACAATTCGCCTTGAGTGAATGAAATAACGATTATTTATTGTCACAAAATCTTATTTTGACGGTATTTTACCCATAATTTTTTGATCATTTGCCGTTAGTACAAGTATTTCTTAAATTTTGCAGCTAAATTGATTAGCCCGCCTATAATTAGGTTAGTTAAGATAAAAGGACTATTTATGATCATAGGTGTTCCAAAAGAAACTAAAATTCAAGAGCATAGAGTAGGTTTAACACCAACCAGTGTCAGAGAGTTAATTACCTTTAATCATCAAATTCTTGTGGAAACTAATGCTGGGTTAGGTATTGGCTTTAGTGATCAAGATTATCAAGCCGCTGGCGCGACTATTGTCCATCAAGCTTGTGATATTTTCGCCCAAGCTGAATTTATTGTTAAGGTGAAAGAGCCTAATTTAGACGAATGTTTACTGCTCAAACCGGGGCAAATTTTATTTACCTATTTACATCTCGCCCCTAATTTAACCTTAACTAAAGCCTTAATGACAAGCCAAGCAGTATGTTTAGCTTATGAAACTGTCAGTGATAATAATGGTGGTTTACCCTTGTTGGCTCCTATGTCGGCTGTTGCCGGTAGAATGGCCATTCAAGCCGGAGCTCAAGCTTTGGAAAAAGTGAATCATGGTGCCGGTATTTTATTAGGTGGCGTGCCTGGTGTTGCTGCTGCCAATGTAGTGATCATTGGTGGTGGCATTGTAGGCACTAATGCCGCGAGTATGGCAATAGGTTTAGGGGCAGATGTTACGGTGTTAGATAGAAATATTAATTCTTTAAAACGGCTTGAAGATTTACTCGGTCATCAGGTACAAACCATATACTCAACGACTGAAGCGATTGACTATTACGTTACCAAAGCCGACTTAGTAATTGGCTCTGTGCTTATCCCTGGCGCAGCTGCGCCCAAATTAGTGAATAAATCTCATATTCAGCGCATGAAAAAAGGCTCGGCAATTGTCGATGTTGCCATTGACCAAGGTGGCTGTTTTGAAACGTCTAAGCCTACCACTCATGCTGACCCAACTTACCTAGTTGATGGCGTTGTGCATTATTGTGTTGCCAATATGCCAGGAGCCGTTCCTAAAACAGCAACTATGGCATTAAATAACGCAACCTTGCCATTTATTATTGAAATAGCAAATAAAGGTTACCAACAGGCATTATTAGAAAATGTAAATTTATTGAAAGGCTTGAATGTGTTTGACGGTCAAATTACGAACCAACAAGTAGCTGAGCATTTATCGTTAGAATATGTTGATGCCGGTATTGCCCTATTAAATTAATTTTAATGATTGATTTCAGAGCATAAATCGCTCAGTTATCAGTCATAATATTTATGTTTATTTTCAAACAAGTGATTAAATAATATTTACTAGGCAGTAATCATCTATGGCAAACGATTAAATTATATAAAAACCAATTTACCTACTTGAGTTTATTACATAGAATCACAATCAATATATCAAGACATTGATATTTCATCAGACATTTTCAACGGAGTTATACATGAGCGAAGCAAGACATTGCCAATTATTAATTTTAGGCTCAGGCCCTGCAGGGTATACAGCGGCAGTTTACGCAGCACGCGCAAACCTTAAACCAGTAATGATCACAGGTATGCAACAAGGTGGTCAATTAACCACAACAACTGAAGTTGAAAACTGGCCTGGTGATGCTGATGACTTAACCGGTCCGGCATTAATGGAACGTATGCAAAAGCATGCAGAAAAATTTGATACTGAAATCATCTTTGATCATATTGATGAAGTTGATTTAAAAACTCGCCCTTTTAAACTCAAAGGTGGCAGTGGTGAATATACTTGCGATGCTCTTATTATTTGTACTGGTGCATCTGCTCAATATTTAGGCTTGCCGTCTGAAGAAGCATTTATGGGTAAAGGTGTTTCAGCTTGTGCAACTTGTGACGGTTTTTTCTATCGTAATCAAAAAGTTGCTGTTGTTGGTGGTGGTAATACTGCTGTTGAAGAAGCACTTTATTTATCAAACATTGCTTCTGAAGTACATTTAATTCATCGTCGTGATACTTTCCGCTCAGAAAAAATATTAACTGACCGCTTAATGGAAAAAGTTAAAAACGGCAATATTGTTTTACATACCGATCGTACCTTAGATGAAGTATTAGGTGACAATATGGGCGTAACTGGCGTTCGTGTTAAAGATACTAAATCTGATGCAACTGAAGAAATTGCGGTTATGGGCTGTTTTATTGCTATTGGCCATAAACCGAATACCGATATTTTCAAAGGTCAACTAGATATGAAAGATGGTTACTTAACCATTCAAAGCGGTACGGCTGGTAATGCAACACAAACAAGCATTGAAGGTGTTTTTGCGGCGGGTGATGTTGCTGATCACATTTATCGTCAAGCGATCACTTCAGCCGGTGCGGGTTGTATGGCAGCTTTAGATGCTGAGCGTTATTTAGACGCTAAATAAGTTCAATAGTAACTAGGCATTTAATTTATGAGTCGGATCATTTATCAACTTAATGACAATGATCTGACTTTTCCCTCCCCTGATCTTGCTCTTAAAGATCCCAATGGTTTACTTGCCTTTGATGGTGATTTATCAATCCCTCGTTTAATTAATGCTTACCATGATGGTATTTTTCCTTGGTACAGTGATGGCGAGCCGATCATGTGGTGGAGCCCAGATCCCCGAGCAATCATTCCTATTGACAACATAGTGATCAACAAAACTTTAAAAAAAGTATTAAAACGTGACACCTTTCGAGTGACTATCAACCATGCTTTTGAAGAAGTTATTGATTATTGTGCTGACGCGCCGTTTCGAAAACAAGAAGCCACTTGGATTGTTGATGATATGCAGCAAGCCTATATTAATTTACATCAGCAAGGTTATGCCCACTCAATTGAAGTTTGGCAAGAACAAACCTTAGTTGGTGGTTTATACGGTGTTGCTATCAACGGATTTTTCTCCGGCGAGTCAATGTTTTATACACAAAGCAATGCATCAAAAGTCGCATTAGTTGCTTTAGCAAGCTTACTTAAATCAATCGGCGTAAAATTTATTGATTGCCAGCTGATAAACCCTTTTCTTGCTTCTATGGGCTGCATTGAAGTATCACGAGCACAGTTCATTCAACAAAAACAGCACAGTTTAACTATTTTGCCAAATCAAGATTTTTGGCAACCAAGGATGATTAATCTAAGCCACTTGAATGCGCAATAAGACGTTGGAAACTTTTATCTCCAAGCTATTCTCATATATGATTAAGTTATGAATGAAAATTTAAAGTTCGGTATTACTGGTAACTTCGACTGTAATTATCTACCTGAGCAAAAAGAACGATTATTAGTTGCCGTTGATGAACGTTTACATAACAGTCAGCATTATTCATGGCTTATGCATGAAGGCTTTCGTCGTAGCGGCGATCAAATATATCGGCCACATTGTTTGCAATGCCATGCTTGCCAATCATTACGGGTATTAGCACAAGAGTTTATACCTTCTAAAAGCCAAAAACGCTTATTGAAGAAAAATCAGCATTTTGAGGTTAAATTTTCTGACAGCATTCAAGATAACTATTATCCGTTATACGAAAACTACATTAATACCTTACATAGTGACGGTTCAATGTATCCGGCTAATTATCAGCAGTATGCAAGTTTTATTACTTGTAATATTACCAAACAACTTTTTATGGAAGTTTGGGATCAAGATAAATTAATTTCAGTTGCCGTAACTGATGACTTAGCCGATGCATTATCAGCGGTATACACTTTTTATGATCCGAGCTATCGTAAATCGGGTTTAGGTGTTTTTTCTATTTTAAAACAAATAGAGCAAACTCAAATTTTAAACAGAAAATATCTTTATTTAGGTTACCAAATTGATGCTTGTCAGAAGATGAATTACAAAGACAGATATTACCCACATCAAAAATTAGTCGACAATAAGTGGAAAACGACAAATAAATAACCGCTTAGCCTTTACATTGGCCGTTGATTTGGGCATGATCTGCGCAGCTAAAATTAAACGTACAATAATAGAGGTTAACCGCCCAATGGCGAAAGAAGAAAATATTGAAATGCAAGGTACAGTTTTAGATACTCTACCTAACACTATGTTCCGTGTTGAACTTGAAAATGGCCACGTTGTAACTGCTCATATTTCAGGTAAAATGCGCAAAAATTACATCCGAATTCTAACTGGCGATAAAGTGACAGTAGAATTAACACCTTACGATTTATCGAAAGGTCGCATTATTTTCCGCGCACGTTAATTACAAAAGATTTTATTCATAAGTTGATCATGTCATGATTATTAATTTATGAGATGTTATTAAGCCAGCAAATTGCTGGCTTTTTTGTCACTAAATTTTATTTCCCGTTCTCATTTCTCATTAGGGTCTATTGATTTTTGTTTTATCTCTCAGCTGAATTATTAAACAAAGATCAACAGACCCTAAACTAAACCACAAAAAATACCGCATTATTAGCCAGCGCAATTTCATCAAAAATTACTCTTCAAACTTTGATTTATTTCTTAGCTAATACGCGTTAATTTAAATTTAGTTAACACTGCAAGTTTTAATTAACGAGTCAGAAAATTAAATAATCATTAAATTTTCAGTTCATATTCTAAAGTTAAATTAGCCCAGTAACGCCCTTTTTTTACAGCTTCAATTTTAAATATTTCCTAACTCAACACAAATTTTTACCACTATTGATAAGCCCTAGCTAACCACTCAAGTATCTAAAACATGAGTATAAGGTTTATTTCACTATCAATAACCACCTTAAAATAACAACTCTAACAACCCTAAATTATTTTCAATTAGCTCAACTACCTAGCTAAACCATACTAACCATTTTAAAAGATTGAAAATATAAGTAAGCGTTCACACAAAACATAAACGGAGTTATCAGAGCCCTTTATTTATGACAACAAGGGTTATTGGGGTTGTTTTTATTCGGGTATACAGGGTTGTTGGAGTTATTATGGCATTTACATTTAGGGTTGTTAGGGTTATTATGATTTTGTGTTTTGACAGGAGTAAATAATGAAATACCCAATACTTTTTAGCCCGCTAGAGAATGAAAATAGTTATCAAGTTAGCGTGCCTGATTTACCCGGTTGCCAAGTAAAAAGTCGTTCGTTATCGGTGGGCTTTGATGAGATAAAAATAGCAATTGAAGATCACCTAACCATTTTGGCTGAATATGGTGAAGCGATCCCCAATGGAAAAAATATTGATGAACACCAGTTAAATTTTAAAAATGGTGTCTGGGCAATTATTGAAATAGACATCACCCCCTATTTAGGACGAAGTCATAAAATTAATGTCACCTTGCCGGAGTTGTTAATTAAACAAATTGATGATCGGGTGAGTAAATCACATGAGCATAAAACCAGATCAGGTTTTATCGCTGCCGCTTGTTTGAGTTTATTGCAAAAATAAATTGATGATTTTAGCTGGGTTTATTTCTTAAATGATTTTGAAATTAAGCTTATTGAACAACATAAATAAAAAAGCCAACGATAATCTCGTTGGCTTTTTAAAAACGTTTACTGGTTAACTTATGATACTTTATCTAACGCCTGACTAACATCAGCAATAATATCATCGATATTTTCAATCCCTACCGATATTCTTACTAGGTCTTCACTAACACCTGCTTTTGCAAGTTCCTCTGGGTTTAATTGTCTATGTGTTGTAGTAGCAGGATGACATGCTAAAGATTTAGCATCACCAATATTCACCAATCTCAAAATCATCTGTAAGGCATCAATAAATTGACCGCCAGCAACTAAGCCACCTTTTACACCAAAACTTAAAATACCAGAGGCTTTACCGCCTGATACTTTTTGGCAAACATCATAATATGGGCTGCTAGGTAAAGCGGCATAATTTACCCAAGTAATTTTTTCATGACTCGTTAAAAATGCTGCTAATTTTTCAGCATTTTCACAATGTCTTTCCATGCGTAAACCTAACGTTTCTAACCCTTGTAAGATTTGAAAAGCATTCATAGGTGAAATAGCCGCACCGGTATTTCTTAGTGGTACTACTCGACAACGACCAATGTAAGCTGCCGGTCCTAATGCTTCTGTATAGACAACGCCATGATATGACGGATCAGGTTCATTCAATACTGGAAAACGTGCTTTATTGGCAACCCAATCAAATTTACCTGAGTCGATGATCATGCCACCAATAGAAGTACCATGACCTCCGATATATTTTGTTAATGAATGAACAACAATGTCAGCACCTAATTCAAAAGGACGACATAAATAAGGTGTTGCCACTGTATTATCAACAATTACCGGAACACCATGTTTATGCGCTATTTCAGATAATCGTTTAATATCAACTATGTTACCGGCAGGGTTACCAATGGATTCACAAAAAATCGCTTTGGTGTTGGCATCAATCGCTTTTTCAAAACCGTCGAAATCATCGTGTGATAACAATCGAGTTTCAATTCCTTGTTTAGGCAAGGTATGGGCAAACAAGTTATAAGTACCACCGTATAATTGGCTAGTACTAATAATGTTATCACCCACTTCGCAAATACATTGAATAGCATAAGTGATCGCAGCCATGCCAGAAGCTACAGCTAAACCGCCAATCCCACCTTCCATCGCAGTTAAACGCTGCTCTAAAACATCGGTTGTCGGATTCATTATTCGAGTATAAATATTGCCAGCCACTTTTAGATCAAAAAGATCAGCACCATGCTGAGTATTATCAAAAGTATACGAAGTGGTTTGGTAAATAGGTACCGCAGCAGCTTTAGTGGTTGCTTCCGAGCTATAGCCGTGATGAAGTGCTAGAGATTCTAATTTCATTTTTACTTCCCTAAATTTTAAATGGTAAATACCTATTTAATGTAAAGGTTAAGTAATATCGTTGGCAAGACAAGTATGAAGAAATGTGAATTAAAATAAATGAACTTGATGGAAAAAGTGTAAAAACTTATTACAGCTTTCATACTGCTTAAAAAATACTTCAGCGACTATTTGAAAATTTAGTATAACAAAGTATCAGTCAACAGCGCTTTATTAGTCAGTTAGGCTCAGTTAAGTTAAATGTTCTAAAAGCATAGCTGTAGCTTGCTCTAAATCATCATGCTGGTTGATGGTAGCTAAACAAGGAATTGGTAATATAGCCGTCAATTCAGCAATATTTTCAGCTAAATATGGCATGTTTTCCTGATTATTTGCGATCCAAGCAACACAATTTAAGCCATCGGCAATAATACTTTGGTAAGTTAACACCGCGTGATTTAAACACCCCAGCTTCATATTAACCACTAAGATCACTTTCGGCTTTAGGGCTTTGACAATATCAGATAAAAAATGGCCATTACCTAAAGGTAAGCGCCAGCCGCCAGCACCTTCAATAATATTAATATCACCATTAAGCTGATGATAACCTGCAACAATTTTATCTTGGTCAATAACCGTATTATGTTTTAACGCTGCAATATGCGGTGCGATCGGCTCTTCAAAAGCTATCGGATTAACCGCTTGATACGGTTGCTGACAATTACTCGCCTGTTGTAGTAACAATGCATCTTCATTAACCAGTTGGGATGGTGCATTCCGATCTTCGCTGATCTGACTTAATTCACAACCGGCGGCGATCGGTTTATACACCGCCACTTTAAAGCCTTTTTTAACTAAACTTTTTGTTAAACCAACAGCGATATAAGTTTTACCGGCATCGGTATCGGTAGCCGTAATAAATAAATGTTGTGGTTGTGTCAATGTCACATTTGACGATGCTGGTGTTGTTTTAGCCATGAATTTTATTATTGTTTTAATCGTTTAATTTTACTAACAAGCCAGAAAAAACTTTATAAGTTGCCGGATAAATGCCACTTGGCTCTAAAAAATCTTCGTAAGCAGTCATCATTTTTTGCCATTTATCTTTACCGGCTAAACCTTTATTTAGTTTATTTGGTACTTGATTGGCTCCTAAGCCTTTTAATTCTCGCGCTAAATGCAAAACATTTTCGTATTCTAAAACAATGTCTTGGCTATTTTGTTTAATCAAGCGTGATTGATTTGTATTAAAAGTATGTTCTAGTTGAGCTTCGCTTAAAAAGTCGATGACATGTTTATCATTGTCTACTTGCGCCCAAGATGACTTTAATTCAAATAAAGTGCCTTGGCTAAGGGTTGAAAAAACAAATAATCCGCCAGGTTTTAATACCCTTAATATCTCTTGCACTGCCACATCTAATGGCTGGCACCATTGGATCATCAAGTTAGAATATATTAAATCAATGCTATTGCTTTGAAAGGGTAAACTATTAGCATTACCTGCTAACCAAGTAATATCATGCTCGCGATTCGCCTTGGCAAAATTTAACATTTCTTGTGAAATATCAACACCAAATACCTGTTGAAATTTCCCTGCTAAAATCTCAGTAAAAAAACCGGTACCTGAGCCAAGATCAACCACGGTTAAATCGTTTCTATTTGGTAAATATGGCATCAAATGTTTGCCGCTATAACGTTGTAAACGCGCGGATGTGTCATAAGAATTTGATGCAGCACCAAATGAACGGGCTATTTTTATCTGTTGTGCAGAATGCGGCACTAGTTTAAAACCTTATTTAAAGCTAAGGCTAATCCTTTGATATCATTATCATTATGATCAGCACAAATAGTAACGCGTAACCTAGAGCTATTTCTAGGTACGGTTGGTGGACGTATCGCTGTTAACCAATAGCCCTGTTCTTTCATCTTTTTGGCAATATTTAATGTTTTATTTTCATCACCAATAACTAACGCATGTATCGATGATTGGGTTGGTAAAACCTCAAGGTCACAATCGAGTAATTCAATAAATAATGCACTCAATTGTTGAATTTTTTCACGCCGCCAATGATCTTTTTTTATTAATTCAATACTAGCATTTGTTGCCATCGCAAGTGCTGGAGACATTGCCGTTGTGTAAATATAATGCCGACAAAAGTTAAGCAAATACTCTTTTAATTCGGCAGAACAAGCGATAAATGCGCCAGAGGTGGCTACCGCTTTACCAAAGGTAGCCATAACAATATCAATATCCTTGCTACCACAATAACTTGCACTGCCTTGCCCTTGCTCACCAACCACACCAATGCTATGTGCATCATCTAAATATAGCCAAGATTGATATTTTTGAGCTAAATTTATTAAATCATGCACCGGTGCCTGATCACCATCCATACTAAATACACCTTCCGATACAATAAGCTTATTTTGACTGCTTGATTTAGCTAATAATTGCTCAAGTTGCTGAAGGTCATTATGTAAAAATCGGCGTGTTTGTGCTGAACTGGTTAATGCACCATCAATTAATGAAGCATGGCTTAATTTATCCAGAAAAAATTGGCTATCACTTGTAGCTAACGCTTGTAAAACACCACTATTAGCGGAAAAACCACTGGTGAATAATAAACAACTTTCTTTATTAAGCCACTGACAAATATTATCTTCTAATACTTGATGTGCTTTATGATAACCAGTGATCAAATTAGAGCCGGTCGCGCATAGACCATAAGTGTCTATGCCCTGTTGAAATGCGGCTAATAATTCTGGGTGCTGATTTAGGCCTAAATAATCATTCGATGAAAAGTTAATATAGGCTTTGCCATCAACAAGAATATTTTGACCTGATATTTTTTCCAAACAAAAGCGCTGACGATAACGCGCCAGCTCAGTTTGTTGTTGTAATTGCGCAGCAATATGCTCAAAGGCCATGGTAATTATCGTTTATAAAGCAATAATATAAAATAAACGATGTTATGCGTCGGCGTTATAAAACAAATCACTATTTTCTTTATCGATAATAGCGGTTGTAATAGCTTTTGCCGCAATTGCTTCAGCTTCTTCTGATTGTGCAATCGTTTCCGTATTAATGCCTAACTTTTTAAACAATAAAACATCTTTATTAGTTTCAGGGTTTTGGGTAGTTAATAATTTACAACCAAAAAATATTGAATTTGCACCCGCTAAGAAACATAGCGATTGCATTTGCTCATTCATTTCATTACGGCCAGCTGATAATCGAACATGTGACTTAGGCATAATAATCCGAGCTACCGCAATATTACGAATAAAGTCGAATTCATCTAAATCATCAACATCAGATAACGGGGTACCTTCAATTTTAACTAACTTGTTAATTGGCACACTTTCAGGTTGTGGTGATAAATTAGCAAGTTGTACTAATAACGAAGTACGATCTTTGGCTTGTTCACCTAAACCCAAAATACCGCCACTACACACTTTCATACCACCGGCACGAACATTATCTAAGGTATCTAACCGATCTTGATATTTACGCGTAGTAATAATTTGGTTGTAATGCTCAGCTGAAGTATCTAAGTTGTGGTTGTAATAATCTAAACCCGCTTCACCTAACTCTTTAGCTTGTGATTCAGATAACATACCTAAGGTCATACAGCTTTCTAATCCTAACGCTTTAACCCCTTTGATCATTTCAATCACGTAAGGCATATCGCGCTCTTTTGGATTACGCCATGCTGCGCCCATACAAAAACGGGTTGAACCTTGTGATTTAGCGGCTTGCGCTGCTTCTAACACTTTTTCAACTTCCATTAATTTTTCTTTTTCAAGGTCGGTTTTATAACGTGAACTTTGAGAGCAATATTTACAATCTTCAGGACAAGCACCGGTTTTAATGGATAACAAGGTACTTACTTGTACTTCATTAGCATTAAAATGTTGGCGATGAACAGTTTGTGCTTTAAACATTAAGTCATTAAAAGGTAATTCAAATAAAGCTTGAACTTCCGCATGGGTCCAATTGTTTCTTACTTCACCTAATCGGCTATTATTTTCAGTAGACATATGTTCTCAAAAATTGCATAAAACGAAATTAGGCGTTAGTCTAGCCAGCCAAAATTCTTTGTCAACGTAAAATTAAATAGCAAGTTTACATATGAGCAATAAACAAACAGATATTACCGAGTTTGATCTAAATCATGTCTGGCATCCATATACATCAATGACAAATCCTTTACCTGCTTATCAAGTAACTCAAGCGCAAGGAGTTTATCTTGAGCTTGCAAGCGGTGAAAAATTGATTGATGGCATGTCATCATGGTGGGCTGTGATCCATGGTTATAATCACCCTGCATTAAATGAAGCACTACACAAACAAGTTGATAAAGTAGCGCATGTCATGTTTGGTGGTATCACACATCAACCTGCGGTTGATCTTTGTCGAAAATTAATAGACATAACACCTGAACCTTTAAATAAAGTATTTATTTCAGACAGCGGCTCTGTGGCGGTAGAAGTTGCTATAAAAATGGCACTACAATATTGGCAAAGTTTAGGAAAAACAAACAAACATAAATTATTAACCGTGAAAAATGGCTATCACGGTGACACTTTTGCGGCTATGTCGGTATGTGATCCGGTTAATGGTATGCATCAAATTTTTGACAAAGTATTAATGAAAAACCACTTTGCGCCGGCACCACAATCAGCTTTTGAAGGTGAGTTTGATAAAAGTGAGCTAACAGAACTTGCCGCGTTTTTTGAACAACATCATCAAGATATTGCCGCCTTTATCATCGAGCCGATTGTGCAAGGTGCAGGCGGTATGCGCATTTATCACGCTGAGTATTTAGCAGCTTGCCGACAATTATGTGATCAATACCATGTTTTATTAATTGTTGATGAAATAGCAACTGGCTTTGGCAGAACCGGCAAGTTATTCGCTTGTGAATGGGCCGACATTTCACCCGACATACTATGTTTAGGTAAAGCACTTACTGGCGGCTACATGAGTTTAGCAGCCACTTTATGTACTGATGATATTGCAACAACCATCAGCCAAGGTGAAGCCAGCTGTTTTATGCACGGCCCAACCTTTATGGGCAACCCGCTCGCTTGTGCCGTTGCCAATGCTAGTTTAAATTTAATAGCTAACAATGAATGGCAGTTACAAACTCAGCAAATACAGGCCTGTTTAACCGAGTTTTTAATACCGCTAAAAGATCATCAACGAGTTAAAGATACACGAGTATTAGGCGCGATTGGTGTTGTTGAAGTAGAACAAAATGTTGATGTGGCACAAATACAAAAACGTTTTGTTGAATTAGGTGTGTGGATCCGCCCTTTTGGCAAATTAATTTATATCATGCCGCCTTATATAATAAAGCAAACAGAATTAATAAAATTAGTTAAAGCCATTGCCACCGTATTAGATGAAAAAGCGTGTTTTAAGCAATAATCTTAATGCTGCCATTAAGATTATTGCTAGTTATTAACTCGGTCTTATAACGAAGTCAACATGTAGGTTGCCCAAGTAAAGGCAACGGCTAATAACATCATCAAATTAAAATGTTTGGTGTCTTTTTTACGGCGAGAGCGATGTTTAGACAAAACAATGCATAAATAGCTGGTAAAAGCACTGCTCCATAATATTTCATATAAATAATTATTCAGTGCTAAGAGCCAAGCATGATTAGCTTGATGTTCAAGATAATAATGTAAACCGGCATTGGTTTCAGGAACTGTATTATAGGCAATAAGTAAAGCGACAAAAAATAATAGCCAGCTACACACTGCCAAAGTTCTTAAAAGATAAATCCATTTATCCGCTGATTTTCTACGCTCTCCTTGGCGTCTATCATCTATTCCTTGATTAACATTTTCGACATGTTGATTCATAGAGATATTCATAGCGAGATTCTTCTTTTTATATGTTATTGAGCTATTTTTTACCATTAAATATAACAACGATTATGATGTATAAATCAACGTGAATATTTAATGTTTTTTCAACATATCAAGATAAAAAGTGGAATACAACAACGAAAAAATTAGTATATGAAAATAACTCAAATAAATTTTACAAAGCCAAGCTAATTACTGTAAGTAACAATATAAGTGATCCAGGCAGCGATGGTGATGAGTAATAAAATCAAATTAAATTGCTTACTGTCATCATGTCGGCGTGAACGTAATTTAGTAAGTAAAAAGCAAATAAAACTTAACGCCGCACTCAACCATAAAACTAAATACAAATAATTAGTGAGCGGATGTAGCCAGTATTCTCTGATCGGGATATTTTTACTCAATAACAAACCATAGCTATCATCTGGTGCTGCATAGTAAGAAATGATTAAAGCAACAATAAACCCGAGCCAACTTAATACCGCTAACAAGCGTATTAAATACACCCATTTATCAGGAGATACCCGTCGATTCGTTTTAAGTTTCACCATATCCGCTCTTCTTTTATCTATATATGCGAAATAAATCGAAAATATTGCGTTAAATTACTAAGTTTTACTTGTTAATGTTAATTGTCACGGTAACATAACAGCCCTTAAAATTTGAAGTTATTATTGAGAAAGAGGTCATCAATGTCAGTTATATCTATTACTGATGTATTAGCAGGTAAATACCCAGTTAATGAAGAAATTACTATTAACGGTTGGATCCGTACTCGTCGTGATTCCAAAGCCGGCATATCATTCTTAGCTGTTCATGACGGTTCATGTTTTGATGCAATACAAGCCATTGTACCTAATGAACTTGATAATTATGAAAGTGAAATTCAAAAGCTCACAACAGGCGCGTCGGTAAAAGTTACCGGCATACTTGTCGAATCACCAGGCCAAGGTCAAGCTTTCGAGATTCAAGCTACCGCTGTTCAAGTTTATGGTTTAGTTGATGATCCTGAAACTTACCCGATGGCAGCCAAGCGTCATAGTATTGAATTTTTACGTGAACACGCACATTTACGTCCACGTACAAATATCGGCGGTGCCGTAACACGTGTACGTAATTGTTTATCACAAGCAATTCACCGCTTTTTACATTCAAAAGGTTATTTGTGGATCAGTACGCCACTTATTACCGCAAGTGACTGTGAAGGTGCCGGCGAAATGTTCCGTGTTAGTACACTCGATATGGAAAACTTACCAAGAACCGAACAAGGTAATGTTGATTACAAACAAGACTTTTTTGGCAAAGAGTCTTTTTTAACGGTTTCGGGTCAATTGAACGTTGAAACTTACTGTAGTGCGTTATCAAAAGTATATACTTTTGGTCCAACTTTCCGTGCTGAAAATTCAAATACAACACGTCACTTAGCTGAATTTTGGATGATTGAACCAGAAATTGCTTTTGCTGACTTAGCTGATGCAGCAGACCTTGCAGAAGAAATGTTGAAATATGTTTTTAAAGCCGTATTAGAAGAACGTGCTGATGACATTGCCTTTTTCCAACAACGTGTTGATAAAACAGTTATTGATCGTTTAAACAGCGTTATTAATACCGATTTTGTACGTATGGATTATACCGACGCTATCGAGATATTATTAAACTGTGGTAAAAAATTCGAAAATAAAGTGTCTTGGGGAGTTGATTTAAACTCTGAACATGAGCGTTATTTAGCCGAAGAACATGTTGGCGGCCCGGTTGTTTTACAGAATTATCCAAAAGACATTAAATCATTTTACATGCGTTTAAATGACGACGGTAAAACGGTTGCGGCGATGGACATTTTAGCACCTGGTATTGGTGAGATTATTGGTGGTAGTCAACGTGAAGAACGTTTAGATGTGTTAGATAGCCGACTAGAAGAAATGGGCTTAGATCCTGTTGATTATGGTTGGTATCGTGATTTACGTCGTTATGGCACTGTACCACATGCAGGGTTTGGTTTAGGTTTTGAACGTTTAGTGGCTTATGCAACCGGTATGCAAAACGTTAGAGACGTAATTCCATTTCCTAGAACACCAAACAACTGTACTTTTTAATAAGCTAATAAATTTTAATAAGTTAACTCAGTTATTTAAAACGCCCTTCGGGGCGTTTTTTATCGCTGCTGTTTCGAGATGTTACCTGTTAGGAAGTAATAAACATCTTCTTTCAACATTTCCTAACCGCTTTTTACGATTTTACATTTTCTTGCCTTAATTAACCTAATGACAACAGCCCTGCTTTATAACAAATACCAAGTAACAACAAAGACAATTGCAACAGTTGCACAGCCCTAGGGTCTGTTGATCTTTGTTTATATTTTCAGCAATAGGCTATTTTAAGTGATAGCAAAGCAGAATGAAGGTTGTTTGCTTATTCCAAATGCGTAAATTCCAAACGAGTGAAATTCTAATGCAGCTAGCGCAGAAAATAGCCATTGCCCTGTGGGCTGAGGCTAAAATCGCTTTACTCGGCGTTAAAAATTATTGGTTTAGATGACTAAACGACATAATTTCAGCCTTGATTAAAGCGATTTTATCTCTCAGCTGAATTATTAAACAAAGATAAACAGACCCTAGCAAAAAAATCATTATTTAGATCATGTTTTTGATAAATAAATTGGTTCAATTTCATGAATACGAGTACAATAAGCGCCATAATTTTCTGTTAAAAATGTAGTCAAATGATCACTCGTTGGTATAAAGAGCCTTGGGCTTGGTTAGTATTTTTTCTTCCTTTCAGCGCGGTTGTTGCTGGTATTGCAACTTTCATCATTGCGAATGATGAGCCAGATCCGCTAGTTGTTGGCGATTATTACAAAAAAGGCAAAGCGATTAATCAAGAATTAACCAAGATTAAACATGCACAAAAATTAGGGATGAAATTTGCCTTAAGCTTTCAAAACAATACCTTAATAATTAAACCTACGGGTATTGAAAAAGAATTTCCTATTTTAAATGTTAGCTTTTTTCATCCGACCTTAGCTGATAAAGACTTTTACTTAGCATTAACTCAAGATGGTAATGGTTTATTCCGTCATCATATTGAACAGAATATTGATGGAAAGTGGCGAATTACCTTATCGTCATTTGAAAACACATGGAAAATTGAAAATGTGATTTCATTACCTCAATCTAATTTTATCGACATCATTCCTGATCCTATTCAAGCAAACTAATGCCGTTATTGTGTTTTCATTGTGGGGAGCCTGTCCCCACAAATTTCCATGCTAGTGTTGTTATTAACAATACCGAACAACCCATGTGTTGTATTGGCTGCCAAGCAGTGGCACAAACCATTGTTGATAATCAATTAACCGATTATTATAAATTTAGAACCGAACCGGCGCAAAAATCTGCATCGTTAATTCCTGAGCAACTTAACCAACATAGTTTATTAGATGACGATGAATTACAAAGTGAATTTACCCACAGTGATGGTGAATTTAAAGAAACCATTTTAACGATTGATGGTATTAGCTGCGCAGCTTGTGCCTGGTTAATTGAACAACAGATCACCCCTAACCCTGCGATCATCTCAATTGAGGTCAATGCGACTAGCCAACGAGCAACGGTAAAATGGTTAAAAGATAAAATTCAATTAAGTGAAATTGTTAACGCCATTGAAAAAATTGGTTATCAAGCACTACCTTTTAAAGCAAATGAAGCCGAGCAAATAAATCAAACTCAGAGCAAAAACTTCATCAAACGCCTTGGTATTTCGGGCATTTTAATGATGCAAGTGATGATGATAGCAATAGGTTTATATTTTGGTGCTTTTTCAGGCATGGACGAACATCATTTAGTGTACCTACGTGGTATTAGCATGTTGCTGGCAACCCCGATCATTCTTTATGGAGCTTTTCCTTTTTATGTCGGTGCATATAAAGCACTAAAAGCAAAACGCTTGTCTATGGATGTACCCGTTTCTATCGCCATTATCTTAGCGTTTAGTGCCAGCTGTTGGGCAACGATCAGCCAACAAGGTGAAGTGTATTTTGAATCGGTTGCCATGTTTACGTTTTTATTGCTAATAGGTAAATTTCTTGAATTTAGAGCTCGCTCTCGAGCCGCACAAGTATCGGCAAATTTATTAAAGCTCATGCCAATGGTGGCAACGCTTTGGCAAGAAGGCAAAGAAACAATTATTGCGGCCAAAAAGTTACAAACTAAAGATCAAGTTATTATCAAGCCCGGCGAAACTATTCCCGCCGATGGTTTTATCATTCAAGGTAAAAGCCAACTGAATGAAGCGATGTTAACCGGAGAACAATTACCAATTACAAAATCACTTGGTGATAAAGTATTTGCCGGTACCATCAATGGCGATAGCAACTTGCTGATAGAGGTTAATAAAAGTATCCGTGATAGTTTTTTAAGTCAGCTTATCCGGTTAAGTGAGAAGTCTCAAAACTATAAACCTCAATTAGCGGTATTATCAGATAAAATAGCTCAATATTTTGTGGCGCTCATTCTATTATGTGCCAGTGGCTCTGCAATTTATTGGCTTAATCATCAACCTGAAGAAGCATTTTGGATCACCTTATCTATTTTAGTGGCAACCTGCCCTTGTGCTCTGTCATTAGCCACACCTACAGCACTAACTTGTGCAACCACTCGGCTTAATAAAGCGGGCATCATGATAAAATCTGGCCATGTTTTAGAAACCTTGCCACAAATAACCGCTATTGCTTTTGATAAAACCGGTACCTTAACAACAGGTCAGTTTAGTATCGAACAAGTTACCATATTAACCAAAGATATTAATGAAGCAGAAGTATTAACCATTGCTGCTGCGTTAGAATCAGCTTCTGAGCATCCAATAGCCAAAGCTTTTTCGGTTTATCGTGATCACAATATTCAATGCAAAAATCTTACCGTACATTCAGGTAAAGGTGTATCCGGCAATATTAATCAAGACAGTTATGTCATCGGTAAAGTCAGCTGGTTATTAAGTGATGAAAACCTAAGTCGCCATCATGAAGCGCAGTGTGTGTTAATGAAAAACGAGCAAGCAATCGCGGTATTTTATTTACAAGATAAGTTACGTGAAGATGCCAATGCAGTATTAACCACTTTAAAAACTATGAAACAAAGTTTATACATGGTTTCTGGTGACAGCGAACATGCATGCCAAAAATTAGCGCAATCATTACCTATGACAGCTATCCATGCCGGATTATCAGCAAAACAAAAAATGGCGCTGATCCAAAAGATTAATCAACCTATTGCTATGGTTGGCGATGGTGTTAACGATACGCCAGTATTTAGCGCGGCACATATATCATTTGCAATGGGCAATGGTACTGATATTGCTAAAAATGGCGCTGATGTTATTTTATTGAATAACCAGTTAACCTCACTACTCACTTGTTTAAAAGTGGGTGATAAAACAAAACGCATTATCATTCAAAATTATTGCTGGGCTTTTTCATACAATGCCATTGTTTTACCGCTTGCGATGATGGGCTACATTACTCCGTATTTAGCCGTTATTGGTATGTCAGCCAGTTCAATTTTAGTTGTCACAAATTCTTTAAGGCTATTGAAAAAATGACCATCATTTATGTTTTGATCCCTATCGCGATAATTCTTACTATTATTGGTATTTATTTATTTTTTTGGGCGGTTAAAACCGAACAATTTACCGATCTCGAAAAACAAGGTATGAGTATTTTATATGATGATGAAAAAACAGCAGAGCAGCAAAACCCAAAAACCGTAAACAGCTCCGATAGAAAACCACAGCCAACAGATGCACCTTCTGCAACAACAAAATCAATGGCTAAAAATAACAAAATAAGTGACGCTGTAGATCACAATGTCGATTGATTTACTCTCTGCTTTTATCATTGGTTTATTCGGTAGTGGTCACTGCTTAGGTATGTGTGGTGGCATAACCACCATGTTAACCAGTGCTATCGAGCAAAAACAGCAAAATAACCGTAAATTTTGGTTAGTAATTTTTTATCACTTTGGCCGTATTTTTTCTTATAGTTTTATCGGTTTTATTGTCGCCTTAAGTAGTTCCATCGCTATTCATAGCGTCGGTTTTCCTCTTTATGTTTTACGCTTCGTGGCTGCGATTTTTTTAATATTATTGGGTTTGTATCTTGGCCAATGGTTTATGGGCTTAAGTTATGTTGAAAAAGCAGGTCGTGGTATTTGGCAAAAACTATCCCCCCTAAGTAAAAAAATTATTCCAGTTAATAACAAACGCAAAGCGCTGGCTTTAGGTATGTTATGGGGCTGGTTACCTTGTGGCTTAGTTTATTCCACCTTAACTTGGTCATTAGCCAGTGGTGATGCAATCACAGGTGCCCTTATCATGTGCTTTTTTGGTTTAGGTACATTACCAGCCCTGATCGCATTATCGTTTGGCATACATTCCTTTAAAAGTTTATTGCTCAACCCGTTATTTAAAAAATTATCGGCTATCTCTTTAATTCTCTTTGGAATTTATCAACTAATAATTCTTTAAACTCAATTGCATCTATTAAAAGCATTGCATAGAATAGCCTTAACATTATTGAGGATATAAATATGCAAACAAATCAATGTCCGGGACGACAACATATCCATTGCCAAAGCTGTAGTTTAAGTGAATTATGTTTACCTTATTCTTTAGATGCACAAGAGCTTGATCAACTTGATTTAATCATAGATCGTAAGCGCCCTGTTCATAAAAATGACAAAATATATAGTGATGGTGAAGCACTACATTCATTGTTTGCTATTCGTACCGGTACCTTTAAAACCTATACAATTAATGCGCAAGGCGAAGAACAAATCACAGGTTTTCATTTACCTGGCGACTTATTAGGATTTGACGCAATTGCCCAATCAGAACATGCAAGTTTTGCACAAGCATTAGAAACCTCAATGGTATGTGAAATTCCATACGACACGCTTGATAACTTATCAGCCACTATGCCTAAGCTGCGTAAACAAATTTTAAAACTAATGAGTGCAGAAATAAAAACCGATCAAGACATGTTATCACTGCTTAATCGTAAAAATGCCGAACAACGACTAGCCACTTTTATTGTCATGCTTAGTACTCGTTATAAAACCCGTAATTTATCCCCAAATGAATTCAGATTAGCAATGACACGTGGTGATATTGGGAACTATTTAGGACTAACAGTAGAAACCATTAGCCGGTTATTAAATCGATTTGATAAACAAGGTTTATTAAATGTTAATGGAAAATTCATAACGATCAATAATTTAGAAGAACTTAAAACACTAGGTGAAGTATAGTTTTTTATTCCTCCCTTAATGACTTAGTGACAACTTATGCATTAAGGGAACTCCTTGTCATTTTCTAAGTATAAACCCCGCCATATCTTCGATATTTTGCCGTTCTTGAACTAAACTTTGTTAAAGCATTGAATTGATTTTCATTGTTTAATATTAACTAGCCTAAACTTGGCAAGTTAGCTAATAGTATTAAATAAATGATTATCATAAGCGCAAGTTAACGACAAATAACGAGGCCAATCATGGAAAAATATCAAAACATTCTAGTCGTTGTTGACCCCAACGATGAAGAACAAAAAGCGTTAAAACGTGCCATTACCTTAGGTAAAAAAACACAAGCCAATATCACCGTATTTTTAACTATTTTTGATTTTTCCTACGAAATGACCACCATGTTGTCGCATGAAGAACGCGAAAATATGCGTGAGTCAGTGATCAAAAGTAGAGAAAATTGGCTAAAAGAATTAATCACGCAACCAGAAGATAATTATTTAGCCGATAACTTAAATATAAAAACCAAAGTTGTTTGGCATAACCGACCTTTTGAAGCCATTATTCAAGAAGTATTAGCACATAACTTTGATCTGGTGGTTAAAGGTACTCATCACCATGACAAATTAAAATCGGTTATTTTTACCCCCACCGATTGGCATATTCTGCGTAAATGCCCTTGTCCTGTATTATTAGTAAAAGATCATCTATGGCCAGAAAATGGTAATATTTTAGCGGCTGTTAATGTAGGTAACGAAGAGGAAGAACATATTTCCCTTAATAAAAAACTTACCGAAGAAGCGGTGCATTTAGCGGAATTAATTAATGCTAATGCTCATTTGGTTAACGCTTACCCTGGTACCCCAGTTAATATTGCCATAGAAATCCCTGAGTTTAATGCTATTGAATATAGTCATAACATGAAAGCACATCATACCGACGCCATGAGAGAACATGCTTTAAGTTTTAACTTTGACCTTGACAACACCCATGTTAGAGAAGGCTTACCCGAAGATGTTATTGAATCCATGGCGCAAGCATTAGATTGTGAATTAGTGATCTTAGGTACAATTGGCAGAACAGGCTTTTCAGCGGCATTAATTGGCAATACTGCCGAACAAGTCATTGATAATTTAAATTGTGATGTATTGGCTTTAAAACCTGATGGTTATATTTCACCACTGGCCGACTGATCAAGCATTGTAAATGGGCGTTTATTTAAGAAACAAAGCCATTATTTAATTGGTCAGTTATAGTAGTTCAGGTATAATTCGCGCGAATTTATTTAGGGTGAAATTATGTCTGACGCAATACAATCATTATCAAAAGCTGAGCAAACACAATTACAAAAACTTGAAAAAAAGTTGCGTGGTCATGTTGGTAAAGCTATCGCTGAATATAACATGATTGAGGACGGCGATCGTATCATGGTGTGCTTGTCTGGCGGCAAAGATAGTTACGCGTTACTTGACATCTTATTGATATTAAAGACTTTAGCACCAATTAATTTTGATATAGTGGCAGTTAACTTAGATCAAAAACAACCTGGTTTTCCTGAGCATATTTTACCCAACTATTTAGCTAGCTTAGGTGTTGAATACCAAATTATTGAAGAAGATACTTACGCTATAGTTAAAGATAAAATCCCTGAAGGAAAAACTACCTGTAGTTTATGCTCGCGTTTACGTCGGGCCATTTTGTACAAAGCGGCGAAAAATTTAGGGGCAACAAAAATTGCCTTAGGACATCACAGGGACGATATGATCGAAACCTTGATGTTAAATATGTTTTATGGCGGCAAAATGAAAGCAATGCCAGCTAAGCTAGTTTCTGATAATGGTGAGCATGTTGTAATTCGTCCACTGGCCTTTTGTAAAGAAGCCGATCTAGCAAAATATGCCAGTTTAAAAAAGTTTCCTATCATTCCTTGTAACCTTTGTGGCTCACAACCGAACTTACAACGCCAAAACATTAAACAAATGTTAAATGATTGGGATAGCTCTCACCCTGGCCGAATAGAGTCAATGTTTACAGCCATGCGCAATATAGTACCTTCACATATGTGTGATACTGAGTTATTTGATTTTAAAGGAATAAATTCTTCATCAGGGGTAATTAATGGCGGCGATATCGCTTTTGACCGAGAAGAGTTTCAAGACAAAAGCCCTGCGAATAATCAACAATTTAAAGATGAATTATTAAATAGCCCATTACAAGTGATCGATCTTAGTTAAGCTTTGTTAACTAAATAAAAAACTAACCGATATTCAATTCGGTTAGTTTTTTAATCAGCGCTTAAGCACCTACTTTAATGTATCTCGCATTATGGCGTAACATATCAATAATATCAGAGACATAGTCAGCGCCACGCTCTGAATAAGGTAACAAGCCTGTCGCTAAAATTTCAGGCTTTAACGGCTGCTGATGCGCTCTTAATTGTGCTCTTATGGTGCGGAAAACATCATAAGCATAATGTGAATTAATATTATATAAATATTTTTCAACCGCGGTATCAATACTTTGAAAAGCGGCTACTTCATGTTTACCATCTTCATCACGTGCATTTGGTACCATGCCACAGCCCTTTTTATAACACCATAAACCAAAAAAGTTCAAACCAATACGCGCAAACCTAGACGTTCCCCAAGCCGATTCATTTGCCGCTTGTACTAGCACTAATTCGGTTGGCACAATATCTATACGTCGTAACAACTTTTGCACTTGCTGTTGTTTATTAAGTTTGCCGGTAATACGGTATTTTTGTACATTTTTTCGTAAAAATGCTTGTTCATCCTTAGTTAAGGTTTGCGCTAAGGTTAACTTTTGCTGAATTGCTAGTACTTGTTTACGGGTAGCCAGTAACTGATTATTAGCTTTAATAATGGCCGGCTTTAGAAAATCAAAAAAAGTCTTTTTCTTTAATTTTGTGTCTCTAATTTTACTAAACTTAGGTAATTTCACCGAATGTAACGGTTTTTCAACAACAATCGGTTTCGCACGCTTATCTTGTTGTCCTTTGTCAGTTATAACAGGTTTTAAAAATGTAAAAGGCGCAATTAATGCGATAAAAACAATCACAAGAACAATAAATTTGAATACGATTTTAAACATAATTTATCTCTAAGCTGAAAAAGTACTGTTAATGGATGTTTGTTTATCGACTGTTTGAATATCTAATCCAAAAATTTCACGGTATAAAATACCTTTCATGTGGTAATACATTGGTGCTAAATAACTCATTGAAAAGAAGAATATTGCCACACCGATAATACTTGCAGGGCTATTGATTAAAAATAACAAAGGCAATAACGTAACAAAAAAGACAGTAGCTAATATAAAGTGTAGTAGAAATAACTGTGGCCATTGAAAGCGTGTTACTTTTAATGAAATTAAAATAGATTTTAACGGAGATAATTTTTTTTCAATAATTAACGGCATTGTTAAGGTTAATGCGATCACTAAATAAACTCCAGGCAGTACAAACAACTCTAGCCCTATTGAAATAAGAACCATAGAGCATAAAGCACATAAAGAAACATAACTGGCTGATTTTAAAAAGCTAAACAGCATCCGAGGTTGGCTTTTGATACCAACACTGGCAAATACACCAAACATTTCAACACCCGCAATTAATGGTGAAATAACCAAGGTAATAATAATATTAATTAAAAATGATGCTTCCGGATCTTGTTGAACTTTTTCAATGCCACCTAAAAAGTTGCTAGTCAGTAAAGTGATAAAAACACCAAACATTAATATAAAAAACAAACTAATATTGATGGTTTTACGGCTAAGTAACGTTAAAGCCCAAGCTTCCTTTAATATCGACTGTATATTAATTGTATACTTGCCGTTAAGCGCTGATTCCATGTCGCCACCGACATGAACAATAGGATGTTTATCCACAGAAATCCTTATTTAATAAAATAATGAAATTATACCTCAATCAGGTTAAGAATTAATATTAAGTTATCATTAACTAGAGCGTGTTGACCTTTCAGGTATAATTTTTGTTCTAACTGAGCGCTTTCAAAACAAGGCGCGAGCGATGTAATATAGTGATTCTCGACAACTGCTCCTGCCTTGCTCTAATAACCTGCATCCATGCAGGAATATAAAAAATTGATTAACGCAATGCTGGAAGCGCTCAGGACGCTCTAGCTTGTATTTATTGATAAGTCATAAACAAAATTTGTAGCGCGATCATTAATAATATAACCCCCATTAATCGTTCAAGCAGATAGCCCCTTTTCACTAAGCATGTTTTAACTAAGGAGTTAGACAAACTAAATGATAAAAAGATAAACCAGCAACTGGTCGCTAACGCCATATAAATACCATAAATAACTTTAATATTAGTTGGTGTCTTCATTGAAATTATGGTGCTAAATAAAGCGATAAAAAATAGTGTTGCTTTAACGTTAAGACCGTTAACTAAAAAACCTGTGATAAACGCTTTTTTGATTGAGGGCGAGCCTAACAAAGCGATATTTTTTTGCTCGGTTAAGGTTAAAGGTTTAGCCATTAAACTTAACACTCCAAGGTAAATAAAATAGCTGGCGGCGAGATACTTTAATAAATCAAAAGCAAAGGGATGCGTTGAGAAAACAACACTTAAACCGATAATTGAATAACTGACATGCAACAATATGCCGGTACCAATACCTAAACTGGTTACTATTGCCGTTTTACGATCATAACGAATACTTTGTTTTAAAATCAAAGCAAAATCAGGACCTGGTGTTGCAACAGCAAAAAAATGAATAACTGCTATAAGGAAAAATTCGGTCAAATAGACATCAAACATTAATATTCAGCCTTACTATTATCTTTATTATAACCTAGGGTCTGTTTATCTTTGTTTAATAATTCAGCTGAGAGATAAAATCGCTTTAATCAAGGCTGAAATTATGTCGTTTAGTCATCTAAACCAAACCAATAATTTTTAACGCCGTGTAAAGCGATTTTAGCCTCAGCCCTCAGTGCATAGTGCAATGGCTATTTTTTGCGCTAGCTGCATTAGAATTTCACTTATTTGGAATTCACGCATTTGGAATAAGCAAACAACCTTCATTCTGCTTTGCTATCACTCAAAATAGCCTATTGCTGAAAATATAAACAAAGATCAATAGACCCTAGGCATTTATTGATGTTGTGCGTGAATGGCTTTTAGCTTTTGCTGAAAAAATTGTGCCCCTTTATCACGTGCTAACTTGATATTTTGTTCAGGAATTAACTCCGGCTCTTTATAAGTTGCTAATACCTTTTCTAAACTTTCTTCACGTAATATATGCAACATAGGATATGGTGATCGGTTAGTAAAATTAGCCGCGTCACTTGGATCTTCACCTTCAAAACAATATTCAGGATGAAAACTGGCGATTTGAAAAGTGCCCTCATAACCACTATCAGCAATTAATTGGTTAGAAAAATCCAATAAATCTAAATATTGCTCAAACTCCGTAAAACCTGAGTCAAAAATAATAAGTGCGGTTTCAACCGAAGGGTTATTTGCCATAAATTCACATTGATGAATTAACATTTCTAACGCTTTGTCAAAAGAAGTTTCTGGTGCAACATAATAGTGAATACTGTCATTAACAAATTCTTTTTTCGCAAAAGGACAAAAATTAAAGCCGATAATGATATCTGACAACCAAGCTTTGGTGGCGGCTATGCGATGATCCATTATGATTCCTGTTGTTGTAATTGCCACATACGGGCATAAAGTTGATTATTAGCTAATAAGTTAGCATGAGTGCCCTGCTCTACGACTTGCCCTTTAGACATAACAACAATGTTGTCTGCGTCAACTATGGTTGATAATCGATGAGCAATAACAAGACTCGTTCTATTTTTAGCAACATCATTAATCGCTTTTAATATCGCTTGCTCTGAATGGCTATCAAGTGAAGAGGTCGCTTCATCAAAAATTAAAATTGCCGGATCTTTTAAGATTGTTCGCGCAATGGCAACCCGCTGTTTTTCACCACCCGATAATTTTAAACCACGCTCGCCAACAAGGGTATGTTCTTTATCTGGTAAATCTTGTATTAACTTACTTAAATGAGCCATTTCTATGGCATGAAATACTTCGGCATCTGTTGCCGTTGGTTTGCCATATCTGACATTCTCAAAAAGTGTATCATTAAATAACACTGTATCTTGCGGCACAATACCAATGGCTGAGCGTAAAGAATGCTGAGTTACTTCATTAATTGCTTGACCATCAATAGTAATGGCGCCAGAAGTAACATCATAAAAACGAAACAGTAATTTTACTAAGGTTGACTTACCAGAGCCACTTTCACCAACAATCGCCACTTTTGAACTGGCAGGAATAGTAATAGATACTTGCTTAAGAATGGCTCTATCGGGATGATAATGAAAGTTAACTTGTTCAAATTGAATATTTGCCTTACTGAGCTTTAAAGCCTGAGCATTATCCATATCCGTTATGGTTGGTTTACGTTCAAGTAAGCCAAACATATTTTCAATATTAGCTAATGAGCCTTTAATTTCACGGTATACAAACCCTAAAAAGTTTAACGGTAAAAATAATTGCATCATAAAAGCATTGATCAACACAAAATCACCTAACGTTAGTATGCCATGCGACACTTGATATGCTGCAAGCCCTAACATAGCCGTCATTGATACGGAGACAATAAAGGCTTGGCCACCGTTTAATGCAAATAACGATAACCTATTTTTTGTTTTTGCCGTTTCCCAACTCGCTAATTGTTCGTCATAAGCATCCGCTTCATATTTTTCATTGGTAAAGTATTTAACGGTTTCATAATTTAACAAACTATCAATAGCACGGGTATTAGAAGAAGAATCCGCTTTATTGGCCGCACGAATATAGCCTGTTCGCCATTCTGTGGCATAAATCGAATAAGCAACATAACTAACAATCGAAAGTAAGGTAATTAGCGCAAACCCTATCCCGTAGTTAAAAAATAAAATACCGATCACTAAACTGATTTCAAACAAGGTTGGAATAATATTAAAGATCATAAAGCGCATTAAAAAACTAATGCCCGAATTACCACGATCAATATCGCGCGACAAGCCCCCCGTTTGCCGCTCTAGGTGAAATGCTAATTCTAGTTGATGTAAATGTTGAAAAACTTTTAAACCAATGCGGCGAATAGCGCGTTCTGTTACTTTGCCAAATAAGGTGTCGCGAATTTCCGCAAATAACACAATACCTAAACGGGTTAAACCATAAGCAGCCACCAAACCAAAAGGTACTAAGATAAGCGTTTCAGTATTGCCCTTTTCTAAAGTATCAACTAAATCCTTCAAGATAAAAGGTAAATAAACACTAGCGAGCTTAGTCAGAATTAAACAAACAAGCGCAAAAGTCACTCGCACTTTAAACTCTAACAAATAAGGTAATACTTGTTTAATAACCCGCCAATTAATAACGTTAACTTCTTGCTCTGGGTACTGACTACGGCGCATATAAATTTAATTTAAAAAAGTAAAAGAAAAGGCTGCATTAAGCAGCCTTTTATAACTAGATTGGAATTCTAAATAAACACTTGGAATGTTAATTAAGACTGGTTACCGTCTTCAACTCGGCTTTTTAATTTTTGCCCTGGTCGAAAGGTAACTACCTTACGAGCAGAAATTGGAATATCTTCACCGGTCTTAGGATTTCGGCCCGGTCGTTCCGCCTTTTCCCTAAGATCAAAATTACCAAAGCCAGAAAGTTTAACTTGCTCACCGCTTTCTAAAGTTTCACGGATCTCTTCAAAAAAGATTTCCACCATATCTTTAGCATCACGTTTGCTCAGCCCTACCTTTTCACATAAGTGTTCTGCTACTTCTGCTTTCGTTAACGCCATGGATTAATTCCTCAGTTCTGCATCTAGTTCATTTTTGAGGGTATTAACAACGGTTTCGACAACATCATTGATGTCTTTTTCTTCAAGAGTTTTATTCACATCTTGCAAGGTTAATGCAATTGCCAAACTCTTAAAACCAGGGTCAATACCTTTACCTGTATATACATCGAACAAGTTTAGATCAATTAAATTATTTCCGCCAACCTTTTCAATAAGTTGTAACACTTTTTTTGCATCAACTTGCTCTTTAACAATAACTGCTATATCACGGCGATTGGCCGGAAACTTAGATATATCAGTAGCCCAAGGTAAATTTTGCTGTGTTATTTCACTTAAAAGTAACTCAAAAATAACTGTTCTACCATTTAGGCCTAATTTTCTTTCTATTTCAGGATGTAAGGTACCAATGTGACCAACTAAACGACCATCACGATGAATTGCCGCCGTTTGCCCTGGATGTAAAACGGGTAATTCTGCTTTTGAAAATTCAAACTCACCCTCAGCGCAAGCATGAGAAAGTAACGCTTCAACATCCCCTTTTAAATCAAAGAAATCAGCAGCAATTGTATCTAACTGCCAATGTTCTTGATTACGCGAGCCAGAAATAACACCTGCGATCATATTATCTTGTCGCACACCATTTTCTGCACTTTCATCGGGTACAAAGCGTAAGCCGGTTTCAAATAATCGAACACGGTTTTGTTGACGGTTTTGGTTATAAACCACTGACTGTAATAATCCGGTCCATAAACTTAAACGCATAACTGACATTTCAGAAGAAATAGGATGCGGTAAAGTCATTACCTCAGCGTCTGGGTGAATTAACGACTGAATTTTAGGATCAACAAAACTATAAGTAATTGCTTCTTGGAAACCACGGTTTACTAGAGTTTGACGTAATTTAGCAACCGGTAGTTTGCTTTCATTATGTTGGCGCATTTTTAACGATGCTGTTGGCGATACATTAGGAATGTTGTTGTAACCAAAAATACGCGCAACTTCTTCAATTAAATCAACTTCAATTGAAATATCAAAACGATAGCCAGGTACAGCAACTTGCCAAACATTATCAGTAAACTCAATGCTAAAACCTAAACGGGTTAAAATTTCAGACACTTTGTCATCATTAATATGAAAACCAATACGTTGATCTAACATTGTGCGGCGTAATGAAACATGATTAACCGCTGGGATATGGCTTTCATCAACGGCTTCAATAACAGGCCCTGCTTCACCACCCACAATTTCTAATAATAAGGCGGTTGCACGTTCTATTGCATCACGTTGTAGTTGTGGATCAACACCACGTTCATAACGGTGAGAAGCATCTGTATGTAAACCATATTGGCGTGCTTTACCTAAAATAGCCAGTGGTGCAAAAAATGCACTTTCTAAAAAGATATCCGAAGAAGCTTTAGTAACACCACTTTCTAAGCCACCAAAAATACCGGCCATTGCCAACGCTTTATTGTCATCAGCAATTACTAAGGTTTGCTCTGATAAGGTAACTTCGTTTTCGTCTAACAAGGTTAATTTTTCATCTTTGTTGGCAAAACGAACATTGATACTACCGTCAATTTTAGCTAAATCAAAAGCATGCATCGGATGACCAAGTTCTAACAAGACATAGTTAGTAACATCAACGACAGGGTCAATTGAACGTACACCACAACGACGTAGTTTTTCAACCATCCACAACGGTGTTTGTGCGGCTAAGTTAATGCCTTTAATAACACGACCTAAATAACGAGGACACGCTTGTGGCGCGGCAATATTAATCGCGACACTGTCATCAATACTTGGCACTACAGGTGAAATAGCAACTTCATTAACAGTTAAGCTATTTAATACGCCAACTTCTCGTGCTAAGCCTTTAATACCTAAACAATCACCACGGTTAGCCGTTAAATCAACATCAATGGTAACGTCATTTAAGTCTAAATAATCACGAATATCAGTGCCAATTGGCGCATCTAATGGTAATTCAATAATGCCATCAGCGCTGTCAGCTAAACCTAATTCAGATTCAGAGCACAACATACCAAACGACGGTTGACCACGTAATTTCGCTTTTTTAATTTTAAAATCACCTGGTAAAACAGCGCCTACCATTGCAACCGCAACTTTTAAGCCTTTACGGCAGTTTTTAGCACCACAAACAATATCAATTAACTCGCCATCGCTTGCTGCACTACCCACATTAATTTTTGTTACTTGTAATTTATCAGCATCAGGATGTTGACCACACTCAACTACTTCACCAACCACTACGCCTGAAAACTGGCCAGCAACTGCTTCAATGCCATCAACTTCTAAACCCGCCATGGTAATTTGATGGGTTAATTGCTCAGATGTTAACTCAGGACTAACCCACTCACGTAACCAAGATTCACTAAATTTCATTTGCTTGAGTCCTACTTAAACTGTTTTAAAAAACGAAGATCATTTTCAAAGAATGCGCGTAAATCGTTAACGCCGTAACGTAACATTGTTAAACGCTCAACCCCCATGCCAAAAGCAAAACCGGTATACACTTCAGGGTCAATACCCACTGAACGTAGAACATTCGGATGAACCATACCGCAACCTAATACTTCCAACCATTTACCATTTTTCCCCATAACATCAACTTCTGCTGACGGTTCTGTAAATGGGAAATAAGATGGACGGAAACGAATTTCTAAATCTTCTTCAAAAAAGTTATGTAAAAAGTCATGTAATATGCCTTTTAAGTGCGTAAAGCTAACGTCTTTATCTACCAATAAACCTTCTACTTGATGAAACATTGGCGTATGCGTTTGATCGTAATCGTTACGGTACACTTTGCCCGGCGAGATAATACGTAGTGGTGGTTGTTCCGCTTCCATCGTGCGAATTTGAACACCTGAGGTTTGAGTACGTAACACTAATTTCGGGTTGAAATAAAAGGTGTCATGATCTTGTCGAGCTGGATGATGCTCAGGAATATTTAATGCATCAAAGTTATGAAAGTCATCTTCCACTTCAGGACCAGACTTTACTTCAAAGCCTAGTTCACCAAAAAAGCTTTCAATACGTTCAATAGTACGTGTAACCGGGTGTAAACCACCTAATTCATTTGTTCTACCTGGTAAAGTTACATCAATAGATTCAGACGCTAATTTTGCGGTAATTTCTTGTGCCCGTAAAAACTCACCACGTGCGTTTAATGCTTTTTGCACTTGCTGTTTAGCTAAGTTAATTACTTGGCCAGCTTTTGGTTTTTCTTCTTTTGGTAATTGGCTTAAACCTTTCATTTGCTCAGTAAAAAGCCCTTTTTTACCTAAAAAGTTCACACGAACTTCGTCAAGCGCTGCTGGATCAACGGCTTCACTGATCGCTTTTTCAGCCTGTAAAATTATATCGTCTAAATTCATGATTTCCTCTGAAGCTATTATTAGCTTTGGGTAGACATATTTGATTAATAAAATGGTGTGTGATTTTACACAAAAGCAAAGCATTAATGTAGGGTAAAAGCTTAATTTATCTAAAAAGAAGACAAAAAGCTTAGAAATTGATTTAATTAAGGAAAAATTACTGGTAACAAGAAACTTATAACCGTATAAATTTAATACGCTAGTAATAAAAAGGCCTTGTCAAAACAAGGCCTAAAATATGCAATTAATCAAATGAATGTTAATCAATTAATTGGTAGTTATTACGTAAAATATCAATAATTTCTGCTTTAGGATTATCACTTAAGACAATTTTTTTCCCTGTGATCTTCTCAGCAATATCAATATACGTTTTAGAAACATCCATTAATACTTGCACCGGTAATTCATTATCTTCGGCCAGTTTTAAACGCTCAGCCATGCGATCTTTATTTAATAAAATATCAGGATCTGGAAAATGATTTAATAATAACTGGCGGAAACCTTCTTTCGATTTTTCAACAACGTTACCTGCACGATACTGTTCACCATCCCAAATGCGAGAAGAGTCTGGTGTGCCAACCTCATCCATATAAATAAGTTTGTCATTACCTTGTGCATCTTTAACATAACCAAATTCAAATTTGGTATCGACAAAAATTTGATCTAACTTTGCCAAGGCATCCGAGATCACATCAAAACCTTGTTTTAGTAACTTTTCATAAAGCGCGATATCGTCAACCGATTTAAAATTAAACGCAGCATAATTATCAACAATATTAGCACGAGTAATATTTACATCATCAACAGCAGGTACACCAGGAATGCCTTCTAAAATTCCTTTGGTTGATGGTGTTTGTAGTAGCTCAGGTAATTTACTGTCTTTACTTAAGCCTTCTGGTAATTGAATGCCACAAAAATCACGTTCACCTTTGGTGTATGCGCGCCACATTGAGCCGGTAATATATTGACGACAAATCGCTTCAATCATTACCGGTGTTGCTTTTTGTACAATCCAAACAAAAGGATGTGGAATATCAAGAATGTGGCTATCAGCTAAACCTTGCTCTTTAAATAAGTTAAACCAATGATTTGATATCGCATTTAACGCCGCACCTTTGCCTGGTACGCCACGCATATTGCCTTCGCCTCGCCAAATACAGTCAAAGGCAGAAATACGATCACTGATCACCATAATGGCAAGTGGTGTATCACTAGCAACATCATAACCTTTTTCTTTAATCAAACGTTGGCTATCAGCTGCTGTTAACCAATAAACAGAACGTACTTTACCGCTATGCACTGGTGCATCGGTACGAATAGGTAAATCATTATTTACCGCTAAAACTTGATCAGCAAGGCTCATTTTTCTAGCTCTTAAATAGTTGAAACATTAATGGTAGTGAATAATATCTAATCATCAATAAAATATCATTCGCTAATATTAACATTCGTGATGTTAGCTCAGGTTTATCTTACTCTTTTGATAATTTTTCGATATGTCGCTGTATGATAACAGGAAAATACGCGCAGCTTATATCAATTAGCGAGTATATTTGACGCAGTAAGCGAAACAAATAGACAAGAAAAAGTATCAGAAAAAGAAAAGGACGCATATAGCGTCCCTTTCCAAAAGTTTTCAGCCTGTATTAAGCTAAAGCAGCTTCTGCTTTAGATACTAATACAGAGAAAGCTGCTTTATCGTATACAGCGATATCAGCTAAGATCTTACGATCGATCTCGATAGAAGCTTTCTTAAGGCCGTTAATAAAACGACTGTAAGATAAACCATTTTGACGAGATGCTGCGTTGATACGAGCAATCCAAAGTTGACGGAATTGACGTTTACGTTGACGACGGTCACGGTAAGCGTATTGTCCAGCTTTAGTTACAGCTTGGAAAGCAACGCGATAAACGCGACTACGAGCACCGTAGTAACCTTTAGCTTGCTTTAGAACCTTTTTATGACGTGCACGTGCTACAACACCGCGTTTTACTCTAGCCATTTGATATTTCTCCTATTAACCGTGACGTAAAAGTTTTTTAACTGACTTGATGTCAGAAGCGGCGATCATGCATTTAGCACGAAGATGACGCTTAACTTTTGTACGGCGCTTAGTCAAAATATGACGTAGACCCGCTTGTTTAAATTTGTAGCCGTTGGCTGTCGCTTTAAAGCGCTTTGCAGCACCTTTGTTAGTTTTCATTTTAGGCATGAATATACTCCGCATTCATTATTACATTCATTTGAATGAATAATTGCCATTTAAATTTAGTAATTCAGGCGATGATCATCATAAGTAAACTTATCAATCATACTTGCATGGCCTCAATTACCCGTTGCTAGATAACATTGGTGAATAAAGCTTTCGCCTTATTACTTGCTATTACCAAGTATTATCGTTTGATTGGTGCTAATACCATTATCATTTGACGACCTTCCACTCGACGAGGGAAAAATTCGCAAACGCTAATGTCTTCTAAATCGCTTTTAACACGGTTTAAAAGGTTTAAGCCCAATTCTTGGTGCGCCATTTCACGGCCACGGAAACGTAATGTTACCTTGGCCTTGTCGCCACCTTCTATGAAGCGTCTCAGGTTGCGTAGTTTTACCTGATAATCGCCTTCATCTGTACCAGGACGGAATTTAATTTCCTTAACCTGAATTTGTTTCTGATTTTTACGTTGTTCTTTTTGTTCTTTAGCTTTCTCATAGATAAATTTACCATAATCCATGACTCGACAAACTGGAGGTTTTGCCGTTGGGCTAATTTCCACAAGATCTACACCAGCTTCATCAGCTTGGTTCATTGCTTCATTTAATGAAACAATACCGCCAGGTTCGCCGTCAAATTTAATTAAACGGATCTCATTACCTGGGATATCTGTGATTAACTCATTTAAACGATGTGCTGGCTCTTTTTGCCCGCCTTTAAGACCATTTTTAATAGTCAGTTCCTCCGAAGAACTTAATAAATACCAAACCTATTTTCTCATTAAGGTTTGCGTTAAAAAATATGTTGATATCGGTTAATGCTATCGTAAAGCTAAATATTAGCTACGAGATGCGACTTCTTGCGATAATTTGGCAATAAAGTCTTCAACCGACATTTTTCCTAAATCTTCACCACTTCGTGTTCGTATAGCAATTTCGCCATTTTCCATTTCTTTGTCACCGACAACTAAAAGGTATGGAACACGCTTTAATGTGTGCTCGCGGATTTTAAAGCCTATCTTCTCATTTCTCAAGTCTAGTTTTGCTCTAAATCCACTTTCTTTCAATTTTTTTGCAACTTTTTGGCAATATTCACCTTGTTTGTCGGTAATATTCATCACAGTTGCTTGAATTGGTGATAACCAAGTTGGGAATTTACCTGTGTATTCTTCAATTAAAATACCGATAAAACGTTCAAGTGACCCCAAAATGGCTCGATGGATCATAACCGGAACATGTTTTTCACCGTCTTCGCCAATATAAGACGCATCTAAACGACCCGGTAAAGCAAAATCAAGTTGTACTGTACCACATTGCCAGTTACGACCTAAACAATCTAATAAAGTAAATTCAATTTTAGGACCATAGAAAGCACCTTCACCTGGTAAATACTCAAAATTAATCCCTAAGTTAGTTAAGGCGTTGGCTAAGCCGGCTTCAGCTTTATCCCAAACCTCATCACTACCAATACGTTTTTCAGGACGCGTTGATAATTTAACGAGAATATCTTCAAAACCAAATGATTTATAAACATCGTAAACCATTTGAATACATTGAGTCACTTCGCCTTGTACTTGCTCTTCCGTACAGAAAATATGAGCATCATCTTGGGTGAAACCACGAACACGCATTAAACCGTGTAAAGCACCTGATGGTTCATTACGATGACAACAACCAAACTCCGCCATACGTAAAGGTAAATCGCGGTAAGATTTTAAGCCTTGATTAAATATTTGCACATGCCCTGGACAGTTCATGGGTTTGATTGCATATTCACGCTTTTCAGATTCAGTAGTGAACATGTTTTCAGCGTATTTGTCCCAATGGCCTGACTTTTCCCAAAGTACACGGTCCATCATTAATGGCCCTTTTACTTCGTCGTAATCATATTCATGTAATTTTTCACGAATAAACTTTTCAAGTTCTGTATAAATAGTCCAACCGTCATTATGCCAAAACACCATGCCTGGCGCTTCTTCTTGCCAATGGAATAAATCTAAAGTTTTGCCAATTTTACGGTGGTCGCGTTTTTCAGCTTCAGCAAGACGTTGAATATAGGCTTTAAGCGCTTTTTTATCTGCCCAAGCGGTACCATAAATACGTTGCAACATTTTATTATCAGAGTTACCACGCCAATAAGCACCGGCCATTTTCATTAATTTAAAATGCTGACAATGACGCATGTTTGGTACATGTGGGCCACGACACATATCAATGTATTCTTCATGATGATAAAGCCCTGGCTTATCATCTTTCTCGATGTTTTCATCAAGAATTTCAATTTTGTAAGTTTCGCCACGCGCTTCAAAAGTATCACGCGCTTCTTGCCAAGAAACGGTTTTCTTAACGACGTCGTAATTAGTTTTAGCCAGCTCTAACATACGTTTTTCTAACTTGGCTAAATCGTCTTCGCTGATCGAATGGTCTAAATCAATATCGTAATAAAAGCCGTTATCAATCGTAGGCCCTATCGCCATTTTGGTATGTGGCCATAATTGTTTGATCGCATGGCCTAATAAATGGGCACAAGAGTGACGAATAATTTCAATACCTTCATCATCTTTGCTAGTAATTAATTGTAAGCTGCTATCAGCAGTAATTAATTCACAAGCATCAACTAAATCACCATTGATACGACCAGCAATAGTCGCTTTTGCTAAACCAGGACCAATATCAAGAGCAACATCCATTACAGATACAGCATTGTCAAATGAGCGTTGACTTCCGTCAGGGAGAGTAATAACAGGCATGAAACTTCCTTTATACAGTGGTGACACATACTAAGTGCCACTTGTTTTATTTGCGTTTGCGCTGTCACAAAACAGCACGAATAAATTTTAAATTCATTACGAATTTATCGAGCTGGCAAATATAGGGGAAATCGCCTTATTTTGCAATGCTAACACCAATAATTTGCTTTAATTTATTGGTGTTACGGGTGAGTTTGCGCAAAAACAGCTGAATAATATAAAATTATCAGATCACGCTATACTCAAATAACCATTTAACCGATATCACTTACCTTATTATGTGGGCAGCGATAGCAAAAGCAATTTCAGAAGCCACCAGTGAAACATTTGAACTGACGACAAAACGTCAGGTAAGTGGTGGTGATATCAATCTTGCTTATATCATCTCGAATGGCATCTCAAATGGCCATAGAGCGATTAACGGTCAAGCTAATAAAAAGCCGACAAAGCAGTATTTTGTAAAAATAAATAGTAAAAGCAACTTAGCGTTATTAGAAACTGAGCAAGAGAATCTTAACAAAATAAGACAACTATCAACCATTCATTGCCCTGTTCCTATAACCCTTGGTACCACTTTAGATAACAGTTTTTTAGTGCTCTCTTTTGAATTATTAACATCACCCCAAAATGATCACTGGTATAACTTAGGTGTAGCCCTTGCGGATATGCATTTATGCAGTCAACACGGTCAATTTGGCTGGCATCAAGATAATTATATAGGCCAAACTTTACAACCTAATCGATGGCAAACCAATTGGCGTACTTTTTTTGCCGAGCAACGCATTGGCTGGCAATTGCAATTATTAAAAGAACAGGCTGTTTCTCTTGGTGATATCGAACAAATAACCACCGTTTGTCACGATCTTTTAGTTCTCCATAAAGTAACACCTTGTTTAGTACATGGTGATTTATGGCAAGGCAATGTAGGTTTTTCCAACGGTAAACCGTTAATTTACGACCCTGCTTGTTATTTTGGTGATCGAGAAGTTGATATTGCGATGTCGGAACTCTTTGGCAGATTTCCGACACCGTTTTATCAAGGTTACGAACACACCTATCCATTAACTGGCGGCTACGAACAACGTAAGCTAGTTTATAACTTTTACCATTTATTAAATCATTTATTGATGTTTGGTGAACCTTACTTAAAGCAAGTTCAAGAGCAACTTGAGCTATTGCTAAACCTCAATGAACTGTCGCAATAGTTATGAATAGATATAACAAAGCCAATAAGGAAGCATTAATGATATAGGGACTTTTTTATTAGGAGTAAAACAATGTCAAAAGATAAAGATATCACCGAACAACGCATTGAATGTCCACATTGTGGACATCACTTATTTCTTAGTTTAGATATCAGCGGTGGCGATCAAGACTATTACGATGAATGCCCCGCTTGCTGTCGTGATATTCATTTAAATATGCATATTGACGAGTACCGCCAAACGATACAATTAGCCGTTAATAGTGATGATGAATAAACAAGCAAAGGCTAACTTAGTTTAAGTTGCATGCGTTCAATGGTGTCAACTATGGTCACGGTTTGTTGATCAAGTTCGATATTAAGTTTATCCCCTAAAGATAACTGACCTAAGTTAGTAATTTTTAGCGTTTCAGGAATGAGATGAACATTAAAGGTATCACCTGATATTGCACCTACCGTTAAGCTTGTGCCGTTAATCGTGATAAAACCTTTTGCTAAAATATACTTCATCCACTGATCTGCGCATTGTAAGGTTAATTGGCAATTTTCTGCGTTTTTTTGAATGTCCATTAACTCAGCTTGGCAATGAATATGACCACTAACAATGTGCCCTCCAATTTCATCGCCTATTTTTAACGAACGCTCAACATTTAACTTATCACCTTGTTTTATTTGCCTTAAATTGGTAACGCGTAACGTTTTATCAATGATATCAAAGCTAATATATGCAGAATTATTGTCAATTTCAGCAAAATCTACTGCCGTTAAACAAACACCATTAACAGCAACACTTGCACCTATAGTTAACTGCTCAATGTAGGGTATGGGTAATGAAATTTTTAATTTTGTTAAATTATTTTCACATTGTGCAGATAAAACACACGCTTGTGTTTGCACTATACCGGTAAACATATATTATCCCTTGTTAATTATCGAATCGACATTCTACTAGAAAATCTTCATGGCATTTCAACAATTTTTTAAAAATACATCATCACTTATAAAACTCGCCTCGCCTATTCTTGTTACCCAACTGATCCAAAACTTAGTGGGCTTTATCGACACCGTGATGGCAGGACGAGTAAGTGCTGTTGATTTAGCAGCCGTAGCTATTGCTAGTAGTATTTGGTTACCGATTATTTTAACTATTTATGGTTTGATCATGGCACTTGCGTCTATCGTAGCTGAATATGCTGGCCGTAAACAATTTGCCCACATAGTACAAGCAAGTCAACAAACACTGTGGATAGCTTTAAGCTTGTCGCTATTACTGATCTTAAGTTTTAGTGTCGCTATTCCCTTATTAACCCCATACATTACCCTTGAAGAAAACCTGACAGCACTGACCGTTGATTATTTATGGTATGTGGTTTGGGGAGCACCAGGTTTTTGTATTTTTATGGTATTACGAAACTGTGCCGAAGGTCTTTCTATTACTAAACCTGCCATGTATATCAGTATTATCGGCTTAATTATTAATATCCCATTAAATTACATTTTTATTTATGGCGAGTTTGGTGTACCAAGCTACGGCGGCGCAGGTTGTGGCATTGCAACAGCCATTGTTTACTGGCTAATGTGTGTTTTGATGTTGTTCTATATTTATTTTGCCAAAGATTTTAAAACTATTAGAATATTTCAACATTTTCCATGGCCAAACTTATCGCAAATAAAACATATTTTAATAATAGGTGTACCAATTGCCCTTTCTCTATTATTTGAAGTGAGTTTATTTTCAGTGGTTGCCATTATAATTGCCCCCTTTGGTGCAGATGTTGTTGCCAGCCATCAAATTGCCTTAAACTTTTCCGGCTTAGTGTTTATGATCCCGTTAAGTTTTGCTATGGCCGTTACTGTAAAGGTTGGCTTTGCTTTAGGAGAGAATGATCACTTAAAAGCAAAAGAAATTTGCCGTCACTCTTATATTTTTGCCTTATTAGTAGCAATACTAACTGCCACCTTAACATTAGTATTTAAAGCACAAATTGCCGCCATTTATACCAATGACCCAAAAGTTATTGAGCTGGCCGCCAGTTTAATGTTCTTAGCTGCGCTATTTCAGTTTTCTGATGCCATTCAAGTTATCTCTGCTGGCGCTTTACGCGGCTATAAAGATACAAAAGCCATACTGATCATCACTTTTATCTCATATTGGCTGGTTGGCTTAACCGTGGGTTATTTATTAGGTGTGAGCAACATCATTGTTGATATGTTAGGACCTGCTGGTTTTTGGATAGGTTTTATTGTTGGTTTAACAACCGCTGCCATCTTCTTATACAAACGTTTAAAGCTAGTGCAATGGCGTTTAATGCATGATGTAAATGCTTAATAATTTGCCCTGTTTTCATTCACTAACGCTTAGTTGCTTGCTAAATAAGCAAACAAGCAATAAATCAATAAAACTGCTTGCAAGTCGATAAACACATCGCTAACATAGCGCCCCGTTGAGAAGTTAAATAGTTAATTTATCATACTTATCAATCACACATAGTACGACCGTAGCTCAGTCTGGTTAGAGCACTTCCTTGACATGGAAGGGGTCGGTGGTTCGAGTCCACTCGGTCGTACCAATTAATGCAATTATCCACTCTCCTCGCATTAATTTTTCCTCAAAAATACGAAAAAAAAACATAATCAAAATTTCAAGTTTAATCATTACAACTTTAGCTGTCTTAAAAAACGATTAATATAATTAACCCTCGGTTCAATCCAAGGATTGAACCTCATTAAACCAAACTTAGTTAACTTAAATAACTGAGATTGAAAAATAAAACGCTTTATATTTTTTTGCGTCTTCCCGATTGATGTTTATCTACCGGCTTACTCTTACTTTTAGCCCGATGATTGGTTTTATGCTTTGGTTGATAATTTAATACTGAAACAGGTACAACTTTTGTCGCTTCAAACCCAGGGATTTCTTTTCGGGGTAGCACCTGTCCTAATCGTGATTCTATTGCACACAAGTTTCTAAAGTTATCTTTGGCAACAAAAGATATCGCTTCACCTGTGGCACCTGCACGACCTGTTCGTCCTATTCGATGGATGTAATCATCAGCTTGATCAGGTAAGTCATAGTTAACCACGCGTGATAATTCACCAATATCTATACCTCGTGCTGCAATACCGGTGGCAACTAAAAATTTAATTTCACCGGTTTTAAAGTCAGCTAATATTTGTTCACGAACGCCTTGCGCCCTACCACTATGAATACACTCAGCTTTAATATCTCGTTTGGCTAACTGGCTCACTAGCTTGGCTGCGCCGTGTTTAGTCTCAATAAAAATAAGTGCTTGTTGCCAATCATTGCTTTGAATTAAATGACTTAATAAAACCGACTTTTTATCTTTATCAACGGTGATCAACCATTGGTCAATTTTAGGAGTAGACGCTTTATCTGGGCTAATTGCAATTTCAACGGCATCATCAATCGCTCTTTTGGCTAAGCTGCGGACATCATTTGAGATAGTGGCAGAAAAAAGTAAATTTTGTCGCTTTGCAGGTAAGCGTTCAATAATTTTATTTATGTCTTCAATAAACCCCATATCAAGCATTCTATCGGCTTCATCTAAAACAAGTACTTCAAGCTCGTCAAAGTGTAATGCGCGCTGTTGTGCCATATCCAATAAACGACCAGGTGTCGCGACTAGAATATCAATCCCCCAAATCAAACGTTCTTTTTGGGCATTCGTATCGGTACCACCATACATCGCCATTGAACTCAGTTCTAAATGTTTACTGTAGTGGCGAATATTTTCTTCTACTTGTACAGCTAACTCTCGCGTTGGCGTGATGATCAACGCACGAATACGTTTACCACGACACTTATGCTCATTATTTAATTTTTCTAAGATAGGCAAAACGAAACTTGCCGTTTTACCCGTACCCGTTTGGGCAGCAGCAACTAGATTTTTGCCAGACAAAATCACCGGTATGGCTTTGCTTTGAATAGCCGTTGGTGTTTGATAGCCTCGTTCTGAAAGTGCTTTTACGATTGGATCTGATAATCCGAGAGTTGAAAACGGCATAAAAACCTCAGGCAACATCATGCCTTAATAAATGATATGAGCAGAACATAACAATCTTAGAAAGTACCTTCGAGACGTTATGAAAATTACGAAATAATGCTTAAATTATACCAGCATAATGTCATTGATTAATACAAAACTCAGCTAAACAATCACAGCATGCCATTTTATTCGTTGATAAAAATTAAAATAGCCATGGTTATCATTTTTATCATTGCTATTACGTAAAACTTCAATATGTTTATTTTTTATCCACCCCACTGCAAATAATGGTGTTTAGGTAATGTTTTAAGAAAAAAATTACTTGAAACACGAAAATGACAATGCTACTGTTAGCGCTAACATCAATTAACAAACAAATGCTGGTAGAAATTTATGTATTTGGGTATCGACTTAGGAACATCTGGGGTTAAAGTTATCATCCTTGATGATAACGACACATTATTAGCACAAGCATCAGTGGCTATTGATGTTTCGCGACCTCAACCTTTATGGTCAGAGCAGGAGCCACAAGATTGGTGGCATGCAACATGTGAAGCAATTGCAGAAATAAAACAAGATCATGCTGACTTATTATTGCAAGTTACCGGTGTTGGTATTGCAGGACAAATGCATGGTGCCACATTATTAGATAGCGATAACAACATTATTCGCCCTGCTATTTTATGGAACGATGGTCGCTGTGAAGCTGAATGTAAAGAAATAGAAGCACGTGAACCTAACTCTCGAAAAATTGCTGGCAATATTGCTATGCCGGGATTTACGGCACCTAAATTGGTTTGGCTTAAAAATCACGAACCAGAAAATTTTGCCCGCGTTGCAAAAGTATTATTACCAAAAGATTATTTACGCTTTTTAATGACCGGTGATTTTGCTTCTGATATGTCTGACAGTGCTGGTACGCTCTGGTTAGATGTTGAAAAACGTCAATGGTCACCTGAAATGTTAGCGGCAACAGACTTAACAATTGAACATATGCCGGCCCTTTTCGAAGGTACAGAAATTACGGGTAAGCTTACCGAAGAAGTTGCAAAGTTATGGGGAACTCAACAAGTTCCTGTTGTTGCTGGTGCTGGTGATAATGCAGGCGGCGCTGCTGGTATTGGTGTGATCAACCCACATGAAGCCTTTTTATCATTAGGTACATCTGGCGTATATTTTGTTGCTAACGAAAGCTACCAACCTAATCCAGACGGTGCTGTGCATGCTTTTTGCCATTGTATTCCTAATACTTGGCATCAAATGTCGGTGATATTAAGTGCTGCTAGTTGTCTTTCATGGGTTACTCAATTAACCGGCTTCGCTAATGAAAAAGCGCTATTAGATGAAGTTGAAAAATTAGATTTTAGTAAGCCTAGTTCGGTAATTTTCTTACCCTATTTATCGGGCGAACGTACACCACACAATAACCCTAACGCACAAGGTGTATTTTTCGGCTTAGGCCACAATACCAACCCTGCAGAATTAGGCCGTGCCGTACTAGAGGGTGTTGCTTTTGCCTTTGCTGATGGCCAACAAGTATTGTTAGATGCCGGTACAACTATTAATCAAGTATCTGTTATTGGCGGCGGTGCAAAAAGTCCGTTATGGGGAAAAATTCTGGCAAGTGTGCTAAATCGTCCGTTAACTTACCGTGAAGGTGGTGAAGTTGGTCCGGCATTTGGCGCTGCTCGTTTAGCTCGCATTGGTGTAACTGGCTTAGCTGCTAGTGACGTATGCCAAGCAGGCAAAGTAAAAAACATCATTGAACCTGATGCAAACATGCAAGCATTTTATGCTGAGCAACATCAAAAATACCAAGCAATTTACCAAAGTGTTGTAAAACATTTTTAGTAATCATTAATCACCTTAATCGTTTATCGCGGAGACCACTATGAGCGAACAATTTTTTAATACTGTAAACAAGATCAAATTTGAAGGCGAAAACAGCACAAATCCTTTAGCCTTTCGTTACTATGACGAAAACCAAGTAGTACTTGGCAAAACCATGAAAGAACATTTACGTTTTGCTGCTTGTTATTGGCATAACTTTTGTTGGGCTGGCTCTGATATTTTTGGTGCCGGTACCTTTGAGCGTCCTTGGATCCAACCTACGGGTGATCAATTAGCGCTTGCTGAGCAAAAAGCTAAAGTAGCATTTGAGTTTTTTGAAAAATTAGGTGTACCTTACTTTTGTTTTCACGATGCCGATATTGCTCCTGAAGGCGCATCATTAAAAGAATTCCACGCAAATGTTAATCACATTGCTGACATTTTTGAAAAAGAAATGGACCGCACTGGTGTTCAATTACTTTGGGGTACTGCTAACTTATTCTCAAATGCACGTTTTTGTGCTGGTGGCTCTACTAACCCTAACCCTGAACTATTTTCTTATGCTGCGGCACAAGTTAAACACGCAATGGATGTTACTCATCGTTTAGGTGGTGAAAACTACGTATTATGGGGTGGTCGTGAAGGTTATGATTCACTATTAAATACTGACCTTAAACAAGAAGGCGAGCAATACGCACGCTTCTTAAAAATGGTTATTGAACATAAACATAAAATTGGTTTTAAAGGTAAGTTGTTAATTGAGCCTAAGCCTCAAGAGCCTACTAAACATCAATACGATTACGACACCGCAACCGTTGCTGGTTTCTTACATAAGCATGGTATTGCCGGTGAAGTACATGTAAACATTGAAGCTAACCATGCAACACTTGCTGGTCATAGCTTCCACCATGAAGTAGCCGTTGCCTGTGCTGAAGGTATTATGGGTAGTATTGACGCTAACCGTGGTGATATGCAAAACGGCTGGGATACAGATCAATTCCCTAACGATGTTGCAGAATGTACTTTAGTTATGTATGAAATTTTAAAAGCTGGTGGTTTAGACACAGGTGGTTTTAACTTTGATACTAAATTACGTCGTCAATCATGTGAACGTGATGATTTATTTATCGGTCACATCGGTGGTATGGATACTATGGCTAAGTCATTATTAAATGCTGCTAAATTAATTGAAGATGCACCATTATCTGATTTTGTTGACGCACGTTATGCTGGCTGGAAAGAAGAATTAGGTCAAAGCATTATGGCGGGCGATCACTCTTTAGAGAGCTTATCTAAATTAGTATTAGAAAATGACATTAACCCTAAACAAGTATCTGGTCGTCAAGAATTACTAGAAAACATTGTTAATCGTTACGTTTAATATCCCCTAGCGATATTGTTATTTTGCCCCGTTACTCAACAGAGTACGGGGCAATTATTTTTATAGCTATTCAAACGTAACTAATTGAATAAGGTGAACAAATGAACTTATTAGAACAATTAAAAAAAGTCACTGTTGTGGTAGCAGACAGCGGTGATGTTGACTCAATTAAAGCATTACATCCACAAGATGCAACAACTAACCCTTCTTTAATTTTACAAGCGGCTAAATTACCACAATATAAGCACTTAATTGATGATGCCATTGCTAAAGCAGGAAATAATGTTGAAGATATTTGTGACCAATTAATTGTTAATTTTGGTTGTGAAATTTTAAAGCATGTACCTGGTCGTATTTCAAGTGAAGTAGATGCCCGTTTATCATTTGATACAGAAGCTAGCATCGCCAAAGGCAAAAAGTTAATTGCCTTATATGAAGCAGCTGGTATTGCCAAAGAGCGTGTTTTAATTAAACTTGCTTCTACTTGGCAAGGCATTAAAGCGGCTGAGCAGCTTGAAAAAGAAGGTATTGCTTGTAACTTAACCTTGTTATTTTCTAAAGCACAAGCCATAGCCTGTGCAGAAGCAAACGTTACCTTGATCTCACCTTTTGTTGGCCGAATTTTAGATTGGTACAAAGCCTCAACTGGTAAAGATTATGTCGGCGCTGAAGATCCTGGCGTTATTTCTGTAACCAATATTTATAATTACTATAAAGCGTATGGTTATAACACCGTTGTGATGGGAGCAAGCTTCCGTAATACAGGTGAAATCATTGAGTTAGCTGGTTGTGATTTATTAACCATCTCCCCTGCACTTTTAACTGAATTACAAAATACTGAAGGCACGTTAGAAACTAAGCTTTCAACAGCCAATATCACGGCGAAATCAAGAGATGAATTAACACCGTTAACAGAAGCAACGTTTGCATGGCAGCATAACGAAGATGCTATGGCGACAGAAAAACTTTCTGAAGGTATTCGTAAGTTTGCTATCGACCAAGGTGTTTTAGAAGATATGGTTGCTAAGTTGATAAGTTAAGACCCTGTAACACATTTTGTGTAACTGCCAAGTTTAAATAACATCTTTCAAACGGTCTTCGAATTCAATCATAAATCGATTCAAGGCCGTTTTCCAATTTCTTATCGGCATCGTCCATTTTT
>NZ_JBQMWH010000015.1:0-82310 GCF_053470345.1 Thalassotalea agariperforans | reverse complement strand
TAACTGGTTAACTTAGTTAAACATAAAAAATATATAACAAGGCATTAAAGTCGGACTAAAAACAGTTTGCTTCCGTTCGTGCCTCACTATTTTAGCAAACTGTTTTAAGCCGCTTAATGTGGCGTTATAACTCAAGGATGATTATGTGCAAATTTTCTAAACTAGTTTTAATATTACTTTTCTTCTCATTTAACTTACATGCAGAAAAAGTAAAAGGCCCATCTCCTAGTAAAGCTGGAAACCTTTCTGTCGATATAGTTGCCTCTGGCTCCCCAAAATATATAGAAGATTGGCTTACTAATTCTCGTAGCGAAGGAGTAACGATAAAAAGGCTTAAAGAGGCTAAGCCTAATCAACTTATCGTAATTTCATTTCTTGTTTCAGGCATGACTCCAAATTTATCTCAAAACTATGCTTTCTCAGTTTCAATGTATATTGAACAACCAGATGGTAAATTGCTATTTGGAAAAAAAGATTATGCTAGGGGCAGTGGTAAGTCTCCTAACGTTGCCTCTTTTGTCATGGCAGATCCTGCTCTTGATTTGATTTTAGAGCATAGTGATCCTGAAGGTGTTTATAAAGTTTATGCTCAGGTTAAAGATTTGGTATCAAATAAAACTTCTAAGGCTTCATATGAAATTAAGTTTTCGAAGTAATTGAGTTATAACAAGTATTTCAAGCGGGACAAATAACAGTTGGCTTTTGCTCCTTCGTCGCTTATTTTAGCCAACATATTATTTGCCCCTTAAATGGGCGTTATATACCGCCACGAATTGTAGGTAAAATAGCTTCGTGGTTTTGTGTTTTTAACAAACATTCGTTGTAAATTCTTTTGGCATTTGTTAAATGCAAATAGGGCTTTTACTTCTACTGTTTTGTTTGGGTTTTGCAATGCCCATTCGCATAGCACCGCTCGTTATGTTGCTTTCTTTTCTAACATTGGAGTACGTGGCGGTGGGTGATGCAGTTCATATTGCAAATAATGGTTTAACTGGTTAACTTAGTTAAACTTAAAAAAATATATAACAAGGCATTAAAGTCGGACTAAAAACAGTTTGCTTCCGTTCGTGCCTCACTATTTTAGCAAACTGTTTTAAGCCGCTTAATGTGGCGTTAGTATTACTTGGAACTATGCATGCCAATTCAGGATTCAGAGCCAGAAAGACGTAACTTGATGATTACATCCATTGCGTTTATTACTTATTTTTATGGCGAAGGCACATTTATATCAAATGAAATAAGGTTACAGGTAATAAACGTATCTTTTCAAAATCCTAAATTCCTCACTCTTATGGCTTGGATTGCAATTTTTTGGTTTTTATATCGATACTGGCAAAAATATAATGGGAAATTTACGACTGAGTTCTTAAGTGAGTTTATTTCAAGACAAGGAAAGACTTACGTCAAAAACTATCTAAAGTATAAAACCAAAGAGCCAATATTTGATGACTTTTCCGATGAAGGAAATCAAATAAACAGTTTAGAGTTTAAGAGACGCAAAGTGTTAATTAACTATGACTTTGCTTCAAATGCTGAGAAAGATAAAGAAACGGGTAAAAATATTCGCTGGACTACTGCACAGTCACCTAAACAATTAAATATTACTGGAATTTACGGTAGTTTTATAATCATTAGAATCATATTATCCTGTGTTGTAAGAAGTCCAAGTTTTTCTAATTACATTATTCCCTATATATTGTTCATATTAGCAATATCCGGTTTCTTTGTTTATTAACAGTTCGGTGTAATGTAATACTAACAAGGCGTTCAAACGGACAAAAAATAGTTGGCTGTTTCACTCCGTTCACAATTTTAGCCAACAATTTTTTGCCGCTTAACGTGGCGTTAGAGGTTTTATTTGTTTATCTGTCCAAGCTGCAATAAAAAGGGAATTGGCTTTTGGTCAAAGCTTTGGTCTGGTTCTGATTCTCCTTCTAAATGCAAAGTATGCGGTGAACTAAGTTTTGTGCATTCTAAATATCGTTTTGGTTTTCAATCGGGCTGGCCAACTTTGGGAAAAATATTGGGGGCAGCTTTAAGTGTGTTTTTACTATTTCAAACAAATAGTATTTTCAGTTTAATGCTATTTCCACTTGTATGGTTGGTCTGTTCGTTTTGGGAGTTATCTTCATTGCCTATGCGCCCAATCACAGAAGAACATGTTGGTGTCGCTAAAAAGAGTGGCAATATATTTATAGTTGGGTTAATAATTATTTTCGGCTTGGTTTGGGTGGTAACAAACCTCTAACAAGTCCATTAAAAGGACAAAAAACAGTTTGCTGTTTTTCGTTCCTCAAACATTTTAGCAAACTATTTTTTGCCTCTTATGGAGGCGTTAGTTGTCCGCATAAATTTGTAAAATTGCTTTTGTATTTGTGTGCTCAACGGTTATTTTTGCGTGTGGTTCAATTCTTTGTTTTGGCAATGGAAGTGCCGACAAATCTAATCTTCCTTTTTGCTAAACCCAGTTTTCGCCTTGCGTAGTATTATGTGAAACGTGGCTTTAGTTTTTAAGGCTCAAAGTTCAAACGTTTGGTGGTAAATGCGGAAATGCTTTGGGTTTCTTCCTTCCATCAATTAAACATGCTAACTTGTTGTATTTGCAGTGCTTTGTAATTAAAAAACAACTAACAAGCCAATCAAGCAGGACAAAAAACAGTTTGCTGTTTTCGTGCCTCAACATTTTAGCAAACTATTTTTTGCCTCTTATTGGGGCGTTATGTGTTTGTAACTAAATAAAGAAAACATTGAAAATTAAGTAGTGTGTTTCGCCATTGTAAGTTTAGTTGCCACCACTAATAAGCTTTACGCAATTACAAAACAAGTTTTGTGGTAAAGCTATTATTTCATTCGCGTTTGGGTTTAAATGGCTCAAGGATAATTTTAATTAAGGGTAGCTTCGTTATTGTTCAGGCTAAGTTTTGTACTTAGTTTTACACATAACAAGTTGCTTAACAGGACAAAATACAGTTTGCTCGGCTCGTACCTCGCCAATTATAGCAAACGGTATTTTGCCCATTAGCAAAGCGTTAGGTGTTTTTTCTTTATGTTTATTGTTGTTTTAAATCGGCTTTGAATTTAAAGTATTATGCTTTGTTAACAAGGTTAAACTTTCAAGTTTTTAACTTTGTGTTTTATTAAAACTAAGTGATTAATGAAAAATCATTAACTTTTGTGAAAAGGACTTTTCAATTCAAGTATTCTTTTCTCGGTTAAACTTTCTCACTTTAATTTTGAATTATAGATTTGTGCCTTTGTTAAGTGTTTTGGCGGTAAACCGCGCCAGTATTGATCTAGCACCTAACAAGCCAAATCAGCAGGACAAATAACAGTTGGCTTTGCTCCTGCGTCGCTAATTATAGCCAACAATTATTTGCCTCTGTTTGGGGCGTTATAAGCCATGGAGAGCCCGAGTGTTAGCTCAGATTTTTGAACAAAGTTTGCATCAGTTTTTTGAAAGAGAAGCCCAAAATATACTTAGCGGTGTTAGTGAAAGAAATCTATGTTCTCGGCTTGCTATACCTCTAGAAGCGATAACTCACCAAAATGGTTTAACCGATTATTACGCTGATACAGAGTACAATCGAAAGCAAAATGGCATGGTAAAAACAATGTTAGACGACGATCTGCAAGTTATAAATATTACTTGCGATCTAATATTGCATAGCCGCGGTGAAGTTATGGGGCGAGATAATCTGATCGCTATAGAAATGAAGAAATCGGAAAGACCTGAGCAAGAAAAAATAAGCGATCGTTCAAGACTTCGTACATTGACTAAGGCTAGCTATGATGATGTTTGGTCTTTTGACGGTCAAACTCACCCTGAGCATGTATGCGGTTATGAATTTGGCTATTTTATTGAACTTGATAAGGACAATAATTATTACAAAGTTCAGCAGTTTCAGGGTGGTGATCTAATTGCAGAATTTGATGGGCGTTTTGGCTTATAACAAACGCTTCAACAAAGGACGCAAAAAGCTTGGCTTGCGTCACTTCGTTCCTAATTTTAGCCAAGCTTTTTCGCGCCTGTTAAGCGGGCGTTATGTGTTTTTAACTAAAGAAAAAGAAACATTGAAAAGTTAAGTGGTGTGTTTCGCCATTGTAAGTTTGGTTGCCACCACTAATAAGCTTTACGCAATTACAAAACAAGTTTTGTGGTAAAGCTATTATTTCATTTTCGTTTGGGCTTAAATGGCTCAAGGATAATTTTAATCAAGGGTAGCTTCGTTATTGTTTAGACTAAGTTTTGAACTTGGTTTTACACATAACAAGTTGCTTAACAGGACAAAATACAGTTTGCTCGGCTCGTACCTCGCCAATTTTAGCAAACGGTATTTTGCCCATTAGCAAAGCGTTAGGGTTTACGGAGAAACTGGTGCAAATCAAATCTATTATTTTTATTCTTTCCTTATTTTCATTTTCATCATTTGCCAATGACATTAATGAATTCTGGGCTGCGGAACCTGAATATCTTAAAGTTGTTAAAATCAATGTGTCACAACTTTATAATGAAAACCCTGATCTACATGTCATTGAGTTTTCAATTAAACGTGACCCTACGAAAATTGAATCAGAAAATGAGTATTTCATTTATCTTAAAGCACTGGATAAAGCAGATATAACTTTAGATCCAGATCCTGCTGTTCAAGCTTGGGCAAAATCAGAAGGTATTGAGGCAAATGAAATCGCAGTCTATAGTGCAATTTTTAAGTTGCCCAAAGGTGAGTTTAAGCCTTATATGCTATCAGTTATTCAATCTCGTACTTTTTTACATAATAAATGGGCGGAGTTGGTAAAACCCTAACAAGTCAATAAAGCAGGACAAAAAATAGTTGGTTTTTGCTCCTTCGTCGCTTATTTTAACCAACTATTTTTTGCCTCTTATTGAGGCGTTATGTGTTTGTAACTAAAAGAAACATTGAAAAGTTAAGTGGTGTGTTTCGCCATTGTAAGTTTAGTTGCCACCACTAATAAGCTTTACGCAATTACAAAACAAGTTTTGTGGTAAAGCTATTATTTTATTCTCGTTTGGGCTTAAATGGCTCAAGGATAATTTTAATTAAGGGTAGCTTCGTTATTGTTCAGGCTAAGTTTTGAACTTGGTTTTACACATAACAAGTTGCTTAACAGGACAAAATACAGTTTGCTCGGCTCGTGCCTCGCCAATTTTAGCAAACGGTATTTTGCCCATTAGCAAAGCGTTAAGCATACCTCAGGGATCGATGTAAAATGAAAGCGAAGTATAAATTTTCAATTAGTGGTGAGGTTAAGTTAGATCCAAAGCAAATGCTTCCCATATATGAAAAAGGCTATTGTTATTCTTTTTTGCTTGATGAGCGTAGCGTTGCAACTCATATTGAAGTTACTATTCCTGTAGAAGAAAAATACTATCCAAACATTGTTAAAACATCTCAAAATCGACACGAATTAAATATAAATAACCCTGCATTACATTTTATTCAAAGAAACCTTAGAGGGATTGAAGCTCTCATGTCAGTCTGGGGGCTTCAATCAATAGATAAACGTAACTTTGAAGTAGTGTGGTTACCAGAGAGTGCTGATGAAAAAGAAAAGTTAAAACTATTCAACTTTTCAACCAGATCAGAAAGAATGAGCTTAGATGAAATCCCACCTTTATCTTTTGATTTAGTAGCTAGGGCTGTAATCACATCTTGGGATGGTGCAAAAGAATCTGTAATAACTAGTTTCTATCGAAAAGGAACTATAGATATGGAAGCACAAGAGTACATAGATGCGATTTACGATTTTTATATGATTTTGGAAACTCGATTTGGAGATGGGAAATGGCGCGGTAATCAAGTTAAACAAAAGCTAAAATCATCAGCTGAATTAAAACAGGCTTTTACACACGCAAAAGAACACTCTTTGGAAGGTTTGTTAAACGTTGAATTACGCAAACAGAAACAATCAATTGATGTTTATGATAGTTATGAAAAATTCATAGATTATATTGTAGATTTAAGGGGGACGTTGCATCACCATAGTGAGAAGAACCCCAAAGCTTGGGATCCTAGTAAACCTGAAAAATATGAACTAGATGCTGTTTACCTTCATGCGATTTGTAATCATATTATCTTCAAAGTAACTCGGGATTACATCGATGATGAGTCTGTAAAGCTTGATTATGAAAGACAATGTAATGACTTTCTCAGCAAGTATGCTTAACAAGTTACTCAAAAGGACGCAAAACGCTTGGCTTGCGCTCCTTCGTCGCCAATTTTAGCCAAGCATTTTGCGCCCATTAGTAAGGCGTTAGCCTTCATATGGAGTATGAATGATCGAATTAGCAACAATCGCCCAAGCCGTGTCAGTCGTAGCCGCATGCTGGGCAATAATTACTGGCGTTGGTGCGTGGAAAAGAGAATTCATTGGCAAGCGTAAAATTGAACTTGCAGAAGAAACTTTAGCGGCATACTTCGAAATTAAAGATGCAATTGCATTTATTAGAAGCCCTTTTTCCAGTAGCACTGAAGGAAGCACTAGAGAGCGCGCCCCACATGAAACCGACGCAGAAAGGCAATTGCTTGATAGGGGATTTATCGTATTTGAACGCTATGAAAAAAAGAAAGAAATTTTTGTTAAGTTCAGTACGCTTAAATACAAGTTCATGGCTGTATTTGGCCCGGATACTGAAAGTATTTTCAAAGAAACTCACCAAGTTATTAATTCCATATTCACTTCCGCAAATATGCTTGCAACTCACTATTGGCAGCGACAAGGTCGAGTTCAAATGGAAGCCGATGAGTTTCAAAGGCATCTTGACGAAATGCATCGACATGAAGGTATCTTCTGGGATCGCTATAACGAAGACGATGAAATTAGAGAAAAGCTATCAGCGGTTCAGGCGTCATTAGAAACTGTTACTAAACCATGTTTCGAAGAACCAATGAAAAGCTATACCATTTTTACAAAAAAGTGGTTCAGCAAAGGCTAACAAGGCTATCAAGGTACGCCAGCGAGCTGGCTGGACCTCCGTTGCGTTGCTTGGTTTGTGCTTTTTCGCTACGCTAGCACAAACAAATCAACGCAACTCCGGCCCCTTATAGCGGCGTTATGTACTAAAAGGAGAAATTAAGAAATGATCAACCTTAAGAAAATGAAAGGTGAAGGTGAAATATTGATTTTCATCTACATTGCTATGTTTGGTGCGTGGATTACGCATGTAATAACCTGCCTTGCAGATGAACGATGGGGGTTCTTAATTGCAGGGGCACTGGTCTTTCCTATAGCCATTATTCATGGCATCGGCATTTGGTTTGGTGCTTGGTAAATGCCAAAAATCCTTATCTATATTGCAGCAGGGTTTCTTTTTGTCGGAGTTTTACCTTTGCCGTATGGGTATTACATGTTGTTGCGGTTTATAGCTTGTGGTGTCTTTGCATGAGCAGCATATATTGCTTTTGAACGAAATGAAGAATTATTGCCTTGGGCTTTTGTGGTCTTGGCTATTGTGTTCAACCCAATCTTTAAAATTCATTTCCCAAAAGAAATGTGGGCAATAATAGATTTCTGTTCTGGGCTATTTTTAGTGCTTATAAGTGGCAGAATACAAGAAGATAGCAAGCAAAGCACATAACAAATAGCTCCAGCGGACAGTTTAAAGTGGCACTTTTTTGCATACGCAAAAACGTGCCACTTTAAACTGCCGCTGAGCAAGGCGTTAACTTGCTTAAAGAGGTTTAGTGTTGAAATCTAATATCATCGAGTTCTCCTTTATTTCAATTCTCCTTTCTTTGGTGGGATACTTTGCATATATAAGTAATCAACCCGAAGCAATTGATGTTGCTTATCAAAAAAAAACAAATCGAACATGGTGTCATGACTCAACATTACACTTATCAATGTCGGATTCAGGGATAGTTACAGATCTTTCACACTGATCTACCCTCGATAAAACGGACACCAAAATCTAATTAAAGATGAGGTGTTCTATGCCGAAGTACAATAATCCAAGACGCACTTGGAAGTATTCAAACGACTTTAAAGTCAACGCTGTTCAACTGAGTTTTGTTGTTGGCGTCACCATAAAATCTGTCGCAGAAAAACTCGACATTCACCCGTTTATGCTGTCACGATGGCGAAAAGAATATCGTGAAGGAATAATTGTGGCTGATAAGCGAAAAAAAGTGGCTGGACAATCTAAAACCAAAAAAGCACTGACCAAAGAACAACAACTAGAGCGTGAAAATAAGCAACTCAAGGAGGAGCTGTATATTCTAAAAAAGTGGCAACGGTTTCTTGCCGAGGAACATCAAGCAGATATCGATTCATCGAAAAACTCAGAGCCGACATAAAGGTGACGAGGTTGTTGACGTTTTTTAATGTATCTAAAAGTGGCTATTACGATTGGCGCGAAAGACAACCGAGTGCACGCACGTTAGAGGATGTGACGTTGAAAGAAAAAATTCAGCAGATATTCACACAAAATGAGGGGCGTTATGGCAGCCCTCGTATTTTTAAAGCACTCATCAAAGCAGGCTACCGTATTAGTAAACGGCGAGTAGAGCGTTTATATGGTGAACTTGGTTTGGTTGCGCGTGTTGTGCTTGTGACCTATCGGTCGCAAGGGTTAAAACGCTTTTTAGCGTCAGGCGAAAACTTACGACCTGATGGAGGCGTGCCTAAAGCAAAAAACAAGGTATGGGTTGCCGATGTGACGTACTTGAAAGTAAATGGTGTTTGGCGATATTTATCGGTGATAATGGATTTATACTCACGGCGTATTATTAGCTGGAGTTTAGATAAAAATAGAACGATGGAAGTCACTAAGCGAACATTAAAACAGGCCATTAAAACGCGTAAACCACCAAACGATTTAATGTTACATACAGACCGAGGTGTAGAATATCGGGGGAATGTATTTCAGGCAGTATTAAAACGGCGCGGCATTACACATAGTTTAAGTCGAGCAGGTAAATGTACGGACAATGCGCATATGGAGTCATTTTTCCATTCGATGAAGGCCGAGGTTATTCGCGGAAACACTTTTAAAAGTGATAAGGAATTACGCAGAACGCTTGGCAGTTACATCAACAAATACTACAATGCGATGAGGTTGCATTCAGGGATAAGCTATTGTTCACCAATAGAATATGAAGCCCTGGCAGCATAAATTTAAATGTGTCCGTTTTATCGGGGGTAGATCACTGCTAAAAGTTTGCTCGGTTCCGCTTCGCTACACATTTTAGCAAACTTTTATCAGCCTCTTAATGAGGCGTTAGTTGCACTATTAACTTTTGCGCATCAATCAAATAACAAGAATAAAATTAAATGACAAATAGAAAAGAAATCACGGAAGTTTTTACTCCTAGGCAGAGTGAGGTTAACGATTCAATGTATGTTGAACGACCTCAGCATGAAAAAGCACTTAGACGAGCAATAAATCGTAATTCACATTCTTTAATTTTTGGAGAAAGTGGTAACGGTAAATCTTGGCTTTATAAAAAAGTACTAAGTGAAAACTCTATACCTCATGTAATTGCAAATTGCGCTAATGCGTCTAGGTTGAAGTCAATTACTCAAGAAATATGTAACTGTCTGATTGAGCCAGGGACTGTAAATAAGCTTGGGTTTAATGAGGAGAAAGCTGCTGAAATAAATGCTTATTTCGCAAAAGGAGGCCTTAAACATAATGGTAATTACGCCATTGCCCAAGAAGAGCCTCTCCTTAAAGCATTCAGAATCTTCCATGAAAGTAACCCTGATAAAAAAATAATTGTTCTAGATAACTTGGAATCAATATTTGAATGCTCTGAATTAATGGATGAGCTCGCAGATATCATCATACTTTTAGACGATGAACGTTACTCAATGTGTAATATTAATTTTCTAATAGTGGGTGTACCTAGTGGCGTACTGCAATATTTTAGTGAAACCAAAAATGTTGAGTCAGTTTCGAATCGAATAAATGAAATATATAAAGTTGCAGGGTTAGATTCAGGGCAAGTAATGGAAATAGTTAAGAAAGGTTTTGATCAGTTAGCTATTAATATTACAGGTGAAAAACTTATTCAACTTTCTAACCAAATTTGCTTTATTACCCTAGGGATTCCCCAAAGGGTTCACGAGTACTGCGAAAGTTTAGCTTATGAAATAGAGGACAATGGATGGAAATATGAAACGTCACTCCTCAAAAAAGCAAATTTCGAATGGTTGAGGCAAGGTTTAAGACAAAGTTATAATGTTATTGATTGTCACTGGGGAAATCGTTCAACAGCTGTAACTAGAAAAAACCAAGTGATCTATTGCATCGGAAAAATATCAACACATCAATTTGATTCGAAAAAAATAGATGCAATGATAAGAACAGAGTTTCCAACAACAATTCCTAAAACAAATATGGGAATTGGCAGCATTTTGAGTAGGTTATCAGAAGGTGTAACACCTCTTTTAAATAAGAGCGATAATACTTACGCAATCAGAGACCCTCGATTTTTAATGTGTATCCGTACAGCCATCTACAAAGATGCAGCTAAAGAGAAGGTTATAAAGAAAAACTTTAAGGTGTAGGTGAAATGTGCAACTAACAAGTTGCTTAAACGGACAAAAAACAGTTGGCTTTTGCTCGTTCCTCGCCAATTTTAGCCAGCTATTTTATTGCCGCTTAGCAAAGCGTTATATGGCTAAATAAGTATGGATGATCTAATCAAAATTTTGAGGGAAAATAATGAGGAAGTGCTAATTCCAATGCGGTTGCCTTCTGAAACTGAAGTTTTAACTTTAGAAAAAGAACTTAATATAAATTTCCCCTCCGATTTTAAAGAATACTTGCTAAAAATTAGCGATGTGGTCTTTGGGACCATTGAACCTGTAACTATTGCTGACCCTTCATGTTACACATATTTTAAAACGGTTCTGGATGATGCCAGAACATGCGGAGTCGACAATAATCTAATTCCTATTTGTTACGATAATGGTGACTTTTATTGCATGAAACCTGATGGTCGAATAGTTTTTTGGTCTCATAATGGCGTAGTAGATGAATCTTGGGATAGTATTTGGGATTGGGTAAATGACGTATGGCTTAAAAGTTAGCGCCATATAACAAATCGTTAAAGCAGCTAAAGCTTGGCTCGGTTTCGCTCCGCTTCACATTTTAGCCAAGCATTATCAGCCCCTTAGTGAGGCGCTTACAGCTTCTAGCGATGATCTAAATCGCCTCAGCATATTGCGCCACTAATTCAATTTCATCATGTAGTGCTATCATTAAGTTTTTAGCTTGCTGATAATCTTGTTGCTCTATTGTCGCTTGCACTTGCTGACAAGCAACTAACATCCCTTGTGCCGCCATGACTTTGGCATTAATGAGCAACTGAGATAAATGAATATTAATTTGTTCTTGTGATTTTACCGAAATAGCATAGTCTAATTTGTACGCCAGCTGATGATTTTCACCAACATATTCTTCCATCATCATAACCGCCAGCTCTGAGCCTGCTTGGTTATCGGCAAACTTTTTCAAATCAAAGGCAGGTGGTAAATCTTCAAAAGCAATAGCCGCTTCTAATACTTGATTATTGCGCGTTGGAATAGCCAGTGGTGCTGGAGCTATCGCAACAGGTTTGTCTTTCACCACCAACCAAGTTGCCAATAATTCGCTCAACGCTTTTACCGTCAATTGCTCAGGTAAGCTGCTAATTTGCCAATGTTTATCTACGGCTTCTGTTTGCCACTGAGCAACATGTTCAGCAGAGCAACCAATAATCCCGCGCTGAACTTGTTTACCATTACGCAATTCAATAATTGGCGATGTTGCAAAATCTGAGATTAAAATTAAATGACGACCACTTGCCCATTGGGTCAGCATTTCATCACTGTTACTAACAAAGGTCAGATTAAAACCCATAACATTTAACAGTTTAATCAAAACACTGTATTGGCTGAAATTGCTAGTTGCCATTAAAACTTCAATCCCTGTACGTTGATAATCAACTAGCGATAAGTTTTGGCCAACATCCACTTGATTCGATGTCACTGACTCCGCAAGTATCTGTTCAACACCTTGATTAAACATATATTTATCAAAAGGTAGGGCTAATAGGCTATAAAGTTCATCAACTTTATTATCTGATGCGGTTTTTACTGAACCTTCAATTAAATACACTTTCGGCTGGTATGCTGGTGGTAAGTGGTCGATATGACTTGTTAATTCCAATAAATAACTTCGCTCGGTAAGGATAACCACATGGATCGGACTAAGCTTTAACGCTTCAAGCGCTAATAACGGCCAAGTTTGTTTTATATTCTGTGCTGTCGTCACGCTCGCTTGACCATCAGCCAGTGCTTGCTCAATCACCTTTTGTGTGACGCAATCATCAAGCTTATCCGCTAAATATAAAAAGTGTTTATTAGTAAAATCAATCGCTTTATTACCGACTGGCTTTTGTTCTTTTTGTTGCTGGCTAAGCGCATGTGGCATATTAACAGTAAATTGATAACCATTATCTTTTTGCTCAATCACAAATTCATTGGCATGCAAACGTTGAAAAAGCGCTTTTAATAATCTAGTTATTGGCGATTCAAGCTCATCCGCCACTTGTTGTTCGGCCAATAAATTCGACAATACCAGCGGAATATTTTTTAATTTCCCTTCAACCGTTAAATGAAAGTGATAACTCACCACATATTGGCCAGCATTTTTATCCTGCAATTGGGTGGTTAATAACAATTGACTATGGCGTTGCCCCGCTAGCATGACTCGTAACACCATTAACATCGCCGCATTAAATAATTGGCTATCAAGTTGCACATGACATAAATGTGGTAGTTTATCTAACAATTGTGCATTATTTTTTTGCCCTTTAGTTTCCACCGCTAAATTAGCTAAACAAGTTAATATCTGGGTTTGTAAACAAGTATTAGTTAATTGAAGTTGGAATTTATCGGCTGTAATATAACTCTGTAATTCCGTTTCTTGCCCCCACACTAATAAACGATGTAGCTGACGATATAAACTAGAGCTTGGTGTTTTTCGTGTTAAACATTCAGCTTGGCTTTGTAACATGGCTTTGACCACACTATCGTTTAACGTTCTTGCCAAACCTAGCTGCTGCTCTAACGCTTGTTTTTTATTTTGTTCCAGCGCTTGAGTAGTTTTTTCAACTTGCTCAGTTATTAGCTTATTGTCGGTATCATGTACTAGGCTCAAACTACCTAAAAATCCATCTTGATAATTAAGCAGGCATTGCACTTTTTCACCCGTAACGGTTGTTAACACAATAGCTGCTTGGGCACCTGTGGTTTTTACTTGACGTGCGCTAGTTATTAAATTCGTCCATGAGCTCGCAGTAAAATTACCACGTAAAGAAATGTCATGATTAAGCGTTATCACTTGAGCTAGCAAATCTTTAATACTTTTTGCTGTGGTAATATCTTGCTGTTGCCAAGAAACCACCTGATGATATTTAGCTAAATCACTGAGCATCTGTTGATGTTGACCAATCAACAAGTCAACATCAGCTTCGTTGTATTTAGGCTTGCTCACTGAACTTAACATAGCCGATATTTTTTCCTGTTCAGCATAAGCTATGGCAACTTTTACTTCCCCTTGCAAAACCTCTTCAACCAACTTTACATTCGTAAGTGAAGATACTTGCATACGGCGATTAATATTTAACACCACTAAAAAAAACATCGTTAAACTTAACCCAATCGCGGTAAATAAAAAAAGTTGTAACGATTGGTGCGACAGGTTAATCCCTGCTTGTTTTAGAGGCTGTTTTAACCAGCTAGGTAATAAAGCATCAACCGATAATTGCGTGTCGGCTTTTTTTAAACTTACACTAAACTGCTCAAGTACTTGGTTAAGCTGAACCGATTGTTGCTGTATAAGTTGTTGATAATCTTGATATAGACGTAGATGACCACGCCATTTCGACATTAAGCGCTCATCAATAGCGAATAATCGTTGTAATTGCTGAATTTGCCCAAATAACACTTGGTTTTCAGTTGAAATACTATTGTTATTGGCTTCAAACCAGGTAAAAAATTTTGCTGATAAACCCGATAAATGTTCAATTAATTGCTCGTCACTTTGTAAATTAAACAAAGGTAACAAGGTATTTATCTCTGCTAGTTGCTGATAAGCCAAACCATCTTGATTTAAAGCTGTAATTAATTGCGTATACGCTGTCACTCTTGAAGCGGTTGTTTTATCTGACAAGGTATCATTTTTGATTAAGGCATAAAGCTCATCAGCGCGACTTTGTTTTAACGCCAACAAATGACTAAAACCAGTAAGAATTTGAGTAATATCACGCCCTGCTTGCTCTAACAATTGTTGATTGTAGCTATCTTTGCCAGCAATACGAATAATCTGTTGTGCTTCGGTTTTATTTGCCAAATAGGGAAAATCTGACAAAGTAAATTTATCACTTTGTTGTGCAAGCAAGGTTAATTTTTTTTCTAATTCACCATGCTGTTCAATAAACTCAGTTGCTATTTTTTGGGTCGCCAAATGATGCAAGTTATTTTGTGCTTGTTGTATTAGGCTCAGCTGGCTTTGACTTTTTTCAAGTTGCGGTAAACGGTTATTTAATTGTAATTGAAAATTATGTTCGCGCACTTTGAACAAGCCAAAAGTAGCGCTAGCTAACAAAATTAAGATAAAAAATAATAAAAAATAAGCACGATAAAATTGCTGATGAAAAAACGGCTTGGTGGTCATATTCCCTTCCACATGTCTTAGATTAATTTTAATCTACATGTTTTGATCGACGGATAAATAGCGAAACACCAGTGTAGGGATTTCAAAAGAAGAATCAATAGGGTCTATAGAACTTTCGATTTTATTTTTTCAGGAAATTATTCACATTTCACTTAAACGACACATAAGTGTCACCAGAATTTCATATTGACTGATTAATTTATCAGCATGAACGTTAAAAATGATGTTTACAAACGTGACTTACAATTATTGCTCTGGTGTGTTCGCTCCCACAGCTATAGACGGTTTATTGCGTTTGTTAGAATAATATCTCGCTCTGGCGATGGCTATATGCAAGCATTATTGCCTTGTGCAATTGCAATTGCAGAGCCACAGACAGGGCCTGTTTTTTTACTGATGACGTTATTGGCTTATGCCATTGAGCGACCGTTATATTTTGTCTTAAAACGCAGCTTAAAACGACGTCGCCCTCCTGAAGTTATCCCTTTTTTCTCAAGTTTAGTCACTCCATCAGATCAATTTAGCTTTCCTTCCGGCCACACCATGGCGGCATTTTTATTAGCTGGTTTATGTTCGGCTTATTATGGTAGCACGGCTTACCCATTATATATTTGGGCCTGCGCTGTTGGCAGCTCTCGAGTTATTTTAGGGGTGCATTTTCCTACCGACATTTTAGCCGGTGCTTGTTTAGGTACAGGCATAGCTTATACCGTGGCATCGCTATTATAAAAACATTCTATTAATCATATGAGTTAAACAATGAAAATTTTATATGGTATACAAGGGACAGGAAATGGCCATATCTCACGCGGCCGAGTATTAGCAAAAAAACTCGCAGAATACCCAGAATTATCCGTGACTTATTTATTCTCAGGCCGTAATAAGGCTGATTTTTTTGATATGGAAATTTTTGGTGATTTTTTGCATTATGATGGTCTGACTTTTATCACTAAAAATGGCAAAGTTGATAACCTAGCAACCGCAAAAAAAAATAACCTATTTAAATTTTTTAAAGATATTAAACAGCTTAATTGCCAAGATTATGACCTAGTGATCACCGACTTTGAGCCGGTAACCGCATGGGCCGCAAAAAAGAAAAAAGTACCGGCATTAGGGGTCGGTCATCAATATGCCTTTGGCGAGAATACCCCGTTAGCTGGCGATAACTATTTTACGCGCTTAATTATGCGCAAATTTGCCCCTGCAGAGCATAGTTTTGGCTTACATTGGCACCAATACAGTGACAATATTTTACCGCCGATCATTGATACTAGCATTAAAAATAGCGGTCAGGAAAAACATGTTTTAGTGTATTTACCGTTTGAAAACCAGCAACAAATCACCACCCTGTTACAACAAATACCCGAGGTGAATTTTTTACAATATTCACCTGAATTAAGTGATCAAAGCTGTGCCAACGTTGAGCTGAGAAAAACCAATTACGCAGGTTTTAAAGCCGACTTACAATCAGCATCAGGCGTTATTTGTAATAGTGGTTTTGAACTGATCAGTGAATGTTTACATTTAGGTTTACCGTTATTAACTAAACCATTAAATGGCCAAATGGAGCAACACTCTAATGCGTTAGCTCTACAGCAGTTAAATTATGCGACGGTAGTTGACGCTTTAAACTTGCCAAATATTCAAAACTGGTGCCGACAAACAAACCCTCAGGTAACTAAACCCTTACCCGATGTTGCCGGCGCAATTGCTGAGGCTATTGTTAATCACCGCTGGCACAATGCAAAACAGTTAAGCAGTGCATTATGGCAAAGCTAATAGCGGTAAGAATTCGTTAACTTTTAAAGTTTAAAAAAGTGTTGTTGATATACTTTAAGCTCTTCAATTGATTCTAAAATATCATCAAGCGCTAAGTGGGCGCCGGTTTTAACAACTTTGTCTAATACCTCCGGCTTCCAACGGCGCGCTAACTCTTTCACTGTGCTGACATCTAAGTTGCGATAGTGAAAATAATCTTCAAAGTCAGGCATGTATTTATTAATAAATCGACGATCTTGGCCAATAGAATTACCACACATAGGTGATTTGCCTTTTGGCACGTATTGCTCAACAAACTTAATGGTTTCAATTGTCGCTTGTTGTAAATCAACAGCACTTTCACGACAACGTTGTGTTAAACCTGATTGACCATGATGCTCAATACACCAAGGGTTCATATTATTTAATACTTCATCTGATTGATGAATAGCAAACACCGGCCCTTTCGCCAAAATATTTAATTGGCTGTCGGTAACTACCGAAGCAATCTCAAGAATAACATCGGTCTCTGGCTCTAAACCCGTCATTTCTAAGTCAAGCCAAATTAAATTTGTATCGCTACACGCCATAACATTCCCTTAATAACTAAATAAATTAAAACACGCGGTAATCAATTCAGTATAACCGCAAAAATAATGAATGTAGACCCTGAAACTCGCATCTTGACGATGATTGGGTATAATAGCCATTCATTATTCAGGAACTTTGCTTCATGACCCTAACAATGTTGATTAATTGTGGCTAAATCGAAAAAACTCACCAAAGGCCAAGTACGCCGAATTAAAGCGAACCAAGCAAAAAAACTTCAATCGAAAGAACAAATTAGTTGGCAAGATAGTGATTTAGGTGAAGCGCAACACGGTGTTGTTATTAGCCGATTTGGTCAACATGCCGATGTTGAAAGTGAAGCAGGTGAGATTTTCCGTTGTAATTTACGGCGCTCAATTAGCAGTTTAGTGTGCGGCGACAAAGTTATTTGGCGTCAAGGCAAAGCAACCGAACAACATAGTATTAGCGGTATTATTGAAGCGGTACAAGAGCGTGAAAGCATGTTATCACGCCCTGATGTTTATGATGGTGTTAAGCCCATTGCTGCCAATATTAACCAAATATTTATTATTTCTTCTGTTTTACCTGCATTTAATAGCAATATTATCGACCGATATTTAGTGGCGTCAAAACAAACCAATATCACACCAATTATTGTCTTAAATAAAATCGACTTATTATCTGATGATAATCGCCAAGAAATAGAAGCTAGCCTCGATATTTATCGCCAAATTGGTTATCAAGTCATTTACGCCAGCAGCCAAAATCAAAACGGCATGGAAGAATTAATGACGCAGTTACAAGATAAAACCAGTATTTTTGTGGGGCAGTCAGGTGTTGGTAAATCCACCTTAGTCAATAGCTTAATGCCGGAATTAGCAATACAAACACAGGCGGTGTCAGATAATTCAGGCCTTGGTCAACACACCACCACAGTGGCACGTCTTTATCATTTTAGTACTGGCGGAAACTTAATTGACTCACCCGGTATTCGCGAGTTTGGTCTCTGGCACATGACGCCTGAGCAAGTCAGTGACGGTTTTGTTGAATTTGCTGATTATTTAGGTACATGTAAGTTTCGAGACTGCAAACATAAAACCGACCCAGGCTGCGCTTTAGTTGCCGCCGTTGAACAAGGGCAAATTCACGCTGAACGTTTAGCCAGTTTTCAACGGATTTTAGAAAGTATTAATGAAAGCTTGCAAACCACCCGGTTCAACCAATAATTAAAACCAATTAACTGAACATACAAATTAGCTGTTAAGGAAAAAGAGTGTCTTTTGATAAATTAAAAATTGCTTTGCAATATGCAATGCCAAAACATGCATTATCACGTTTAGTGGGAAAACTGGCGGCAGCCGAAGCAGGTTGGATAACAACCAAAGCCATTAACAGCTTTATTAAAGCTTACGATATCAATATGTCGGAAGCAAAATTAAAAAATGCCACTGATTTTAAAACCTTTAACGACTTTTTCACCCGTGAATTAGAAGACGGCGCACGCACGATTGATAACGATCCAAGCACATTATGTTATCCCGTTGATGGCGCGATTAGCCAACAAGGCGATATTGTCGACGGCCAGCTTATTCAAGCAAAAGGTTTTAATTACAGCTTAGTATCGTTATTAGGTGGTGATGAAAAAACAGCAGCACCATTTCAAGGGGGTAGCTTTTCTTGTATTTATTTAGCCCCGAAAGATTATCACCGTATTCATATGCCGATGGCAGCTACACTAAGAGAAATGATCTATGTGCCAGGTGAATTATTTTCAGTTAATCCATTAACCGCAAATAATGTCCCTAATTTATTTTCACGCAATGAACGTGTTGTTTGTGTTTTTGACACCGAACATGGTGAATTAGCCATGGTCTTAGTCGGGGCAACGATTGTTGCTAGCATTGAAACCACATGGGCTGGAACTATTACGCCACCGGCAGGTAAAGATATTTTCCGCTGGACTTATCCAAGCGAAGGCGACACGGCGATTAAATTTAACAAAGGTGATGAAATGGGCCGTTTTAAACTCGGTTCAACCGTTGTTTCTACTTTTGCCCCCAACATGGTGAAATTTAATCCTAATGCAGGCCCTCAAACGGTTACTCGCTTAGGTGAACATTACGCCGATATTATCAGCTAATACGTTCAATAATGGATGATTTATGAAGATATTTGCTCATCGTGGTGCGAGTGGTGAATACCCTGAAAATACCCTACTTGCTTTTCGTCAAGCCATCGAACAAGGTTGTGATGGCATTGAATTAGATGTGCAATATCACCCAAGTGGCGAATTAATTTTAGCGCACGATAGCTTTTTATCTGACCATCAAATGCAAACTCAAGGTATTAGTACACCTTGCCGGCTACAAGATCTGCCACTCGCTGATGTCTTATCCATGCCGGTTGGACAAGGACAAACCTTGTGTACACTTAAGCAAGCTTTAGCCGTGATTAATGGTCAGTGTGATGTCAATATTGAAATTAAACCGGCTTACCTTGAAGTGGCAAACATTGCGCAAGTTGTTGATAACGTCAGCCAAGTTATTGTAAACAGTATTAACAAGCACCAATTTAAGCTCGAGCAATTAATTGTTTCCTCGTTTAACCATCAAATTATCCACCAAATTAAGCAGAAACTTCCTAAGCTAAAAATTGCCGCGCTGATCGCCTCTTGTCCACAAGATTTAATGGCCTTCACCAACACATTAGATCTTTATGCTGTCAATATGGCTGTCGATTGTACCAATCAAGCCATGGTTGATGATGCTCATCAACGAGGTTTATTAGTCGGTGTTTATACCGTTGATTTTTCAGCCGATATTAAACAATGTCAGCATTGGCAAGTAGATTTTATTTTTAGTAATTATCCGCTACAGGCTAGACAATTCAGCTTATCTTAAGATAACAAAGGATTAAACTATTTCACCGCTTTGCTTATTTTTTAGTTGCTCAATGATTGTGCAACCGTTAGGATAGAACCTACGAAAGTAGTCTTTTATCGCTATTTTCACCTCATTTTATTGATTAATTTGTTATAGGAAACCTTAATGGCTCGAAGTAAATCAACGAATAAGCCAACGGAAGCTGAATTAAGCTTATTAAATGTTTTGTGGTCAATTGGCCCTGCAACCGTTCGTGAAATTCATGATGCAGTCAGTTCAACACAAAAAACTGGTTATACTACGGTATTAAAAATATTACAGATCATGCACGAAAAAGCGTTAGTTATTCGTGATGAAAGCAATAGAGCACACGTTTATGCGCCGGCTAATAGCCAAACGCATACACAGTCATCGTTATTACAAGATTTAGTCAGCAAAGCCTTTGGTGGCTCAACTTCGAATTTAGTAATGCGAGCTATTGACGAGTCAACCAGCCAACAAGAAATTGATGATATTCGTCAATTACTGAATAAAATAGAGCAAGAAAAATAATAACCTATTACTTAATGGACTAGCCTAACGGATGTTTGACAGTATCATTGACAGCCAGCTATTTTCATCAATAGCCTTAACCTTGATCCATTTTTTATGGCAGGGTATTGCTGTGGCTGTGATTTTAAAATCAGCCTTAATGATCACCGCTAATCAACATTCAAGATTACGTTATTTTTTCTCTAGCCTCGCGATGACCGCGAACTTTCTACTACCTTTCATTACCTTTGCCGTTATTTATCAACCTGAATATTTAATTGAACAACATAGCAGTGCCATTAACGAGCAAAACATCTTGGGCCTGCCGTTATTAGTGAATGAATCTTCATTCAACGCTGATATTTTAGCAATGTTGCCTTATTTAACGGTTGCTTGGTTGAGTACAGTTTTATGTTTATGCGGAAAATTAATTTTTCAAATGTTCTCGGTAAATCAATTACCTAAACATAAATCGCCTCTGCCTTATGTAGAATTACATGCCCGTTTTAATGAGTTAGTTAATAAGCTTAATATTAAAAAAACACCTAAATTAATTGTTTCTCTGACCGTCGATGTTCCTATGGCGATCGGCTGGATAAAACCTGTAGTGTTATTACCTGCCTCGATGATCACCGGCTTAACACCTGCGCAATTAGACATGTTGTTATTACATGAATTAGCGCACATTCGCCGTCATGATTATTTAGTCAATTTAATCCAGTCGTTTGTTGAAATTGTTTTATTCTTCCACCCTGCTGTTTTTTGGGTAAGTAAACAAATGCGAATTGAACGTGAATATTGTAGTGATGATATTGCCGTACAACACTGTGGTGATGCATTAGCTTATGCCCATACACTTACCGATACTGCGTCATTATGTAATAAACACCGTCATGCTATTCCAACTATGGCAATGGCTGCATCAGGTGGTGATTTAAAACAACGGGTATTACGTTTAGTTAATCACCATAGTTGTACAACAGCTTATGATAAAAGTAAGTGGTTAGTTTCTGTTGTTATTGTTTGCTCATTTTTATTACTTACTTCAAGAGAGTTAGCGCAATTAACTTATCTTGATATGAGTAGTAACTCAGCGCCGACGAGTAACTTAATTGAAATGGGGCAAATTGATACTAAAATTTCACCTCCAATCAATTCAAGCAATCGCCAGTTAACGTCATCAATGGCATCTCAATCTGTAAGCACATCAGAAACAGCGACTGAGCTAACTACCACAACCCCAATTGATGCGCCTGTTACCAATACCACCAAGCAACCACAAGGTTTATTGGAAAACCCTGTTGAAGTAGCTGCCGTTAGCAATACAAGTTCAGTAAAAACAACTATTGAACAATCAAGCTTACCTAAAAACACAGTAAATAAAGCGCCCAAAGTTGTTAGTCAAATGGCAAATAAAGCAGAAGCTACTGCGCCTAAATTAACGAGTCCGTCGGCACTAAAACCGGCAACTAATACGGTTATTCCGGCACAGAAAAATAAGACCGTATTAACTACTAAAACGCAAGTCGCCAAGTTAGCACCACAGCAAAATGTTAAAAACAAAACGCCGGTTAAAAAGGCCAGCATTGAGCAAATAACAACAGAACAAATAACAAACATACCGCTGACTGAACAAGCGAATATCGCTACCATTGCGACTAAAAATAAGGCCGTAAATAAATACGCGCAAGAGTTACAAGCATTATCACAACCTTTAACGTATCAAGATCCAATTACTCAATTTGAACAACGTAATAAACAGCCAAACAAAAACAACTTTACTGGTAAAAGCAGTAAAGTTGCTCAGCTAAGCAGCTACAAATCAGCAAAGTTAGTTAATATTGTTGATCCTAAATACCCAAGCTGGGCTCAACGCAAAAAATTAGAATTAGATTTATTAGTAAACTTTTCGATTAATAAAGATGGGAAAGTGAAAAATATTCAAATAGAAGAAAAAACCAAAGCCAGTTACTTTAAAAACTCCATCATTAAAGCCATGGAACAATGGCAATTTCTACCTGCTGAACAAGACGGTCAACCGGTAGAAAGTACCATGAGCAAAATATTCTCATTTAATCTTAATGAGCGCTATTAAGATCTACCGCCTCGGCCTCGGCGCTTAACTTTTTCTAACTTAGCTAATTGCTCATCCGTTAAAACGCTTTTCATCGCAAACTTTGTTTTTGCTTTTAATAACGCTAATTGTGCAAACGTATTTTGATATTCTGCATTTAAATTACTAAATGCCGCTTCATCAAACGCTTCTGCAGACATTAAGGCTTTTCTTTTTGTTTTATACTCAGTCAGTTGAGTTTCATATTGTTCTTTTTCCACTTTAGATTGCTCTCTAAGCGCTTTCATCTGCGTTTTTTGCTCTTCAGATAAACCTAAGCGTTTGAACATTTTGGCCATCGCTTTTTTATGATGCCCTTTTTTCATACCCTTTTTATGATGTTGATGCTGTTGCTCTTTTACCGTATTGTCAGCACTTAATTCATTCGCGCTCAGGTTCGTTGATAACACGCCAGCACCCGCTAGAGCTAAGGCTAAAATAGACACTTTAAAAGGTTGAGTTAATTTGTGTTTCATTGACATAGTCGCTTCCTCATTTAATAAATTTGATGCTGCTAATGGATATTTATCCTGAGTTCAGGTTAGTTAACAGCTATGTTCAGTATATGGAAAGTTATGCAAAGATGAGTCAAGGCTATGTAAAGCTATGTAAAGGTTATTCGCTTTTTATCCTTTTTTGTTTTTGTCCTGTAAACTAACAATATTTCCATATTATTGTAGAGCTCGGCAATGAAACACAAAAATATATTATTAATTGATGACGACAAAGAGTTAGCCGAATTGTTAACCGAGTACCTCTCAACTGAAGACATTACAGTCACCGCATGCCATGACGGCTTAAGCGGTCTTGAACAAGCATACAATGATAATATCGACTTAATTTTACTTGATGTCATGATGCCTAAAATGGATGGTTTTTCAGTATTAAAAGCTCTCGGTGGCAGTCATAAAACCCCAATTTTAATGTTAACGGCAAAAGGTGACGATAACGATAGAATCTTAGGTTTGGAGCTTGGTGCTGATGATTATTTAGCCAAACCTTTCAAACATAGAGAATTATTAGCTCGGATTAATGCTATTTTCCGCCGTATAGATATTGTTAAACAACAAGATAATCCAGTAGCGCAAACGGTTGTTAATCATATTCAATTAAACCATACAACTCGCGAAGTATTCTGCCATCAACATAAAGTTGAGTTAACCGGCACTGAGTATCAAATTTTGTTCTATTTAATGAAAAACAAAGGCAAAATTGTTAGTAAAAATGAGATCTCAGAACAAGTATTAGAGCGTAAATTAATTCAATTTGACCGAAGTATTGATATGCACGTTAGTAATATTCGTCGCAAACTTTATGAGTTTAGCGAAACCGACAAATTTAAAACCATTCGCGGCGCTGGTTATATTTTATTAACGGGAGAGTAAGTAGTGCTTGAAAGATGTCAAAAATTTCTTTGTAGTATTAGTGTTAAATTATTTTTATGGTTATGGCTGATCATTATTTCTTCTGTGGTGATCACTTATTTTATTACCTTACAATTTGGTAACTCTTCTTCGATCGGCTCTCCGAATAAGTACACTCGCGGCTTATTAAAAATTACCGCACATAAGCTCGGTGAAAAAAAAGGCGTTAACATTCAAAAAGAGCAAAGCCGCTTTTATCACCGTTCAGGTAATCATCTGATTTTAAAAAACCTCACAACTAACGAAGTATTAGTACCTAATGATTTTCCTTGGCTGAAAATAAAAGATTATATTATTGAAAACGATTTTGTTGCCATGGTCAGTATCGAGTTTCCGTATACCCGTCTTTCTGGGCCAAGAACAGTGAGATTACACGGTATTGATTACCACTTATTTATTGCGACCGACAATGCTAGCCAACGTTTACATTTTTTTATGAAACAATTTCCACTTTGGTTACGTATTTTAATTGTTATCTGTATTAGCTTTATTTTATGTTGGTTATTAGCAAAAAATTTAAGTAAGCCGCTTATTGGCATTCAAAATGCGGCATTAAGTTTTGGTAAAGGCGAGTTATCAACCCGTTTGGATAAAGAAGCACTACGCCGAGATGAGCTTGGTGCTGTCGCCGTTAGTTTTAATACCATGGCCTCACAGTTAGAAAACAGTATTACTGCCCACCAGCGTTTATTAGGCGATGTTTCTCATGAACTGCGTTCGCCGTTAACTCGTTTACAAATGGCGTTAGGCTTAGTTGAAAGGTATCAGCACTCACCCACAGAGCAAGCTCGACATTTAGCACGCTGTGAAAAAGAAATCGATCAACTCGACAATATGTTATCTGATGTATTAACCCTATCACGATTAGAACACAGCGCCGTAAAAGGACATTTTAATCAAGTATCACTCGATAATTTATTAACGACGCTTATTGATGATTACCAATATCTTGCTAATGAAAAAAACGTCACCATCATAGCGCCACCGCTGAGTAATACTTTAATTAAAGCTGATGAAAAACTACTAGCCAGTGCCATTAGTAATATTTTGAACAATGCCGTGAAATATTCTCCCGCACACAGTGAAATTACAGTTGCACTAAAAATTTCTAACGATACTATAGACTTATCGTTTTCCGATCAGGGAACTGGTGTACCAGAAGAAAGCTTGCCAAAACTATTTAAAGCCTTTTATCGTGTTGCTGATGCCCGTGATAGAGAGTCGGGTGGTACTGGTTTAGGTTTAGCAATAGCATTACAAGCTATAGAATTACACCAAGGGAAAATAATCGCTGAAAACAATAAAAATGGCGGCTTAACCGTACATATTAAACTTCCTTTAACTACGCATTAGGTTTCGTGATATGGAAATCACTCAGTCAATAACTAACGAACAAACATTACCGAAAAGGTATAAAAATGAAATTAACCGTTTTTGGCAAACGGGGACTTTTTCATCTTTTCAAGGGGTGGATGATATTCGCATTAACTTTGCCATTTTTTGTCAAGCCAACCAGCATAAAAACCTAGTAATAGTACCCGGCCGCTCAGAAAGCTATATAAAATATCAAGAACTTAGCTATGACTTTGCTCAGCAAGGCTATAATATTTTTATTTTAGATCACCGCGGCCAAGGCTTGTCTGAACGCATGTTGGATAACCCACACAAGGGCTATGTTAATAACTTTGAAGATTATGCCGCCGACCTTAATACCTTTATCAATACCTATGTTTTGCCCCATTGCGTAGAGGGAACTAAACCTTATTTATTAGCTCACTCTATGGGCTGTGCCATCAGTTGTTTATACTTAGCCGAACATGCTGATAAAATACAAGCTGCAGTATTATCTTCCCCGATGTTTGCGATTAATACCGGTAAAATTTCACCACAAATTGCCAATGGTTTGATCTGTTTTACCAGCAAAATTGAAAAAATATTCGCTAATACCGCGTGTTATTTCCCCGGCCAAAAAAACCATGACTTTAAAGCATTTGAAGATAATAAATTATCGCACTCGCAAACCCGCTACCAAATTTTTAAAGAGTTATATCAAAAAGAAAAATCGGTACAGTTAGGTGGTGTGACAACTCAATGGTTAAAACAAGCCCATCAAATTAAAGAAAAAATTTTTAAACAATTAGATAAATTATCAACCCCCATTAGCGTGATGCAAGCGGGAGCTGACACCATAGTCGATAATCAAGCGCAAAATGAGTTTTGTCAGCAATTACACCAGCAACTGCCACAACAGTGTCCTGAACAAAAACCGCTTGTCGTTGAAGGGGCATGGCACGAATTATTTTTTGAACAAGATCAATATCGCCAACCGGCAATAGCGCATTGTTTAGCTTGGTTTAATCAACACAGCCAATAAAACTAACTCAAGCAACAACAGATTGTGGATCATGGTGAATAAACACTTCACATGACGCAAATTCAGCACATATTTCTGCTTCTATTTTGTCACCAATGGCATGCGCTTCTTTTAATGATAGATGATCAGCAAACTCTAAATGAAATTGAATAAATTTCATATTACCGGCTTGGCGTGTACGTAAGTCATGCAAGCCCAAAGCATGCGGGTGTTTATCTACAATTTGTTTAATTTTAGCGGTTTCTTCCTCCGGTAACTCATGATCCATTAAATGATTAACGCTTATCCATACTATTTTTATTGCACCATAAAGTAAGTAACTACCTACCAACATAGTAAAAAAACCATCGGCTCTAAGCCAATAGTTTTCACTTAATAACAGGGCCGCCAATACCCCTAAATTAAGAATAAGATCCGATTGGTAATGTAACGAGTCTGCGCTAATTGCCACCGACTGCGTTTTTGCAATGACCCGTTTTTGTACGACCACCAAGGCTAAGGTCATAAAAATAGTAAAAATCGTTACCGCAATACCAACATTGGTTTTTTCAATCATCACGGGATTTATAATGCGGGCAACACCATTAATCATCAATAAAGCAGCAGAGCCCATAACAAAAGCTGATTGCACTAAACCCGCTAAACTTTCCGCTTTGCCATGACCAAACTTATGCTCTTCATCAGGCGGCTGCAATGCAAAGCGAAGGATCACTAAACTCATTAAAGAAGCAAACAAGTCTAACAACGAATCTGTTGCACTTGCTAACATAGCGCTAGCATCAGTTACTAACCAAGCATACAGTTTCAGCATGACTAAAATAAAAGCGGTACCTGAAGCAAGCCAAGCCGCTAGGCTTACCCATTTTTTGTATTGAGGATCAGAGGTCATAGAACGTTGAATAAATTAAATTAAGCCTTAATAATCAGTATATACCGATATCAACTAAAGATGATAAAGGTATAACGTCAGCTTAATTTAAAGGTATGGAGAAATAACTATTGTGCGCCTTGAAAACCTAGCTGACGCCAAGCTTCATAACTAATAATAGCAACCGAGTTAGATAAGTTTAAACTACGATTATTAGCCGCCATTGGAATTAAGATTTTATTTTCTGCTGGAATAAGCTCATGTACATCAGGAGTTAAGCCATGTGTTTCAGCGCCAAATAACAAAACATCATCCGGTGAAAAAGTAACGTCGGTATAATATTTTGTGCCCCGAGTCGTACAAGCATAAATATTTTTACCAGCCATTGCCTCGGCAAATTCAAGATAGTTTTTGTGAATAGTTAAGTTGGCTAAGTCATGATAATCAAGACCCGCTCGGCGTAACCCCTTTTCTTCTAAATTAAAGCCCATTGGCTCAATAATATGTAAGGTAGCGCCATTATTCGCCGCTAAGCGAATAATATTACCAGTATTAGGTGCGATCTGCGGTTCAAATAAAGCAATATGAAACATAGCTTATGATTCTATTTTTGGTGATCGGGCTAATAAATCTTGTGCTGCCAATAACGCAGATTTACCTTGATATAACACTTGATAAACTTGTTCAACAATTGGCATTTCAACGCCTAATCGCGCTGCTAGCATATGTACTTCACGGGTATTACGATAACCTTCTACCACTTGGCCGATATCTGTCATCGCTTGTTCAACACTTGAGCCTTTGCCTAATGCTAAACCAAAACGACGATTACGCGATTGATTATCAGTACAAGTGAGTACCAGATCACCAAGCCCGGCCATGCCCATAAAAGTATTTTGGTCGGCACCAAGCTCAACGCCTAAACGAGTCATTTCAACTAAACCACGTGTAACCAAGGCTGTTCTAGCATTGGCACCAAAACCAATGCCATCAGCAATACCTGCGGCAATTGCAATCACATTTTTAACCGCACCACCGAGTTGCATACCAATAAAATCGGTATTGCGATAAACCCGAAACGATTTTTCACAATGCAATAAACGGGTAATATCTTCAGCAAAGGCATCATCTGTTGAAGCAACAGCTATCGCGGTTGGCATACCGGCAACCATTTCTTTTGCAAACGTTGGTCCTGATAACACAGCTAAAGCTATATCATCACCTAAAATATCACGAGCAACATCTTGTAATAAACGGCCAGTTTGATGATCTAGCCCTTTAGTGGCCCATGCTATCCGACTGTTTTTGGTTAAATGCGGCTTAATACTAGTTAAGGTATCGGCAAAAGCGTGCGATGGCACAACCAACAAAATATTATTGCTCGCTTGTAGTGCCTTACTTAAGTCAGCTTCTAACGCTAACGACTCAGGAAAAGTAAACCCAGGTAGATATTTTTCGTTTGAACGAGACTCAGCCATCGCATGAATATGAGCGGCATCACGCCCCCACATTAAGGTACGATGACCATTTCTAGCTAAACAAAATGCTAGCGCAGTACCATAAGAACCTGCGCCTAAAACCGTTATTTCAGCTGATGACATAAGTATTAACTAGTGAGTTTCTTGACTTGCTGGTGCATTTGCTTCAGCGGCACGTTGTTTCACATAAGAAGCAAACAATGCATCAAAGTTCACTGGTGCTAAGTTTAATTGTGGGAATGAACCACGGTTTACTAAGCTAGCAATTGATTCACGAGCATAAGGGAATAAAGTGTTAGGGCAAAAAGCACCAATAGTATGTGCTAATTGTGCTTCAGGCATATTACCAATAGTAAAAATACCCGCTTGTTGTACTTCCGCTAAAAAGGCAGTTTGATCTTCTACTTTAACTGTTACGGTTAATGAAAGAATCACTTCATAAGTATTGTCAGCAATTTTTGCAGATTTAGTATCTAAGTCTAACTGTACTTCTGGTTTCCATTCTTTTTGGAAAATAGCCGGTGAGTTTGGTGTTTCAAAAGATACATCTTTCATGTATACACGTTGAATAGCAAATTGTGGCTCTTGAGCTTGACCAGCTTCTGGGTTTTTAATTTCGTCAGACATTGTTACTTCCTATTATGCTGAAGTTTTTCATTCAGCTTTTTATGTTAATTATGTTTAGCCTTAATTTTAGCTTAATAAGGCATCTAGTTTACCCGCGGCATGTAAAGCAAATAAATCATCACAACCACCGATCGACTGATCATTAATAAAAATTTGTGGCACTGTCATACCACCATGGCTACGCGTTATCATTTCAGGACGTAAATCAGGTTGTTGATCAATTTTATATTCTTGATAACTCACTTGCTTGTCGTCTAATAACATTTTTGCCCGGTGACAATATGGGCAATGCCCTTTGGTATAAATTTCAACAGTTGCCATAATTTATCTCTATTTGAATGAGCCGTTTATTTTTTCGCAAGCGGTAAACCTGCACTTAACCAAGCGTTCAAGCCGCCTTTAAGCACGTTTACATTCGCAAAGCCCGCTTTAAATAATGCCGATGACGCTTTACCAGCGGTCATACCTGCGGCACATACAACAATAATGGGTCTGTCTTTATATTTTTCAAGGCTAACAAAGTCATTATTGTTCACTTTATCATTGGCAAAATGCACCGCATCAACAATGTGGCTAGCTTTAAAGTCTTTTTCTGAACGAATATCAATGACAACGCCATTTTCACGATTCACCAAAAAAGTTAATTCTTGTGGTGAAAGTTGTTTGATCGGAGAAAGCTTCATCTTAATTGTCGTGAAAATAATCAAAACAACTAACACAGCCCAAATTGCACTTAATAACGGATGGTTACCAGCAAAAGTAATAAATTGTTCCATAAATAAATGAATCACATAGTCAAAAAAATTGGCTACAGTATACAGATTAAAAAGCGATTACAAAACTGCTAAATTCATCTCTAAAATCGTTCTGCTTGCACGCTTGCAGGTATAGACAATCCTTATCATGATAATAACCAATTTAAACTTTCAGATAGTGTAAATATTCTATTAAATATGTCAGAATAGCAGGGTTAATTAACAGCGCAATTTAATAGGAAATAGGCATGCCAAATAAAAAACCAACGGTTTTGATTATTTTAGATGGTTGGGGTTACAGCCAAAACACCGAATCAAACGCAATTTTTCATGCAAAAACTCCAGTTATTGATAATTTAATGGCAAATTATCCTAATATGCTTATTGGCACTTCTGGTATGGCAGTAGGCTTACCTGAAGGTCAAATGGGTAACTCAGAAGTAGGTCACGTTAATTTAGGTGCTGGCCGTGTGGTTTACCAAGATTTTACCCGTATTACTAAATCAATTGCTGATGACGAATTTAAAGATACACCAGCACTTTGTCAGGCGGTTGATAAAGCAGTAACTAACAATAAAGCCGTTCATATTTGTGGTTTATTATCACCGGGTGGTGTGCATAGTCACGAAGATCACATTATTGCTATGATTGAAGCGGCCAAAGCCCGTGGTGCTGAAAAAATTTATTTACATGCCTTTTTAGATGGCCGTGATACGCCACCAAGAAGTGCTGAAGCGCCACTTAAAAGAGCCAATGACAAGTTTGCCGAACTTGGTTGTGGCCAAATTGCTTCTGTCATTGGTCGTTATTATGCCATGGATCGTGATCAACGTTGGGAACGTGTTGAAGCCGCATACAACGTTATGGTTGATGGCAAAGCAGAATATCAATACAGCTCAGCTGCAGATGCCTTAGCAGCCGCTTATGCTCGCGATGAAAATGATGAGTTTGTTGCCGCAAGTGCGATCACAACACCAAATGGTGACACCATTAAAATTGAAGATGGCGACTCGGTTATTTTCATGAACTTTCGAGCTGACCGCGCTCGACAATTTACCCGTGTCTTCACTGATGAAAACTTCAATGGTTTCACAAAAGCACGTGCGCCAAAACTCGCTGATTTCGTGATGTTAACTGAATATGCTGCCGACATTACTGCCAGCTGTGCTTTCCCACCTGCGGAATTAACTAACGTATTAGGTGAATGGTTAGAGAAAAAAGGCAAAACACAATTACGTATTTCAGAAACCGAAAAATATGCTCATGTGACCTTTTTCTTTAGTGGTGGCCGTGAAGACGAATTTAATGGTGAACAACGTATTTTAGTACCATCACCACAAGTGGCTACTTATGACTTACAACCTGAAATGAATTCTGTGTTATTAACTGACAAGTTAGTTGCGGCCATTGAATCAGGTGAGCATGATGTCATTATCTGTAACTATCCGAACGGTGATATGGTTGGTCATACGGGTAAATTTGATGCCGCTGTAAAAGCCTGTGAAGCCGTAGATACAGCCATTGGTCGTGTAGTAACAGCATTAGAAAAAGTTGGTGGTGAATGTTTGATCACCGCGGATCACGGTAATGCTGAACAAATGACTGACCCAACATCAGGTCAAGCGCACACTGCACACACCTGTGAGCCCGTGCCATTAATCTATTTTGGTCGTAAAGCGACAATGGCAGAAACCGGTACCTTGAGTGATATCTCACCAACCATTTTACAATTAATGGGCGTTGAACAACCAAGCGAAATGACCGGTACTAGCTTAGTAAACTTAACTAACTAGTTCTGCTCAATGTTTCAGCCAAGCTGGAAGCATTATAGTATTCGCTTACTATGTAGTTTTTGCTGCATAGTAAGCCTTGCTACCTTTGCTTTTGAGCAAAAAGCTAATTCTGATCAGCAGCTTGATGAAATTAAGCAAAAAATTAATTCTGAAAAAAACAAAATAAGCCAAGTTAGCCAACAAGCAAAAGATTTAGAAAAACAACTCAAAAAAGACGATTTCGCCATTGCCAAGGTCGCCAAAGCACTCAATAAAACCAGTGCCGACCTTAAAAAAACACAAACAAGAATTACTGAGTTAAGCAAACAGAAAAAACAACTAAGCGAACAAAAGCAACAGCAAGAAACGTTACTCGCCAAGCAATTACAAGCCGCTTACACGTCAGGTAATCACGATTATTTAAAATTACTTCTCAATCAAGAAGATCCGAGTAAAGTTCAACGAGCGATTACTTATTATCAATATTTAAATAAAGCACGTATTGCAGAAATAGAAACGTTTAAAGCAACAATTACTGAATTATTAACCGTTGTTACGGAATTAGAAGAAAAGTCAGCCACTTTAAACAACTTAAAAACTCAGCAAATTGTTCAGCAAAACAACCTCAAGCAATCAAAAAATGAACGTGCTAAAACGATTCAAAAGCTCAACCAAGAACTTTCAAGTAGTAAACAACAACTTGCGAAATTGGTTGAAGCAGAAGAAAACCTATTAATTGAAATTCAACGCTTAGCACGCCTTGCTAAAAAGTCAGTTGAACTAAACGGCTTAAGTAAATTGAAAGGCAAACTAGCGTGGCCGTTAAATGGCAAAATTCGCCGTAGTTTTGGCTCTCGTAAGCAAGGTTATTTGAAATGGAAAGGCGTTTTATTAACCGCGCCGGTAGGCAGACAAGTCAATAGCATTTACAATGGCAAAGTTTTGTTTTCTGACTGGTTAAAAGGCTACGGTTTAGTCACAGTTATTGACCACGGTAACGGCTATATGAGTTTATATGGTTTTAACCAAGCTTTGCTTAAATCAGTTGGTGATACTGTTGAAGCCGGTGAGCCTATTGCCTTAGTCGGTCAAAGTGGTGGACAAGATCAAGCGGCGCTATATTTTGAAATACGTCACCAAGGGCAAGCTGTAAACCCTAAAATTTGGTGTAAATAACCCGAACTCGGAATAAATAATGATTTAGCGCTTATGACCAATCATAAACCTGAATAATCTCCTGTTAGCTTTTAAAAGAATAATAATATCATGCGTTTTTTCTTCACTTTTATTTTCACTATTTTCTGTCTGTTTTTAAGCGTTTTAAATAATGTTTCATCAGCAACAACAAACAAAGTTGTCATTGTGATTGATGATTTAGGTTATCGACCAACCGATGCTCAAGCCTTATCTTTACCCGGAGCGATCACGTTTTCGGTATTGCCTCATACTCCTTATGGTCAAAAGCTTGCAATTGAAGCACACAACAATGATAAAGATGTACTACTGCATATCCCGATGGAATCCACTATCGGTAAAAAATTAGGACCCGGTGCCTTAACCAGCGAGATGAGCGAGCAGGATATTAAATCTCAGCTTAATAAAGCGTTTCTTGAAGTGCCCTTTGCCATTGGCATTAATAATCATATGGGTAGTAAGCTCACACAATTATATTCCCCCATGGCCTGGACAATGCAGGTATTAAAAGAAAAAAACGTGATGTTTTTAGACAGTATGACCACCAAATTAAGCCAAGGTGAAGCGGTTGCCAAGCGCTTTGGTGTACCGACACTGCATCGTCATGTGTTTTTAGATAACCACTTAACCGAAGCTTATATAAGCAAACAATTTCAACAGCTGATTAATATAGCTAAAACCAACACAACAGCCGTTGGCATTGCTCACCCGCATCCAGAATCAATTGCTGTATTAAAAAAGCTGATCCCAACCCTAGCAGACAACAATATTGAACTCGTCGCGATTTCAACGTTAGTGAATCAAACCGCAGCTGCCATTAAAACCGCACAAGTTACCGAATAAAAAAGGCTACCATGGATAGCCTCTCATAACTTGTATCTCGTACCTTGTAGCTCGTAGCTCGTACCTTGTAGCCTGTCTCTTATACAAAAGTTTCTATTTTCTTATATTCATGATCTAATAAAAAAAAGTTTAGGTCATGAATATGATAAGCAGTGAATCTATCGAATGGGCGCAACTTATTTTTAGCAAAGCTAAATTAAACGATCCACGCCGTACAAAACGCCTTGTGAATATAGCCGCTTCTTTGGCAAGTCATGCGGGTAAGTCTTTAATGTCTTCTTGCCCTGACCCTGCTAGCATAGAAGGTGCGTATCGCTTTATCCGTAATGATAACATTTCAGCTCTTGATATAGCGCTTGCGGGCTATACCCACACTGACAATATTGTGAAAGAGCGACCACTTGTTCTTGCTCTTCAAGATACAACAGGGTTGAGCTATAAACATTCTGTGTGTGATCAGTTAGGTGAAGTCAACTCAGCATCAAGCGAAAAACGCAACCCCAAAGGTCGTACTCTGTACGCACATTCAACACTCATGCTTGATGCAAATGAAGAAAAAGTCATTGGACTTGCCTATCAACATTATTGGTATAGAGAGCGCAAACAAACAGGCAAACAAAATACCCTTCAATGTCGTGATAGAGAGCTAAAAGAAAGCTATAAATGGCAAAACAACGTTGAAGAAGTAAAGCAACGACTGGGTGACTTAAGTAATATTATCGATGTATGTGACCGCGAAGCAGACATGTATGAATACCTTGATTATCAAATACAGAATGGGCATCGTTTTATAGTTAGGGCAAAGGACAATAGGCGCCTTATTGGAGAGCAACCTAAGTTAGAAGATGTTTTGCCAACACTGAACTCGGCAGGACAATATGAAATTGATATTCAACAAAAAGGTGGACGAAAAGCACGGACAGCGAGCATAGATGTCAGCTTCACACAGATAAAATTAAAAAAACCTCAAAGAGCAAAAGGTGAAAAAGAAGTCCCACTTACACTTGTAGTATGTACGGAGCAAAATAATAATAATAAAAATAAGCTGCAATGGTTACTGTATACGACCGAACGAATTGTTGATGCTAGGAAAATTGCCCGCTACTACGAGCTAAGATGGCGTATTGAAGAATTTCATAAAATCTGGAAAACAGAAGGAACTGAAGTCGAAAAATTGCGCATGCAACACCTAGAGAATTTAAAAAAGCAGCTGTAATAGAAGCTTTTATAGCTGTCAGATTATTACAGTTAAGAGAGCTTGCACAAAACAGAAAAGAAGCAGAAAAGGTCAGTTGTGAAGTGTATCTAAACACGCTCAGTTGGAAGCTTCTTTTTAAAGCGACAACCCCAAAAGCCCTCTTACCGAAAAAGGCACCATCATTAAAATGGGCTTATTACGCCATAGCAAAACTAGGGGGCTGGCATGATAGCAAACGAACAGGGCGAGTCGGCATAAAGGCAATATGGGATGGCTGGATAAAATTAATGTTTTTAGTCGAGTCCTATGCTTTTATGAAAGAACTCGACTTGTGATCAAGAGACAGGCTTCAAGCTTCAAGCTTCAAGCTTGATGGCTTCTGACTTCTGGCTTCTGGCTTCTGGCTTCTGGCTTCTGGCTTATAACCGAATATTATTTTTTTCTAATAACTCATGAACATACTTAACTGGAATAGCATAAGTAATACCACTCGGTTTACTGATCACTGACTCTTTGGTTTCTTGCACAAACACTTTATTAATCACGCCAATCACTTTGCCATTATCTGCTTGATATAAAGCACTACCACTGTTACCTGGATACGCAACCGCATCTAATTGATAAACCATATAAGGATCACGCATACGTTTTAGCATTTTAATTGAAATTTGGCCGGCATCATCCACAGGAATAACCACAGGTGTTACCGCTGAAATAATACCGCGGTGAGTTACTGGATATAAACCTAACACAGCGCCAATCGGAAAGCCGGTAAACGCAATACTGCTGCCTTCATCCAGATAATTTTTGTCTGCTAGTTTCAGCGCCGGTAACTTTTTTCCTGATAGCTTTAAAATAGCTAAATCATAAGTTTTAGAACGATCAACTATCTCAGCATCACGCACTTGTGCATTATTACCTGTACCAACAAATACCGCCATTTTTTGATTTAACGCTTCATCTAATAACAAAGGTAAAACATGATCATTGGTAATAACATAACTACCATCACCAATAACAAAGCCTGTACCTCTTAAAATATTTTGTGGTCGTGTTAATGGCGTATGAATACCAATGCCAACCACCGAAGGTTTAACTTGTTTGATCACCTTAGGAAGCGCATTAGCAAATGCACTACATTGGAAAACACTTATAATGATTATCAAAGCCTGAAGTAACAAACGCATAACATATCCTTAGTTATTTTTAACAAATAGAGGCAAAAAAAATAATATTAACCATAATTACCGATATAACAATACTTTATTCACTTAAAAATTGAGCGATATGGAAAATAAAAAAATAGTCCCTATTTTTGCTGGTGGAGGAACACGTCTCCCTGCTCATGTTGGTATTTTACAAGCTTTATTAGAATATGATATCCAATTTGATCATTTAGTTGGCGTTTCTGGCGGAAGTATTGTCAGTAGTTTATTTGCTGCTGGCTTACCTGTCGAAGAAATCAAGCATATAGCATTAGAAACAAACTATAATCAGTTTCGTGAATTCTCATTAATAAAGTTAATCCGTAATGGCGGCTTAAGCTCTGGTGATTTATTCGAACAATGGATAGACAGATTATTACAAGGTAAAACCTTTGCCGATTTAGACAAAAACTTACATATTGTCGCAACCGATGTTAGAAAAGGCGCACCGGTAATTTTTGATAAAGAGCGTACACCAGATATCAAAGTTTCATTAGCGGTTCGCTTTTCTATGTCTATCCCGTTAGTGTTTAGCTTTAAAAGTTTTGGTCAACATTTAATGGTTGATGGCAGTATTTTATCTGAAGACGCGTTACATCGAGATTGGGCTGGCGATGGTACTCCCGTGTTATGTTTTCGCCTTAGAGGAGAACATTCGCACGATGAGCTAAAGGTTACGGGATTTTTTCCGATATTTAATTATGTCACTATGTTAATACGCACATTTATGACCACTATTTCACGTGAATATATTAATGAAGCATTTTGGCATAATACGATTGTTATTAATACGGGCTGCAGCTCTGCTATTGATTTCACAATGAATAACGAAGGCAAGGAAGAATTGTTTCAAAAAGGCTACCTTACCGCAAAAAAAGTTATCCCAATAAAAATATAACAATAGTGATAAATATTCCTAGCTAGATTGGGATAGTTAGATATACTAAATATCTGGAGTTTTTGTTCAATATTGACGATTTGGAACGTATAACAAACTTATATTTAAGTTTACGAGGTAAGGATGAGCTGGAGTAAAAAAATCTTAAATACGCCTCTTATTGGCGATGTGGCTAAAAAAGTTGCATCAGTAAAAGTCAGTCATGATGCCCATAATATTGCCCAGCATTTTATTCAATTTCTACAGCCTGAAGTAGCAACCACTACCGAGCTCAGAGAAGAAGTGTTCCGTATTCGTCATAATGTTTATTGTGAAGAGCTCAGTTTTGAACCGCTTAGACCGGATCAAATGGAAACTGACGATTTTGATGCTCAATCTCTGTTTGCTCTAATAAAGCACAAGCCATCAAATACCTATACTAGCTGTGTTCGCCTAGTGACTTCATCAAATACCGAGGAACTACTTCCAATTGAAAAATATTGCCGTAACTCAATAGAGCACGATGAATTTGATCCTGCGTTATTTAAGCGTGATGAAATTTGTGAAATATCCCGTCTTGCCGTTCGATCTGATTTTCGCCGTCGTCAAACAGATAAATTTGCCGGTTCAGCTACCGGTGTGATCAGTGAAAGTACTTATTCTGAAACAGAACTGCGCTGCTTTCCTTTTATTGCCATTGGTTTATACATGGCTGCCGCTTCGTTAGCATTTAAAGCAGGAAAAAAGCATGCTTTTGTTATGATGGAACCAAGACTTGCAAGAAGTATGAAATTTGTTGGTATTAAATTTATTCAACTAGGTAAGCCCGTTGATTATCATGGTTTAAGAGCGCCTTATTATATCAATGCTGAAATTTTCATGGATAATCTAACATCGGGCTTTCAAAGTTTATTTCGTGTTATTGAAGCGGATATGGCGCGCCAACTTGCACTAAGTAAATAAAGTAACTTATTTACACCACGCTGCTGATAAGAGTAACTATACTACTTAGCATAAATTCAAAATATCATGATACCAATAACAACCACATACAACACCTATTGAACACTTAAGGAATAACTATGTTCGATTATAATAACGCCTTCTCCCGCAATATTGGTTGGGTAACTGAACAAGAACAACAACTTTTAAAGCAAAAACGCGTTGCTATGGCTGGCGCTGGTGGTGTCGGTAGCGAACATATAGTGACCTTAGCAAGGCTTGGCATTACAAAATTTAATATCTCTGATTTCGACGAATATGAAGTGCATAACTTTAACCGCCAAGCCGGCGCCTTTATGTCGACCATCAATCGCCCAAAAGCTGAAGTGATGGCCGAAGTTATTCATGATATTAACCCTGAAGCTGATATTCGCTCCTTTCCTGAAGGTATTAATGAAGATAACGTTGACGAATTTTTACAAGACGTTGATATTTATGTTGATAGTTTAGATTTTTTTGCTTTAAGCGCACGTAAACTGGTTTATCAAAAATGTTATGAAAAGCAAATTCCTCTTGTGACTGCTGCGCCAATAGGTATGGGTGTCGCCCTATTATGCTTTATGCCTGGCTCGATGAATTTTGAAGAGTATTTCCGCTTCAATGACTGTAAAACCGAACAAGAACAGCTGGTTAAATTTTTAATTGGTGTTAGCCCGTCATTAATGCAAAAAACTTATTTAGTTGATCCATCATCAAGTGATTTTATCGCCCAAAAAGCGCCGTCTTTAGCGATGGGTGTTAAGCTTTGTGGCGGTTTAGCGGGTTCATACGTGCTGAAAATATTATTAAACCGTGGTGAAGTACTTACTGCGCCGTGGGGGCTGCATTTTGACGGCTACCGCAATAAAATGAAAAAAACGTGGCGACCGTTGGGGAACAATAATCCCATTCAAAAGCTTGCCTTTAACATAGTTAAAAATGTTGTACTTAAACCTAAGCCAGTTAAGCCTGAACCAAAAGAATTAACGCCAATAGAATTTCTCTACGATGAATATGCTAAATGGGCACCTAGCGGTGACAACATGCAACCACATCAAATAGAAGTAATTGATGACACTAGTTGTATTATTCATGGTTCAGATACCCGTGATCATGTGGTTTATGACTTACAAGGTAACGCCAGTAAATTAGCTTTAGGCTGCTTATTAGCAAATTTTGAAATAGCCGCTAATTCTCATGGCTATGAAATATCAATAACCCCATATAAAAATAAATTTGATATTGAGCCAAATGAAGCCAGCTATGATTCACACCCAACCTTTAAAGTTATTATCACTAAAAACGAAGAAAAAACACAGCAAAGCCATTTATTACCCTATATCCAAACCCGTTGTGTTCAACGTAAACGTATGGGAACACGGGCGCTTTCAAGCAATGAAAAACAGCAATTAGAAGCCATATTACCGGAGGGGTACTCGGTGATTTGGCAAGAGTCATTTGCCGAGCGCTGGCGCAACGCTAAATTTATGTACGCAAATGCTACAACACGTTTAAGTATGAAAGAAGGGTTTGACGTACATTCTAAAATTATGGAATTCACGCCAATCAATAAAGACTCAAGCCCTGAGCAAAACTGTAACTCAACCTTTAGTAAAGATAAACTACCCGCTAAGTCACTTGGTTTAGACCCACTGAATATTGCCATGACACAATGGGCCATGAACAGCTGGGAGCGATTTAAATTATTAAACCAACTTGGTGGCACCATTATTCCAAAATTGCTGTTAGACTTTTCTACCGCGATTAAAAGCTGTGCACATTTTGTGATTGTGGCAGATAAACAACCTGAAACAATGGAAGATTATGTTAATGCGGGTAAAGCGGTACAAAAATTCTGGCTACAAGCAACGGCTTTAAAATTAGGATTTCAACCTGAGCAAACACCGATTATTTTTTCAGAATACTTACGTAATGGCGTTGATTTCACCACCAATCAAGACACCATTAAAAACGTCGTCAAAGTAGATGCCGAGTTTAAAGCTATGATTGGTGAAGACAACGTACAACGTTCTGTTTTTATGGGACGATTAGGCCGCTCTACAACCCCTAACAGCCGCTCCGTAAGACTATGTTTAGATGAGCTTAGGTTTACCAAAGACTAGCTTCCGAATCAATTGCTGTATACAAGCTAATAAATCACTCCAATAAAAAAGCATTACTAAATCGGTTAGTAGTGCTTTTTTAATTCTTAGCCTAAATACATCAACATAACTGAACAAGAATTTGCCAACGAATACTTTATCTATTCCAGCATCCAGCATCCAGCATCCAGCATCCAGCATCCAGCATCCAGCATCCAGCATCCAGCATCCAGCATCCAGCATCCAGCATCCAGCATCCAGCATCCAGCATCCAGCATCCAGCATCCAGCATCCAGAAAAATGATACAACCCAATAAATTATAGGCAATAAAAAACCCCGCCGAAGCGAGGTTTTTTGGTAACTAGTTTAGTTATAAACTATAGCGTTAGTGATTAAGCTTTACGACGACGGCTTAAACCAAGACCTAATAAACCTAAGCCAAAGATAGCTAAAGTAGTAGGCTCTGGAACAACACCAAATTCATCAAGAGTTAAATCAAGCTTTGGAAGATCTGATCTTAAAGTAACAATAACAGCAGCTACATCAGAAAAATCAGCTGAACCAACAAACTCACTAAATGCAATATTTCTAGTAGAAGGAACCACTGTTTGTGCAGAAACAAAACCAATTGAACTTGCGAAACCATTAGTATCGAAAACAGTTACATTTACGTCGAAATTTGCATCACTAGAAACACGCGTAAAGTAAAAATATTCACCAAGTAGAGGTAAATCTAAAGGACCCGCAGAATTTCCGTTAAAGTCAGAGTAAGTTAACACTAAAGTAGACTTACCGGTAGACGAATTGTTTAAAGATAAAGTACCTGTTAATTCATCTGTTACTGTAGCTGAACCAGTGCCGCTGTTCAACGTTAATTCATGATTAACATCACCGTTAAAATCGTTAATATCATAAAAATTTTCAAAATCTACTGGGTTAGTAGTATTAACCGTTAAGTCAGATGCATAATCAAATGCGTCTAAAACCACTGCCTGCGCTGAAGTCATTGTACTTAAAACAACAATTGCAACAGCACCTAATTTTTTTCCTAAGTTTAAATTAAACATGTTTTACTCTCCGTTAAAAATAATTTTATAAAGTATTGGAACCTTTACCTGTTGTAGTAAATGCACCCAACATGCCAACTATTAAAAGCCATTATTTAACAACAAGTTATACTTTCTAGTTGTAATTACCATTAAACTATTGTAAAAAATACTGACAATCTATTGAAGATTATTTAGTAAATGTTTAATTTCTATATCTTCTGATACGTTATCGGTACTCAAACTGATCAAAAGCGATTTAGCTGCTTGTACTTGATTATTTAATATTAACGCTTTCGCCTTATTGATGCTAATTTCAATATTATCTCTATCTAATAACAACGCTTTATCATAAGCAGCAATACTTTCTATCAGCTTATTATTTGCAGCTAATACTTGACCATAAGTATCTAAAACAGCAGGTAGCTGAGGCGCTACCGACACTGATTTTTCAGCATACTTTAGTGCATCCCTATTATTACCTTTTTGTAATTCTAAATATGCTAGATTATTCAAAGCTATAATATGCTCAGGTAGACTCACTAATACTTGCTTATAAATTTCACGGGCTCGTTCATCCTTTTTCTTTGTCAAATAAGCCCCCGCTAACATCACTTGTAGAGTAATATCTTGAGGATTCTCTAATAAATGCTTTTCCATAAATGCTATAGATTTACCATACTCTCCAGCCAAAACTAATGTTTTAGCCAAATCAGCTGCGTTTTTACTTATTGGCTTTTTGTTATAAGCGGATTGATATTCAATAATCGCCAAAGAAAAACTTTTATTATTATAATGTCGGTTACCTAATACTTTATTTAGTAGCCAATGTTTGGCTATTTGCGCTGATTCCTGCAACTTTTGGATGTCTTGTGGAACAATAGGTTTATTCAATTTTGATTGAAAATAGACTTTATACAATAAAAGACCATCATTCGCTTGATGCTCTTTATACAATTGCTCGACAAGAGTTAAAGCATTATCATACTGTTTATCCACTTCGTAAACATTCAGTAGCCTTTGTCCAATTAATAAGTTACCTGTTTTTTTGTCTAACAATTTTTTGTACGCTGATATAGCAGCAGGGATATTTTTTAATTCAATGTATGAATCACCTAAAGCAACCTCAATATCTTCAATAGGCTGTCGGCTTTCTAGAATTTGCAGATATAAATCAACTGCTTTTTTATGATTATTGGTTACTTTATAAATGTACGCTAAACCTAATTTAGCGTAATTATCATTCTGATCCTTATCGATATTTTTTTGATATAAATTTATTGCTTGGGTGTGAAATTCAGGGTTAGTAGATACAAAGCGAGTAAAGTTAATAATACCGCGAAGATGATCCGATTTTATCTTTAATAATTTTTCATACAAGCCAAAAGCACTATCGACTTCATTCGCTGAATGAGCATAAAAAGCTAATTTATAAATAGCAGGGATATTACTCTCATCAATAGCTAAGACATCTCTCAATAATTGTTTAGCTTTATCTAAATCTTTTTGTTTATTAGCTATTTCAGACTCTAATAGCAAGCCCTGAATTTTTTTATCTTCCTTTGTTTGCCATTTTTTAGCTATTGCTAACGCCTGCTCAAACTGCTGATTATCTAAGTAACCTAAGGCTAAGCCTGCTTCTGCTTTTTCTGAATTAGGATCTAACTTTAACGCATTTTCAAGCATCTCAATACCTGAACCTAATTCATTCAACTTTAATTTCATAATACCTTGATTGGTAACATCAGTTGGGTTATCAGAATTTAAATTAATTGATTGTTGTAATAATTCTTGCGCTGCCGCTTTATTACCTGATTTTAGTAACTCATTACTAGCTGCTGTTAATAAAGAAGTGCTAGCAGTGCCTGCTTCAGATAATTGGTTAATTGATTCTAATGCTTCGTTGTCATAACCTAAGCGTAATTGCAACTCTACTAACACTTTATTAACTAAATGTTCTGCTGATACTTTGTTTTTAACTTTTATTAACTGTTTATAAGATTGCTCATAATCTCCCAAATAATAAGAGCTCATACCCGCGATAATAATAGCAAATGTTAAATCATCTTTTTGCTGATAAGCTTTAACGCCAAAATCTTTTGCTGCTTGGTAATTTTTACGATCAAATTCTATTTGAGCTTTCATTTGATTAGTTAACGGGTGATGCTCTGAAATTTTTAATAATTTATTTATCACTGGCTCAGCTTTATCTAGTTCGTTTGCAGATAAATAATTTTGCGCAATAAAAAACTGCACTTGGTATTCTTGCGGACGTAATTGAGCGTAAGCTTCAAAAGCTTTAGCTGACGCTAAATATTGTTGAGCACCTTGTAATAAATAAGCTTTTAATAAATAAGTATCGGCAATATCAGGAGCATAAGCGATTAAACTATCCAATACCTTAAGCGACTTTTCAGCCTCTTCCGCTGTATTAGCTAAATACGCTTTACCGATTTGACCATAAACCGATTCACTACTAATTTGATTAGCACTATCAATATACTCTTTAGCCTGTTCTCTTTCACCTTGGTATAACGATGACAAACCAGCATAGGTTAATGCTTGAACATATGCACTATCAGGTAACGCATCCGCAGCCTGAGTTAATGAATAAACTTCATCGTATTTATTTAACTTAAATTTTGTTTCAATTAAGCGCGGTAAATTTTGAATAGGGTCAAAGCCTAGCTGTTCTGCCTTTTCTAATTCTTTTTCGGCACCAGCATAATCTCCTTGATTTACATACGAATTACCTAATTGAAAACGTAACTCTGCGTTGTTAGGTGCTATGGCAACGGCGTTTTTTAACGCAATAATCGCGCTTTTATGATCTTTCTGCTCAATAAATTTTGCTATATCAACCTGGTATTCTTCAACAGTTTTAGAGTCGGTACAGGCATAAGAGCCCATGACCATCGATGATGTTACTAAAACTTTTAGCCACTTATTAACCTGCGTCATTGCTAGCGTCCTTTTTAATTTTATTATTTCTTTAGATATTCAAAAATACTGAAAATATTGTACGTTAATTGATTGATTACACAAGGAAGTAAAGATGAGTTTTTATAAAATAAAATACGCTTATTTTTGCGTAAACTGCTCTTTTACCAAACGTAATATTTGCTCACAAAACAAAGCTAAGCTTGAACGATAAAAACAAAACATCTGCTGCTGATACTGATGATTAGTTAGTGATTTTTTATAACGGGCATCACCAGCCAGAAAATCGTACTGCTTCAATCCTAATGCTTGATAATGCTCTATCGCTTTTTGCTGTAATAACATGCCAAGTTTAATCTTATTGTTTGGCAACTCAGCTAACGCCGATAAATAAAAATACACTTTATCTTGGTAAATAAAATTAACCAGATAGGCAATTGGTTTATCATTTAATAACAAACACAAAAATTCAGCCTCAGGTCGTGCTATCACTTGCTCCAACATTTGTTGGAAATACTGATTTACAAAACCACTCGGCGTTGCTGTATTTTGCCAGCGCTGAATATGTAATTGTGCTATCTGTGATAAATGCTGATTTTTTTCATTGTTCGTACTGAACACTTTGAACGATAATTGACCCGATTGCTTTAATAACTTTTCAGATTGCCGAAGTTTTTGGCGAGTATTTCGAGAAAGCACATGTTGTTGATAGCTATCATCCGCAGAGTCATTAATATCAGCATAATTAACAGCATAGCCAATATCATCAAGTAATACTCTGTGCTTCACTGAGACTACTGAAAAACCATCTAGTGTTGAACGGCTAGCCATGCCAACATTCAACTCTTGCCAAGAATTATCGGCCTTTATAAAAGCTAATAGTGCGGCTCTTATTTGTTCTTGTTTAACTTCTGCTAGTAAAAAATCATTTTCTTCAATCCAGCATTGATCAAAACATTGTTCACCGGTGCGATTAAGCCACCATTGTTCAACAGGTATAAAGCCGAATACTTTTCGCTTGGTCTTAACAATAATGCTTAAGCCAACAGTTTGTTTATCTGAGGTAGCTTTCAATAAATAATATTTACCTTTAAATACTTTAAGCCAATTGCCTATCCATGCCCAAGTTAAAAAAAACGAACGATTGCCTTGCTTTTCCAACGCCAACCAATCTGCAGCTAATGTGTCTAAATCGATTTCATGATGAGGCACCATGATCACTGAAATCTCAGATTGCATATTTTTCCATCTATTTGTTAATAAAACCGATTCATTGATTGACAAGGAACACCGATAGGCCGCAATATTTATCACCTATTTTTTAATTTACAGTGTATTGTTTTTTGGATGATGTTGGAAGTTCCATTTAGTATTGGCAGTAAACCAGCTGCAAACAATAAAAATCAATTGGTGAGCTTTTCAATTCCATTATCTAAATCCACTGTTTATTCAGTTGATCAGTTAGTTGTTATTGATGAAAAAAACACGCAGTTAAATGCCGATTTTATCACTACCACTTTCTGGCCAGATAATTCGATAAAATGGCTGCGCTGTGAATTTATTCCTCAAAGTACACAACAATCGCCAACTGGCTATAAAATAGTCTTAGCTGACAAAAATCATTCGCCAGCACAAAAGCCAATGTTTGCTATCAGCGAACAAGCAGAACAATTCCTAGTAAATTGCCAGCAACATCAATTTTTAGTAAATAAGAACCAATTAGGCTTTAACTGTTTACCTTGGCAAGTTGCATTATTTGATAACAACGGACAATTGCTCAAACAAAAAGTCACAAAAGCCCAAGTGCTTGAACAAAGTGCTAAGCAGTTTAGCCAACAAATATCGCTAACTGGTAACTTCAGTAATAATCAAGAAGTTCTGGCCGAATTTGATGCCAAACTGACCTTTTTCAATTATCAATCAAGTGTGCAAGTAGATTTTACCTTACGCAACCCCAAAGCCATGATCCATCAAGGCGGTAAATGGGATCTAGGTAATGCCAATTCGTTGTTTTTTAAAGCCTGCAATATCGTTTTTGAACAAACACAAGAAAACCAACATCAAACACAAATAAAATTAGCGCCTGAAAAAAACTGGCAAGCATTTAACAACCAAAGCTTGTTTCAAGCGAGCTCTGGCGGTGAACATTGGCAATCAAGTAATCATGTTAATGCCGATAGGAAAAACAATTTAGCGTTTCAGGGTTATAAAATATTTGATAATAACAACCTTGAACTTGCAGCCGGTTCAAGAGCACAGCCGAGTGTTATTTTACCGATAGACGCTACTAAGCAGCTCGCTATTACCCTTGAAAATTTCTGGCAAAACTTCCCTAAAAGCATTACAACTGAAGCAAATAAAACCATTGTGGGTTTATTTCCACAGCAGCATCATGAATGCCATGAATTACAGCCAGGCGAACAAAAAACACATCGTTTTTATCTAGCATTAAACGAAGCTGATTTAACTGCGATAAGCTCACCAAAACAAGTTAATGTTTGTCCAAAATATTTAGCAAAAACTAATGTTTTACCATTTTTTGCTGATAATGAAACAAGTGATGATATCGATAAACTGATTAACTTAGGTTTAAGCCACCCAAACAACTTTTTTGAAAAGCGTGAACAAATTGATGAATTTGGTTGGCGTAATTTTGGTGACTTGTACGCCGATCACGAAACCTTATCGTTTGAAGGTGAACAAGAATTAATTTCTCACTACAATAACCAATATGACCCTTTATATGGTTTTATTCGTCAATATTTATTAACCAAAGATGACAAGTGGTGGCAACTCGCACAAGACTTAGCGCAACACGTTAAAGATATCGACATTTATCATACAGACTTAGACAAAGCCGAATATAATCATGGCTTGTTTTGGCATACTGATCATTATTTACCAGCAGAAACGGCAAGTCACCGTACTTATTCCAAATACCAACAAGCAGACGCTTATCAAGACCATGCCGGTGGTGGTGGCCCTGGCGGGCAACATTGTTATACCACAGGCTTAATGCTGCATTACTTTTTAACCGGTGATGAAAGCTCAAAAACAGCTGTGGTTGATTTAGCAGAGTGGATCAGCCATGTCTACGAGGGTTCAAATACCGTATTCGACAATTTATTAAAAATAAAAAATCGCCATATCCCAGGTTTAAAAGATGTATTAACCGGACAATATCCACTTGATCGTGGTACCGGCAATTATATTGTTGCCTTGCTGGATGCTTATGAAGTGTCCAATAAACAATCTTATTTAGACCAAGCCAGTTTAGTGATCAAAAATACCGCCTCACCAGCCGAAGATTTAGCACAAAGGCAGTTAGACAATGTAGAAGAAACCTGGTTTTACACAGTATTTTTACAAGCGGTTGGCCGTTATTTGCATAACAAAGAAAAACTAGAACAGTTTGACCAATCGTTTGATTATGCCAGAGCCTTGTTATTGCATTTTGCTGATTGGATGACTGAGCACGAACAACCTTATCTCACTAAACCTGAAATTTTAGAATATCCCAATCATACTTGGGCAGCACAAGATATTCGCAAAACCAATGTGCTGTATTTAGCTAGTTATTATGCTGACAATTCCGAACAACAAGTAAAATATCAACAAAAAGCGGATAGCATTTACCAATATGTCGGCGACGAATTAAGCCAAGAAGAAACGCATTATTTCACCCGTATTTTAAGTATATTAATGCAAAATCATGGTATTAAAGCCTATACCCAAACCAATCGTTTTAATGAAAAGCGTTCGCAATTACAGTCTACCGACTCAAGCGAGATATATAAACCTAGCACCCCACAAACCGATTCAACTAAAAAACAAATGTTACGGGTATTAATGCGGAGTTTATCAACCACTTCAGTTAAAAAAGAACTTAACTGGTTAAGAAAGCGGGTAAAAAAAATAGACGATATGTTATTAAAAGTGGGGATTAAATCATGAAAAAAGTCAGCTTTATCATCCCCCACAAAGGTCGCGAGGAGTTTCTTCAACAAACAGTAGCCTCTATTTTTTCCTTAGACTTTGACCATCTACAAATTGAAGTAATTGTTGTCACTCAAAACGAGCAGTTAACTTCTCTGGTTGAATTTGAGCAACAAGCTATTGATTTAACTGTTTTGTATCAGCCAAGTAACATTACTATTTCTGCCTTAAGAAATCATGGCGCTAAACAAGCGCAAGGCCAATATTTAGCGTTTTTAGATGCTGACGTTGCATTATCGGCAAACTGGTTAACAGCAATGCTTAACTTACTTGAAAGTAAAAAAGAGCGACTTTTAGTTAGTGCCATGCAAATTAATGGTGAAGCGCCACCGCCATTAGAGCAAATTAGAACGGTATTAAGTAATGCCGAAATTGACTGTAACGTAAACTTTTTACCCGGCAGAAACTTATTATTATCCCGTCACACCTTTGACCAAGTACAAGGCTTTCCTGAGCATTTAGTTACTTGCGAAGATTATTATTTTACTGACAAAGTGCATGAATTAGGCGAGCTTTATTACAGCTCTGATGCCACTTATGTGCATATTGGTGAAGATAAAGATTATAGCCAAATGTACCATAAAGAAATTTGGCGTGGGCAATCAAACCTACAATCCATTAAAGGTAGAAGTATACCGCTTAGAGAGTGGCCAAGCTTTCTAATACCCATTGGCATGTTAGGCTTAAGCTTACTTAGCATTATATTTTTGTTACTTGGCCAGTTTTCATTGGCGTTAACTTCTGTATTATTAACCTTATTTCCCGTAAGCTTATACAGCTTGCGATTATTTAGCATTGCCAAACAGCAAATAAAATTAACTTATATTCTCAAATTTTATGCAATGTATTTTCCAGCCCGTGCTATTGGTACTGTGGCCGGTATTTTTAAATCAATAACAATAAAAGAGGCAAAATAAGCCCATGTCATCAAGTGTTGTATCGACATCATCAAAGAAAAAAATTAACGTTTTACAGTTTATTTGCTCAACTGGCTTTTATGGTGCCGAACGTTGGATTTTAGCTTTAGCTAAACATTTAAATGCCGACAATATTCGTTGCGATTTAGCGATTACCTTAGAAGAAAACTCGCAGGATTTAGAGCTAGTAAAACACTATCGTGAAAAATGTAGCTTTATTGGTGATGTGTTTGAAGTCCCCATGAGCAGCAAGTTTGATTTAAAAGTCATTAACAAACTCGTAGCTCTGTTTAAAGAGCGCGAAATCGATATTATTCATACTCATGGCTATAAATCAGATATTTTAGGCGTTATTGCTGCTAAAAAAGCCGGTATTAAAGTTATTGTTACACCACATGGCTTTGAAAACGCGAAAGATTTTAAATTAAGAGCGTTTATTTGGGCGGGTTGCCAAGTAATGCGCTTTGCCACCAAGGTCGTGCCTCTTTCTAAACAGCTTTGTGATGACGCCAGACGTTTTGGCGTAAAAGAGCAAAACCTTGAATATATTCAAAACGGCGTTGATTTATCAGAAGTTGAAGAACAACGTTTAAAACCATTTACTCCTGATGAAAACGTCAAACATGTCGGTTTTGTTGGCCAAATGATCAGCCGTAAAAATATTTTCGACCTATTAGATATTTTTAATACTCTACAAGAAAAGCACGGCAACTTAAAACTGAGCTTATTAGGTGACGGCGAGCAGCGGGCAGAATTAGAACAATACGCCAAAACCCTAAAACACCATGATGCTATGCACTTTTTAGGCTTTAGAGACGACCGTTTAGAGTTACTGCAAAGTTTCGACTTGTTCGCTATGACCTCGTCACTAGAAGGCATTCCTCGTTGCTTAATGGAAGCTACAGCCATGGGAATTCCGGTAGCGGCCTATAACATTGCCGGCATTGATCAACTGATCACCCATAACGAAAGCGGTTTATTAGCACCATTAGGTGAAAAAGAAACCTTAACAAAATATTGGGAACAATTATTGTTTGATCAGCCGTTAGCAGATAAACTCGCTAATAACGCACGTGATTACGTCAACAAGCACTACTCAGCCCAACGTATGGCCGACGAGTACGACACCCTATTTAATCAAATGGTAAAATAAGAACGACATGGATAAGCCGTCTGTTACTTTCATATTGTCAGTAGATACTGAAGAAGAATGGGATTGGTCTGGACCTTTTCCCAGTGAAAACTTTTCCGTTAAAAACATTTATGAAATTCCGGCTTTTCAATTATTTTGTCAAGAATTGGGGATAAAACCTACCTATTTAGTTGATTACGCTGTGGCAAACGATGCCAATGGTGCTGAAATATTACGTAATATTGATCAGCAACATTGTGAAATTGGTGCTCATTTACACCCTTGGGCGAATCCGCCATTTTACGGTGAAACCAGTGAATTTTCATCTCACGTGATTAATTTACCGCTAGAGCAGGTTGAAGCTAAGTTAACTGAGTTAAACCGCGTGATCGCCGATAATATTGGCTGTCAGCCAAAATCGTTTCGTACCGGTCGCTGGGGCATTAATGGCGAGGTATTAAAACTGATTCATGCAAGCGGCATAGAAACCGACACAAGTATTTACCCCTTATATCACCATCAATATTTTTCTTGTGAATCAGCACCTAGCCAACAATATTGGCCAGATTTTACAGATACTAATAAAAGCAGCTCGCAGCGCGATATTTTTGAAATACCAGTAACTTGTGGTTTTAATCGTTCTAATTACCGTTTAGCTCAAAAACTCCATAAAACCCTAGAGTCAGCACCCTTTACTTGGTTAAGAGCAAATAGCATTCTATGGCACAGTTTATTGTTACGAAAACTATATTTAAGCCCTGAACTTTGCTCGGCTAACGACATGATACGTTTGATAAAAACCGGCTTAAAACGGAATGAAACGGTATTTCACATGTATTTACATAGTTCGAGTTTAATTGACAACACCACCGGCTTGAATAATGAAATAAATGCCCGCGAAAATATTTGCCAGCGTATTGCACAAGTTATTGAGCATTTACAGCAACATGCCAATATAGAATTTTGCACTTTGTCACAAGCGCGTGAAAAATTAATAACCAAGGAGCCTGCCGTATGAGCTCAATTAGATTAGCCAGCGCGCAAGATGAAAAAAAGTGGGATAGTTATGTTAGCCAACACCCAGATGCTACGCCTTATCACCGCTTTGCTTGGTTAACATCAGCACAAAATGCCTATGACCATAAAGCTATTGCTTGGTTAGCCGAAGATGAACAAGGCAATATTATCGGTGTATTACCCTGTGTATTAATTAAGCCACCGATGAAAAGTGGCAAATTATCAGCCTTACCTTTTTGTGATGTTGGTGGTGTTATTGCAAATTCCGCTGAGGTTAATCAGCAACTATTAAACACCGCCAACCAATATTGTGCCGATCACCGCATTAATACCTTTGAGCACAGACAAAGCATTGAATTATCAGAAAATAGTCCTGAAGCTATCGCCAGCGCTAGCAAGGTTCGAATGCTATTAGCCTTACCAGAAAGTGCTGAAACACTATTCACTGGTTTTAAATCTAAATTACGTAGCCAAATTAGAAAAGCCGAGAAAAATGGCTTAACCAGCAGTACTGGCCGTGATCAAAAACATTTAGACGGTTTTTATCACGTATTTGCCCGTAACATGCGTGATCTAGGCTCACCTGTTCATAGCAAAAAATGGTTTGAACAAATTTTAGCAAATTACCAAGATAATATAATTATCGCCAATGTCTATAAAGACGACATCGTTGTTGGTGCCGGTATTGTGTTAATTAATGGTAAAAACTCCTCCATTCCATGGGCATCAACCAACGCTGACTATAACCGTTTAGCGCCCAATATGTTGTTATATTGGTCGTTATTATCATATGTTGCTGATAATGGTTTTAGCACCTTTGATTTTGGTCGTTCAACACCAGGTGAAGGCACCTATAAATTTAAACAACAATGGGGCGCTGAACCCGTCGCACTTGATTGGCAAACCTTTCAACAAGGCCAATGTTTACCTGAAGAAGCTGCGGGCAGCAAAGGTAAATTACGAGAAATAGTTGAAACATGCTGGAAAAAACTACCGGTTAACACCTCGGTTATGATTGGTCCAGCGATCAGAAAATATATTAGTTTATAAGCTTATTTATCATCACAGGAATGCAATAAATTATGTGCGGTATTGCCGGATTCACCACTTATAGCCATCAAACAGGCGATCAAGTAACATTACAAGCAATGGGACAAGCGATATTTCATCGCGGCCCAGACGCAGGTAGTGAATATGTTGATAGCGGTGTTGGTTTATGTCACCGCCGTTTAAGTATTATTGATTTATCTGCTGCTGGTACCCAGCCAATGCATTCTGACAATAATGATTATGTTATTGTTTTTAATGGTGAAATATATAATTTTTTAGAGCATCGTGAAGCACTAATTAATAAAGGTTATAACTTTAATACCCATACCGACACCGAAGTCATTTTAGCGCTTTATCAAGAATATGGCGTGAAATTATTAGAAAAAATCAATGGTATGTTCACCTTTGCCTTATGGGATAAAAAAGCCCAGTCACTATTTATTGCCCGTGATCGCATTGGTAAAAAGCCTCTTTATTATACTCATGTAAATGATGAACTGGTTTTTGCCAGCGAATTAAAAGCCTTATTACAAGTTGATGGTATTGAAAAAAAAGTACGCCTTGATGCAGTATACGACTTTTTTGCTTATCAATACGTGCCTGATCCCAAAACAATTTTTGAAAATATTCATAAATTAGCCCCAGGCCATTACATGGAAGTAACGAAAGACAGCTTTAATATCAAACAATACTGGGATATTTCCTTTGCTAATCAAATTAATGACAGCGAAGTTAACATTAAAGCAAACGTACAAAAAATGGCAAACGACTGCACTAAAAGCCGAATGTTAGCCGATGTACCCTTAGGCGCATTTTTAAGCGGTGGTGTTGACTCAAGTGGCGTAGTGGCGCTGATGGCAAAAAACAGTGAGACACCAATCACCACATGCTCCATAGGCTTTGACGAAGAAAAGTTTAACGAAACTGAATTTGCCCAAATTGTCGCTGATCAATATAAAACCAATCACCATGAATTAACCGTACATCAAAATGTTGAAGATAACCTTGAACATATAGTTTCATTTTTTGATGAACCCTTTGCCGACCCATCATTAGTGCCTACTTACTTTGTTTCACAGCTCGCGCGTGCAAAAGTAACGGTAGCAATTGCCGGTGATGGTGGCGACGAAGTATTTGCTGGTTATGAAAAATACGCCGTTGACCATATTGAAAACAAACTACGTGACAAATTTCCAAAATCAATACGTGAAAACGTGTTTCCACCACTGGCCAAGTTTTGTAGCAAAATAAATTTAACGCCGTTTAAAAAAGCCAATTCGTTATTAACCAGTTTAAGCTTAGACCCTGCAATGGGCTTTTATATTACCAACTCTTTTATTACCGACAGCACTTGGCAAGCTCTGATCAATGATAAAACCCAAGCAGAGCTAGGCGATTATCATCCGTCAAAAATCACCACTGACGCTTATGCACAATGTGATGGCAATGATCATATCTCTAAAATTTTATACACCGATATGAAAACCTATTTACCCGGTGGCATTTTAGTGAAAGTAGATCGCATGAGTATGGCTAATTCATTAGAAGTACGCGCTCCCATTCTTGATTACACATTAATGGAATATGCCGCCAGCATTCCTTCTGAATTTAAATTTAGAAACGGTGAAAAAAAATACATTCTCAAAGAAGCATTTAAAGACTATTTACCAGACGATATTTTATACCGTAAAAAAATGGGCTTTTCTGTACCATTAGCGTCATGGTTAAGAAACGAATTAAAAACACTATGCGAAGAACGCTTATTTACCCGCCAACACGGTTTAAATGACTATTTTAAAGCCGAAACTATTACTAACCTTTGGCAAGAGCACATTAGCACTAAGAAAGACCACGCTACCGTTTTATGGAGCATGTTAATGTTTCAAATGTGGTGGGATAAATATATGGCTGAGCCAAACAACACTTCTAATAAGAGTGCTGCCTAATGACCACTAAAATCATGCACATCACTTATGACATGCGCATTGGTGGCACTGAAATGGTTATTAAGAACCTCATTGACGGCGCTGACAAATCACAATTTGACATGTCGGTATTATGCATTGAATCACCACTTGGCCCATTTGCAGAAGACTTAATAAAAGATGGTATTAAGTTTCATGAACTTAATCGTCAACCCGGTTTTGATAAAAGCTTAATTAAAAATATTCGCAAAATTATCAAACAAAACAACATCGACATCATTCACTGCCATCAATACACACCTTGGGTATATGGTGTAATTGCTGCCATGTTTACCCGCACCAAAGTCATATTTACTGAACATGGCCGCTTTTATCCAGACTCAAGCACTTGGAAACGAAAGTTAATTAATCCAGTTTTAAACTGTTTTACTGACCAAGTAACCGCTATTTCTAAAGCCACCAAGCAAGCATTAGTGGAATTTGAAAACATTCCTGCAAAAGATATTGAAGTAATCTACAACGGCATAGCACCATTAACCTTTGATGCAGAGAAAGTAGAAGTGCTTAGAAAGTCGCTAAACATTCCCGACAATCATACGGTATTAGGTACCGTCGCCCGTTTTGACCCGATAAAAAATCACACCATGATGTTAAAGGCCTTTGCTAAAGTATTAAGCCAGCAACCTAACTGCACTTTATTAATTGTTGGTGACGGTGAAGAGCGTGCAAATATTGAAAACTGCATTACCGAGCTTGGTATTAAAAACAATGTAATATTAGCGGGCTATGAACCTAAACCTGCTGAACACATCGCGCTGATGGATATATTTTTATTATCATCATTAAGTGAAGGTACTTCCATGACCTTATTAGAAGCGATGTCGTTATCTAAGCCTTGTGTCGTAACTAATGCCGGTGGTAACCCTGAAATAGTGGAAGATAACATCAACGGATATGTGACCGAAAATGACAATGAGGCTGAATTTGCTTTAGGGATCAATCGTGTTATTGCAGCAATGACAGCTTCAACTGATTTAGGTAGTGCATCACAGAACATCTTCAATAACTTATTTTCTGAAGCCCAAATGAACAAAAATTTTAATCTGCTTTATCAAAAAGCATTTTCCAAAAAAAATAATCAATAGGCGTATAACACATGAACTTACCTGGTCATATAAAAAAGTTATTGCTTGAATTGTTTATTAAATTTCAAACTCATGAAAAATCACAAGCAGCCCTAAATAAGACAATAAGTGCTCATTCACAAAATTTAGGTGTGATCACCAATAAGCCATGCCCTTATTTTAATAACAACCTCGTCAATAACGAAATTTCACAACGTGATGATATTGTTTTTATTAATAGCCGCTTTCGAAGTGGTTCCACCGTGCTTTGGAATGTTTTTCGTAATATCGACACATGTACCGCTTATTACGAGCCATTTAACGAACGACGCTGGTTTGATAAACAAGCCCGTGGCGAACATGTAGATACCACACATATAGGCGTTGATGACTATTCAAAAGAGTATGATGGTCTTGAGCATTTAAATTTATTCTATCAAGAGGATTGGATCCGACACCATCTGTTTATGGATGAACAAGCATGGGATCCTAAAATGAAGGCTTACATTTGTGAATTAATTCAAAGCGCTAAGGGCCGCCCTATTTTGCAGTTTAACCGTATTGATTTTCGCTTACCTTGGCTAAAACAACACTTTCCTAACGCAAAATTTATACATTTGTATCGTCACCCTCGTGATCAATGGTTTTCATTTTTAACAGACAAAACATTGATGAATAAAGACGACGTAATTAATACTTATCAAGACGCCTTTTATTTAAATAGTTGGTGTGATGATCTAGCCAAACACTTTCCCTTTTTAGATAGTATTTATACACCGCATCCTTATCAACGTTTTTATTATTTATGGAAATTATCATTTTTATACGGGCAAAAGTTCTGTAATCAAAGCATCGCTTATGAAACTTTAAGCGCAGAGCCAATAACAACACTTACCCATTTATTTAATGAATTAAATATAGATTTAAGCTACGTAAAACAAGCTGCATCCGTATTAGAAAAGCCACGTTTAGATAAATGGAAAAAATATGCTGACAACAACTGGTTTGCAACATTAGAAGCTGAGTGTGAACATAATTTATCACTGTTTTTAACTCACCAAGAATCATAAATATGACTATAAAAAGAATAACGGTAGGATTAACAGAAGCGCACGGTATGGCGCTTGAACAAGCCCAGTATCCAAACGATGAAATAGAATATAAATTCTTAAATGTAGCACGAAAAGGCTCGCCTATTTTTCATAGTCCTATAATAGGCTACATGAGTAAATTTAATGAAAACGAATGCGATATTGTAGAAGCAATACTAAGCCCCACACACACAAAAAAACCTTGGCTATACTCTTTAGCCGTATTTCAGGAAGCTTTAGCTTTTAATATTAAAGGCATACCAATTCCAAAGTATTTACGTTGTAAGTATGCCGAATATCTATTTTCTCAAGATAACTTTAAAAAATTTTTATTTTGGAGTGAAGCTGGGAAAAGCACATTAAAAACTTATGGTAATATTACCAATCAAACTTTATGGGATAAAAGCGAAGTCGTTTATCCTGCTATTAATGCTCCTGATGAAGCTCTAGTCCAATATAAAAAAAGTGATTTTTGCCTACTATTCAGTGGTGATTTTTTCCGCAAGGGGGGGGTAAATGTTATTGATGTATTTGAACGAATACAAAAGATATACCCCTCCATTAGGCTCATCTTAGCTTGCGATGAAAATATTGACTTTAAAACTGACGACCTAGCATTAAGAAATAAATATTTAGAAAAAATCAGTAAAAGTCCTAAAATATCTATGGGTAGAATTCCTCGTAAAAGGATGCTTAAAGAAATACTTCCTCAAACCGATGTTTATTTATTACCTACTTATAATGAGGCTTTCGGCTTCGCCGTTTTAGAAGCTATGGCTTTTGGTATACCTGTTATTGCCACTAACTGTATGGCAATGCCAGAAATGATCACACAGAATGAAACCGGACTTATGATTGACACCTCTAAGTATGATTGTGAACAACTATTTAAAGGATATTATGTTAAATCTATCCCTCAAAATTTTTGTGAAGATGTTACCCATCAATTAAGTGAATATTTAACTCAAATTCTAGCTTCTGAAGACTTAAGAAGACACTTAGGCACTAAAGCTCGAGAGGTTGCAAAAAACAAATTTTCTTTTGCACAAAGACATAAGACAATGAAAAAAATTTACCGTGATGCCATCACTTAACGTCATTTTTACAGGTAGCAGTCTAAAATGAAAAAAACATTATTAATCAGTGAAGTTTTCCCCCCTGTACATGGCGGAAGCGGTCGATGGTTTTGGGAGCTATATAATCGCCTTCCTAAAAATGAATATGTTATAGCTGCTGGTGAATGTGAAGGGCAGGAGACATTCGATAAAACTCATGACCTCAATTTAACGCGATTAAACTTGACCTCAAATAAGTGGGGATTGAGAAGTATTACTGCTTTATTATTTTATTGGCGAACCTTTTGGGCACTGAAAAAAATAATTAAAACAGAAAAAATAACACATATTCATTGTGGTCGCTGTCTGCCAGAAGGCTTTATGGGGTATTTATTACATAAGTTTTCTGGTGTGCCTTATATTAGTTACATACATGGAGAAGACATAGAAGCGGCTAATACAAGCAGAGAGCTTCGATGGATTGTATCAAGGGTATTAAAGAATGCTTCAACACTCATTTGTAACAGCCAAAACAGCCAGTCTTTACTTGTTAATAATTGGCCTGTTGACCCAAAAAAAACAACGGTACTCAACCCCGGTGTAGATGCCGAACAATTTAAACCGACGACCAAGGATGAAACAATAAAAAAAGGCTTAGGATGGCATGAACGTACCGTTGTATTAACCGTTGGCCGTTTGCAAGAACGTAAAGGGCAAGACATGATGATTAAAGCGTTACCAGTAATAATCTCCAAAATACCTAACATTTTATATGCAATTGTGGGTGGGGGTGAAGAAAAAGCAAAACTAGTAGCCTTAACGAAAACATTAAACATCGAAAAGCACGTGCTATTTATGTCAGAAGTTAACGATCAGCAGATGATTGAAGCTTATCAACAATGTGATATTTTTATTTTACCTAACCGAACGGTTGGCCAAGACATTGAGGGTTTCGGTATGGTACTTGTAGAGGCTCAAGCATGTGGAAAACCTGTGATAGCAGGTAACTCGGGTGGAACAACTGAAACAATGCGACTAAACGAAACAGGATATATTATTGACTGTACACAACAGGACAATATCAGTCACACATTAATCAAACTGCTAAACAATAGGGAGTTACTTACAGATATGGGCGCACAAGCTCGGCAACATGTAGAGCTAACTCTCGATTGGAAAGTTCACACCCAAAAAGCTATTAAAATATTTGATGCAACTTAATCAGAAACTCGTTTCAAGCTCATTATTATTAGTGGTAGCAAGACTATTTGAGCGTGTATCAGGCTTAATTAGCTTACTTATTTTAGCGCGCCTTCTTACTCCGGAAGACTTCGGGGTTATCGGAATAACCGCATTAATAATATATTTTTTTGACATGCTTTCAAATATTGGTAGTGAACAATATATTATTCAAAAAGAAAAAGTAAATGAACAAGACTTGGATACCGCTTGGTCACTAGACTGCCTTCTAAAGTCTTCTTTATGGCTCCTATTATTAATATGTAGCCCCATTATTTCAACTTTTTTTAATCTACCAGAATTACAATACACAATTTATGCTCTTTCATTCATCATCTTAATGAATGCAATTAATAACCCTCAATTATTTCTACTTAAAAAGCAATTGAATTATACCGGCATATTTAAACTATTGATCATAAAAAAGATTACCGCGTTAGTTGTTGTCATTACCATTGCATATTTATATAAAAGCTTTTGGGCAATTATCATCGCAGATTTAGTGGCAAGTTTGATATATTTAATAGGGAGCTACCTTATTAAACCATACCGGCCTACATGGACTATCAAACATTACCATGCTCAGTTTGCTATCTCAAAATGGCTACTTCTAAAAGGTATTGTTGGCTACACAAGATCACAAATAGACAACCTTATTGTTTCAAAGTTTTTTAGCACAACACATTTTGGTAATTACTATATGGCAAGAGATATTGCTATGCTGCCCAATAGCAATATTCTTCAACCCGCGTTAGAACCATTGCTTGCTATATTTAGTGAAAATAAAGAAAACTCAATAGCCAATAAAATTGAAAATTCACTTATAATGGCCTCTTGCTTTATATTACCTGTTTGCTTTTACGTTTTTAATTTTTCTAATATTTTAATTAAAACGTTGCTTGGTGAACAATGGGGTTACGCCACTGAAATATTGAGTTCAATGGTATTAATCATTTTTTATTACGGTTATTTATTAATATGTGAACATGTATTAATTGCTACTAAAAAAGTAAAGTTATTGTTTTACAATGACTTATTTAGCTTAATTTGTATTATTAGTATAATAAGCACCTACCTCCTCTTAACAACTTCAAACCAAGTTACAGATATTGCTTGGATAAGAGGCGCCATTGGTATTTTCTTTACATTGGGCATGCTAATTTATTTGTATTATCTTTTCTCGTTTAACGTGTTGAAAGTCTTATCTATACTTATTTTAATCAGTCTTATTTCAATATCATCAATATATATTGCTTCTAATATTTTATCAAAAGCACAACAACATAACTGGCTAGATTTACCGCTAAGTTTAAGTGCTTTTTTGTGTGCTTATGTATTACATGCTTTCGTGTTATATTTAACCTACTACATTTATAAACGAACAATTCGATAATCAAATAAAATTTATATTTTTCAAGTTAATATAAATTTATATATACTTACGTTTTATTATTGCGACAAAAATATATAACTGAATTTACCAATGAACTATAACACTTAAAATGTCGATACAAAAAGCAAGCCTCATATCCATATCAAGCAAATATATCTCAATATCTTTACAGCTAATAAGTAGCTTTATAATTGCGAGGCTATTAACACCAGAAGAGTTTGGTCTATTCAGTATTGCCATTATATTTTTAGGTGCTACAAATGTAATAAAAGATTTTGGAATTAGTAATTACATCATAAAAGAACAATCGCTCAACCAACAAAAGGTTAGTAGTGCGTTCACATTCAGCTTAATGGTAAGTATCGCTTTATTTTTACTGCTATTAATAACGTCAACGCCGATTGCTAATTTTTACGATAACTCAAAACTTGCATTGATAATTCAAATCATTGCCACAACCATTTTAATTTCACCTGCCACTATTGTATTTTCATCAATTTTACGGAAAAACTTACAATTTAAACAGGACCTCTACTCCTCACTCTTTGCTGGTATAACAAGCGTTACAACATCAATTACACTCGCATATAATGATTACGGCGTTTTATCACTAGCACTTGGAATGGTGGCATTTTCCTTGACTGAATTAGTCGTTATTTATTATTTTCGCACACGTGAATATTCACTAAAAATCAATTTCACTGAAATACCGAATATACTGAAATACTCTAAATTTGTTGGGTTATCGTCAGTCGTTCAATACATGAGTGATAATTCCGCAGACTTAGCTGCTGGTAGTGTTTATTCTGTAGAAACAACAGGTTTGTTGAATAGAGCATCATCAACCACGTTAATATTTTCAAGACTCGTTACCGATGGCCTAAGCCCTATATTGTCACCATATTTTTCTATGATGAAAATGACAAATGTAGAAAAACAAAAGACTTACCTACGTATCACCAGTTTGTTTCTCTGTATGGCACTTCCATTCTTTTTATTTTTGGCTTATTACTCGCAAGAGATAATCACTCTAATGTTTGGTGCTCAATGGCTTCAATCAGCTGAATGGTTAGTATATTTCTGTATAGGCAAAGCCATTTTCTGTATGACACAGTTAGTCACACCTGTGTTACTTGGTTTAGGCATTTCAAAAGAAATTTTTTGGGCGAATACGTTCATGGCGACCATAAGGTTAACTTTCACGTTAATTGGTATATCTATTTCAATTGAAGTAATGCTGATATTACTTTGTATCGTAGCTCCACTAATACGTACTACAATATTTATTTGGTTATTAAACAAACATTTACATGTAGCACCTGTAAACTTTTTTAATACCATTTTAAAAGAGGTAGCGATACTTGTTTTGATTGTTGCTTTCAGTTTCATTTGTTCATTAGCACTGCCTGAATCAGACATTTCTTATGTATTCGAATGGATTATAATTATGGTTATCTGGTTCATCCTAAACCATAAAAGAGAAATAGGGTTACAACTCAAGAAAGCGTTTTAATGGTTTATATATTGATATTGATGATCGCTAAGCATGAAGGTAGAATAGTGAGCTAACTACATCATAAATTTAAATATTGTTATGTCAAATCATCGGAATGTAATCGAAGTATTTTTTATCAACATTCTAAAGGCGATGATTATATTTTATGGTATATTCACCGTTTTTTCTTGGATAATGCTTGTTGCGAATATTTCTTTCAACACATTCGCCTACGTACTTTTCCCCGTAGCGATTCTTTCAAGTGGAATTTTCTACTATTTAATTCAAAATAAAAATATAACGCCAGTAGAAAACACCCAAAGAAATAAAATTTACCAACAACCACACAACACACAGTTATTTAACTTATATTTGATCTTGGGCGCGTCGCTGTTATTTTTAACATCATTTGTTATTACATTTGTTGGTATTGAACCACACTTCACTGTTGCTTGGTTATTATTAACCGCTGGTTTTATTCCTCTTTATTTCTATATAAAACAACGTTCTTCTCATAAACCCTGCCCACCAATTAAAGCGAAAAACGAGGTAGTACCCGCACTAATTCTTGGTGTATCTCTTATTGTTTTATATTTTTACTGTGTATGGTGGGACAGTGACGACACACACTTTTTATCTTATACCGCTCGTTCTTTGCACAACCCAAACGAAATATTTGGTATGTACGATGGTATATTTAACAAAGGAGGATTGTCATTTATTTTCCCTTTGAATTTTGGGCAATCATGGGAATTACTAACCGCCTCTATCGAATACACAACAGGGTTCAGCGTTTTTACCTCTTATTACCTTGCTTTACCTGCTTTAATTTTATTCCTAACCCCTTTTTTATATATTCAAGTTATTAAGCACTACTCAAAAAGGTTTAGTTTTTTTGCTGCCATTTTTTGTATACTTTTCCTTATTGCTTGGTCGATAAATAATCATCTACATGGCATGTTTTTTATTCCTCGCATTTATCAAGGAAAAGGAGTATTACTTACTTTTTGCATGCCTCTCGTTATTTGGTGTTGGCATAACTATATAAACACCAATAACCTCACAAATAAAATTCTACTTTCATTGTCGTTAATATGTTGTGCAGGCTCTAGTACAACAGGCGCTTATATTTCTATAATTCTTCTAGGCGTTTTATATTTGGCTCATTGTATTGAAACTAACAAAATTAATATCAAACAAATGGCTGTTATCGCCTTAATTTGTTTACCAAATTTAGCCGCTCTGATGGTGATTAAAAGTAACATAGACAACTTTAAATCATATAGATATCAACAAACTCAAGCTGCAACAATGAATGAGCAACAAGCAATCGATTATAAGCCACACAAAAAAATAGAGAAAAAGCGTGATACTTCATCAATGTATTGGCTTTTTGGTGGTAATAAAAATTTATCAATAATATTGCTAATGATAGGTATTTCAGCAATTTTATGTGCTGTTAATATGAATATAAAAGAAAGCATTAAAAGTGTTAGCGTGCTTTTTATGATCTCATTTTTAACATTAAATCATTGGTTGGCTATGTTTATTGCTGAGAATATAGGGCCTCCTAATATCGTTTGGCGCCTTCATTGGGCGATGCCTCTTGTTATAATACTTGGGTTGTTTACTATTTCGCTACTACAAAGTACACAAATAATATTATCTAAAATAAACACATCATTAAAGTTACAACTAAATGCTAAAGTCATTGTGTTTTTGTCATTTATTCCTTTATTGGTAGTATCTCTTTATATAATAGAAAGAGGTTCTCCTTATATTAAACAAATTTATACCAATAAATTTCGCCCTTTCAAATATAATCACACTGCTTTTAATGTGGCAGACATTGTCGCTAAAGAAGTAACCGATGATAAACTTATTCTTGCTGACAGTCGCGTTGCTCAATTGCTACCGATGTTACCCAGAAGCAGCAAACTACTCACTTCAAGAGTACTTTACCAGCACGTTTATCCACTAACCAAAAAAGAAGTAAAGCAACATAACACGCTACAACACTACATTGATAACATAAACACACTTAAACACGATGAACTGATGACTTTGTTAATGTTAAGCAAAGCAGCTGGAGTTACAGCGTTAGTTTTTGAAAGTTCAATCTCAACAAACAAAACACTGGAAAACTATTCAAGTTATTCTTGTAGGCCGATGGCAGAACAATGGTATTTTTGTCAATAATTAACGTTCAAATATAAAAGGCAACAACAAGTGTTAAATGTATTATTATTTTTATCCAGCATTATGTATTGTTCAATGCAGGCCTTGTTCAGAAACCATGTATATGCCTTCGTACTTTATCAACTAATTTATTTTTTCTACCCTAAAAACCGCTGGTGGGGAGGCATGGTACCAGATCTTTCATACTCATTTTTTAGCGTGTTATTAATGTTCTTATGCTTATTAATTGGCTTTAAACAATATAAAAATAACCACCCATTCAAATCCAGAGAATTCAAGATTATTTATGTATTATTGGCCTATATATGGTTACTAAGCTTTTTTGCTATTCTACCGTTTTGGCATAACGACGCTCTGGTTAACTACGTAAAAATGGTTATAACCATGAGTATTGCCTACTGTCTAGTTAAAGATAAATTCGATTTAAAGCTTATTCTCCATGGCTATTTAATTGGCGCAGCTTATCTATCTTTCATGGTGTATCAAGTGGGTAGAACGTCTGGCTCTCGAGTTGAAGGTATTGGTACGGTTGACTCACCAGAAGCAAATGGCTTAGCCACAGTTATTGCTCCATCGTTAATTTTTTCCTTTTATTTTTTTTGGCGCAACCCTTCATATATCAAAAAACTATTTTATTTAGCCTGTATCGCTTTTTCAGCTAACGCCATTGTATTGATCAACAGTAGAGCCTCAATGCTTGGTATTATTGGGTGTTTTGCAATATTCTTTTTTAGAATGTACGCCTCTAAAATTCGTTTTAAAAACCAACGATTTGTTGTTATTGCTTTTATATTTTCAGGTTTAATTGGAGCAACCCAGGTAATTGACGACTCCTTCGTAGAAAGATTTAACTCTATCTTTTCTCAAAAAGTAGATGAAAACAAAGAAACAGGTGCTACACGAACGGTATTCTGGAGCGCTGCAATGGATATGGCCAAAGATTATCCGCTTGGTGTAGGTGCTCGAGGTTTTGAATACCTTGCTCCGCAATATATTCCAGAAAATGTTGCAACTGGCAAATCACGTAATAAATCTGTACACTCAACATGGTTTGAAGCAATCAGTGAATTTGGTTACATTGGTTTTAGTTTATTACTTTTAATAATATACGCTTGTTTTAGATCAATGCGGCAAGCATTAAAAATATTAAAAGCATCTAAAAACACTGAAGATTACTACTTAGTTTTAGCTATTTTTTGCGCTTTAATTTGCTACTTAATTACCGCTTCATTTATGAATAGATATAGAGCAGAAATTTTATATTGGCTATTTTTATTTGCGGCATGCATATATAAAGTGTTTGTTAGGCCGCAAAAAGGTATAAAAAATGATTAGTATTGTTTTCTCTACTTACAATGGCAATAAAACTCTGCCTTTGATGTTGGACTCTCTAATAGGCGTTAAGGAAGCATTCAGCAGTGCTTGGGAAATAATTGCAGTAAATAATAATAGCACTGATAACACCGAAGCTATTTTGAATCATTACGCAAAAAAGCTACCCATCACCATAATTAATCAAACAACACCTGGAAAAAATGCCGCACTAAATAAAGCATTACCCTTAATTAAAGGTAGCTTGATTATTTTCACTGATGATGACGTTATCGTACCTAAAAATTGGCTTGAGCAATACTGGAATGTTTCGGAAAAACACAGCGAACATGATGTGTTTGGTGGTCCCATTCGCCCTTACTGGGAAAGATCACCAAACCCAGAAATACTGACAAAAATCCCAATGGGAATTGCATTTGCCGTTCATTCAGACAAACTTACTTCTTCGCAAATGAGCCCAAGTAACCTTTGGGGGCCAAACATGGCCGTTAGAAAAGCCGTGTTAAACAAAGTAACCTTTAATGAAAATATCGGTCCAAGACCAGGTAGTTATGCTATGGGTAGTGAAACTGATTTTTTAGACCGCGTTGCACGGCATGGTTTTAAAGCATACTTCGACACAGAAATAACACTACAACACTATATTAGAGCAAATCAAATAACCCCTAAATGGCTTCATGGCAGAGCTTATAGAGCGGGAAGAGGAGCGTTACACAGTGATGTTCGTAATCAAAAGTTTACACAATACGCCACTTTATTGGGATACCCACGATGGTTAGTGTTTAAACTACTCAAGAAAAAGATAAATATATTACTAAAAAGCCTTACGAATAATGAATATCAGCTACTCGATAAAGTGTGGGATTATTACTATTGGAAAGGTTACGCAAGTGAATATAAAATCATGGAAAAACAACCGTGATCCAATATTTATTCACTAAAATTAACACATTGCATTTTTTATTGCGACGGTTAAAAAACAGCCTATTTATAAAAAAAAATAAAAACAGAGTACTATTTAACCTTGGGTACCAGTTTCAATGTGGGCAAACAAAAGCTTTTTTAAATTTAGCTCATCACTTACTTGATGAATACGATGTTTATTTTTATGCCCCTAAAAATTCACTAATACTCGATCAGCTTCACCCTGATGTTATCGTGATTAACTTTCACTATAAAGCTGGATTTTTAGCTGTTATTACTGACATTACGGGCTTTGAACTGTCCCGATACAAAAACGTAGAGAAAAACGTAATATTGTCTATTCATTCGCTACTTCAAAGTGGCCACAATATTCCACAAACTGTTATTGAATCAGCCATAGATAACGCTTCGTATATTCACTTTGTGTCCAATATTCAAAAACTTAATTTCACTGAAAACTTGAATTTACCAAAATTACATACACACAGTTTTATTATTGGAAATTACATTTCGGAAAACACCGCCAACGGCTTAACTAACACCAACAACGTAGGTATTGTTGGGCATTTAGAACGGCCATTAAAAAATGGTATACAAGCAATTGAAATAGCACAAAGCTCACTGGCAAACCAAATACATATATGGGGAGCGAAGCAAACACATAATAGTGAGAATATAACAATAAACAAAGATAAAGTTATTTTTCATGGCTGGAGTAACAATGAAAACCAACTATACCAATCATTTGATGTTTTAATTTCAACCAGCAAATCTGAAACATTTGGTTTAGTGGTTATGGAAGCATTATCACGAGGTAAGCCTTGTTTATTAAGTCCCATTCCAGCACACATTGAATTATTTAAAAACTTTCCTGGTGTGTTGTTTACCTCTGAAAACTTAAATGAAAATATAGAGAAACTAAACACTTTAATTCAAAATAAAATGCAATTAAGTCATAAAATAATCACTTACTACCAACAACATCACGCTAACAACGTTATCACCTTAAATTGGAAGAAAAAAATTCATTACATTACACAGGCTTGCCGTAATGAGCTATAAAATTACCGTACTAAAAAATAGCTTTTATTATTACCTTAATAAACTAACTTTACGGGCGAAACCAACTCAAAAAACACGTCATATTCATTTTGTTTGTACTTTTCATGAAAATACAGGCGGCAGTAGCGCCATGTGTACTTTGGCTAACACCTTAGCCGATAATATACAGGTAACATTTTATTCATACCCTGCCAGTAAATTAAATCAGCACCTCAACCGAAAGGTAAAAATAATCAATCAGCAAAATATAAATGCTAATTTTTATATTATTGATCTTTCTTGTAGTACCCAGGTTGTAAAAGCCCTTAAAGCTAGAAACAAAGAAATTATTCTTTCTATTCATGGTCTAAGAAACACAGGACATGCATTAACAGAAACACATATCAATGAAATGCTGTCTCTGGCTGATCATATACACTTTGTAAGTGATTACCAAAAAAACAATTACAACGCCCCAGCACATAAAACATTTGTTATACCCAATGCTATTCCCTATTTTCCTGTAAATAGACCACACAATAGGAAAAACGTAGGCTGTGTAGGAAACCTAGACATACCCGAAAAAAATTGTGCGCTTACAGTAAAAGCCGCCTTAAAAGCTTCAACGGTAAACGAAATACTCTTATGGGGTACAAATAAAAACTGGTCTGAAAGTGACAAAGTTAAAGCTATGGGTTGGGAACACAACAAAAGTAAAATATACAGCAGCTTTGACGTATTAGTTTTTTTAAGTGAAAGTGAAACATTTGGATTAGTCGTCGCCGAGGCATTATGCGCAGGCATCCCCTGCGTACTTTCCACAATCCCAGGCTTCGCGCAATTTGAAAACATACCCGGAGTTAAATTGGTAAACAAGAATAGCAATAACATAAATGATAGTATTGATGATATGTTAAATTATTCTCATGATGAACGAATGGTAATAGCCCAAATAGCAAAAAAAAAATTTGGCTTAGCATCAATCACAAACACATGGCTAAAAAAATTAACAAAGGATTCGTAATGAACAATATAACATTAACGCTAGTTGGTTTTATATTCACACTTTTAATGTTGCCAACTTATGCAAATAACTCAGCTGACATACTACTTGACGAGCAAAGCATTTATCTAAAATATGCTGGCGGCTTTAAGTTTCAACCTGGCACATTAGGAGCTTCTTCCATCGCCTTCTCTCAAGGAACGTTTACAGTTGAAGACAACGACAGATCTATTTACGTAGTAGGAAATGCTCAATCGCAAGCACTTGGGCAATTTAATATCCCTAAGCTATCGGCAAACCACCAAAATGTTGATGATTTTCCTGTCGCCAAAAATATCCAAACATTTTTTAAAATATTGCCTAAAGGTAAAAGCTTAAAAAAAGAAAAAATAAATCGAATTACGGGCTTAGAGTTGATAGACAACGAGTTATTTATTAACGCCATTGAATACTACGATGCTGACGCTAACAACCTTAGTACCACACTTATTCTTCGTTCACCTGAAAAGCTTAGAAAAAGTGATGTTGACGGCTTTTATCAATTACGTGGCAAAGCAAAAGCAGCAGGCTGGATGAGTAAAATTACAGACAAACCCCAACAGGAAAAACTTAAAGGCAACTACATTGTGGGTTACGCCAGTAACCCACCTATAAATGGCCGTTTAAGCATAGGACCTTCTGCATATGCTGCATACCTAGACAACTACACAGGCTTTAAAAGCAATTATAAACAAATAAATACTAAAGAAGTTTTTTCATATTCGCTAGCAAGCCCACTTCATGAAGATCTTTACAACAAAAAGCTAAATAATAAAATTTGGACTGAAGTATCTAAAGCTGTATACGGCTTCATAATACCTAACACGAATAAATATTTGGTATTAGGTTCTACCGGTGGCCACAAATTTGGTATTGGTTATAAAATAAAAGAGTCAAACGGTAATGTATGCGGAGGCCCTTGCGCGTATAAAAGTGGCGATTACAACAATTACTTTTGGCTTTGGGATTTAAACAACCTAAACGGTAGCAATACAAGTGTAGTAGATAAAAAGCTCACAAAACCTATTGCTTACGGTAACTTACCAATACATATACCCCCTAAAGAGCAAAAAAACCTAATAATAGGTGCAGACTTTAACCCTAACACAAACAGGTTATATATAATGCTTTCGCATACCGACAGAACAAGCAACCGTTTTGAACCTCAGCCTATCGTGCTAGTTTACGAATTAATATAAGTTTAGGAATAATAGATGAAAAATATTTGGTGCATTATTCCCACACTAAATAGACATAACGACATAATTAACTTAGCAGAATCATTCACTAACGTTAAAACATGTGAAGACATAACGTTATCCATTATTGTTGTTGATAACAGCCACGATGCTAACGCTAAAGAAATTGTCAGCAATGCTAACTTTAACTTTGCCACCACCTTTTTAAACGAAACAAAAAAAGGGTTAAGTAACGCAAGAAATTGCGGATTACAGTATTTAATTAAGCAAACAGAAAATATTGATTACGTCATAACAATAGACGACGACATAATAATACCAGAAAGCTTTTTGCACGACTTAAATAACGCGATTAACAGCCACTCTGAAGCAAGTATTATAGGCGGAAGAGTAGAGCTTTATAACCCTGAAGACTTACCTATCACCATTAAAACCGACAAAGAAAAACAAATATATTCAGGTGACCAATTCTTTGGCTTTATATTTGGCTGCTGTCTTGTAATAAAATACAATTTAATAAAACAAGTAGGTAAGTTTGACACCCACATGGGGGCAGGAACAAGATCTCCAGGGTCAGAAGACAGTGATTTTATCTATCGTATTTGGGCACTACACCAAGGCGATGTTGTATATATACCTGAATATTATGTTTACCATAACCATGGCCGCAGAGACCCTAACAGCTTTGCTCAATTAGCAAAAAACTATGCTATAGGACAAGGTGCTTTTTTAACAAAACATATTCTATTTAATAAAAGTAAACATGTGCTTAAACGTACATGGTGGGAACTAAATAACGACCTAAAAAAAACAAGCCCTGTATTCAATAACATGCCAAGAAAAAACAAATGGTATTATCGATTTTTAGGTTCAATAAACTACATTAAAGCACGGATAACACAATAACATTTATGAGCATTTTATCTTACCCATTCAACCCTAAATTGTTTTTACCACAAAAACACGTTTTTTTATTAAGCCACATGCGAGCACGCACAAGTGTGTTATCTCATGTTATTGGCTCCAACGAACAAATTAGAGGCTATTATGAATGCCATATCAGCTATTATTCATGGAAAAGCTTAGTAAAGCATCAATTAAAGTTTCATAAAGAACACGCAAATGTTTCAGTAGCTAAATTCTATTTCGACAAGGTTTTGCATAATCACCACCACATTGCTGACCAAGTATTAACCAGTGATAATTGCCAATTTATTTTTATGTTGCGTAAACCTGCAGACACCATTCGTAGTATTATGAAACTACATGGTTCAGACAACCCTCTGTCAGAAATAGCAGGGGCAACAAAATATTATGTTTCTCGCCTAAACGAACTGGAACAGCTATCAAAAAAAATAGCACCAAAACAAATGCTATACATTGATGCCGACGCACTTGTAGACAACACAGAGAGGTCACTTGAGATTCTAACTAGCTGGGTGGGATTAAAACAACCATTAACCCCAAGCTACAAAAGCTTTAAGCATACCGGTAAAGGGCACTACGGCGATAACTCAGCAAGCTTAACATCAGGTAGTATTATAGAAACCAAACCTGAAAACACCATAGAGCTTGATGAAAATTACTTAACACTTGCACAAAACAAATATGAGCAAGTAAAAAATGAGTTAATTCAAAAAAGCACAATAGCTATATAAAATACAAACCAATTATAAAAACCAAATAGAACGTTACCTGCAACTGAAATATTTGTGTTCTGCACAACTAATTCAGGACACTTTCCTAAAGGAATTTAACTCATACTCTACTGGGGATTTATCCCCATTAACCGTATGAAGCCTTTCTAAGTTTTAATAGCTCATATACGCTGCCACGTCATTTTTCATATGCTCACGAGTTGGTTGTGGTACTTTTAATAACCAATCATATTTTAAACTACCGAAAAACCTTTCAACAACAACGTTATCCCAACACGCGCCAACATCTCCCATGCTGGGTCTCACTCTATAATTCATCAGTAAATTGCGATAGCGCTTACTGGTATATTGCGAGCCACGATCGCTATGAAACACTAAGTCTTTAGTGTGGCTGTCTTAAATTAAAGGCTTTTATCATTGCCTTACTCACCAAGTCTGTCGTCATGCGCTTATCAATATGCCAACCAACAATACGACGAGAATATAAGTCCATCACGATTGCCAAATACATCCCCCCTTTAGCCGCTCTCAGATAAGTCACATCACCAGCCCACACCTAATTTGGCACAACAGGATGAAGTTCTGGTTCAGCAAGTTATCAGCAACAGCATCACTATGCTTACGTTTGGTTGTTACCTTGTAAGCAATTCGCTGGGTGACAATCAAGCCAAGTTTAGCCATTAGCTTTTGAACGCCATAATCGCTAACTTTAAAGCCCTCATTACATAACCGTTTTCTAAGTTCTCGATAACCTAAGCTATTTCGACTTTGCTTGAAAATCGCTTTGGCTCTTCGATATAAATTAAGCTGATCTGCTGTAATTATCTTTGCCGGACGTTTGAGCCATGCATAATAGGCTGAACGGCTTACTTCCAGGACCTTGCAAAGCTGAATCACTGAAAAATCAGAAGATAGCTGCTTATACTTTTAAACGTTACTTGATTTCCTTTAGCAAGAGGGCGCTGGCCTTTTTTTAATATCTCTTTTTCCATCCTTAGCTCTTTATTTTCCTTGCGAAGTCTGAGTAACTCAGCTCATTCATCAGTATTTAAAATAGCCCCGGATTTCTCGGATTCAAACTTGACTTTCCAGTTATAAAGCAATTTATCTGTAATGCCTAAAGACGCAGCAACCTTGGGGGCGCTATAACCTTGGTCGGTGACCAAGGCGACAGCTTCTTGTTTAAATTCAGCCGTATAATTTCTGTTTGTTCTTTTTTGTCATTTCACACCTCAATAATTGGATTATATTCCATTATTAAAGTGTCCTGTTTAATTAAAGCAGATCATTGTTATCGCCGTTTTCAAAATTGAATTAAACGAATACAAAGCACTCCCTTATGGATAGAATAAAATTAACAACTGGTTTCACCATTTTATCAGCTAAACCCAACTCAGCGACGTTAGTTTATATTGAAAAACAAAAAGCTTCATTAAAAAAGAATAATAAATAACCATACACAACAATATAAGTTATCAACTTATATGGGCTTTTAACGAAATAACGGTTGTTTACGATTAAGTTTTAGCCGTAAAATAACAAATTATATATTTTGAATTTAATAACAAAGTAGCCACCACAACTGCTTTACATTTTTATATCACGCAATTATCACTTTTAGGGAATTTTATGTCGAATTATGCAACTGAAAATGTCAATGAAATCATTGTATCACCAGCCCAACTAAACGGTACCGTAAAGGTCAGTGGCGCCAAAAATTCAGTATTGCGATTAATGGCGGCATCAATTTTAAGTGAAGAATCAATTACGCTAAAAAATTACCCTGCAACATTGCTTGATGCACAAGTACATAAAGACATGTTAGAAGTTTTAGGGAAGAAATGTACGATAAAAAATGACAACGAAATTATTATTAGTGAGGCTAGTGGCATTAAAAATAAATTAGAGTGGGATGGTCGCTCTATTCGTAACACGCTACTTATTCTAGGTAGCCTAGTTACACGAACAGGCTATGGCGCAGTTCCTTTACCAGGTGGTTGTTCTATTGGCGGTGGCGATGGTGACCGGGCATATGACTTACATGTAATGTTATTGCGAGCTCTTGGCGCTAAAGTATGGGATGAAAATGGTTATTTATGTGCTGAAGCACCCTCGGGAGGATTAGTAGGAGCTGATATTCGCCTACCTATTCGTTCTACTGGCGCCACAGAAAATGCTATTTTAGCCGGCGCTTTGGCAAATGGTATTACGCGCATTTGGAACCCCCATGTTCGCCCTGAAATACTTGACCTCATTGATATGTTAAATTCTATGGGAGCTAAAATTACCGTATATGGTCAAGAACACATTGAAGTCATTGGGCAAGAAGGTTTATTCGGAACTGTTCATGCGGTTATACCTGATAACGTTGAGGCATTAACCTGGTTAGTTGGGGCATCTGTAACTGATGGCGAAGTAGAAATTCTTGATTTCCCTTATCAACATTTAGATGTTCCGTTAATATACCTACAAGAATCAGGAGCTAAGTTTTACAGGCATAATAATTCAATGATAGTCAAAGGTTCAAAATGCTACCCTTTGGAGCTTAGTACTGGCCCTTACCCTGGTATAAATTCTGATATGCAACCTATCCTTGCTGTTTATTCAGGAAAAGCTAATGGCCAGTCTAAATTTGTCGATTTACGCTTTCCTGGCCGCTATGGTTATGCTTCTGAATTAAATAAAATGGGATTAAAGTCACGAACAGATGGAAACATGTTAATTGTAGACGGTGGTCAACCGCTTATAGGAACAACTGTTAAAGCATTAGACCTTCGTGCCGGTATAGCTTTGGCATTAGCCGGATTATTTGCCGAAGGTGAAACTCATATTCAAGATGCATGGCAAATTACGCGTGGTTATGATCGCTTTGTAGAAAAAATGACATCACTAGGCGCAAAAATAACCACAACTAAATAATGAATAAATTACCTATGATTACAGCAAGTGTGGTATCCAAACTACACTCGCTATGCCCCAACATAAAACAAAATATCTCGTTAGCAAGCATAAGCCGATGGAAAGTAGGCGGGCTTGCTAAGTGTATAGTGTCGCCAGAAAACGAAACCCAAATTTGTAACTTAATACAGTATTTATCTGCTGAAAAACTACCCTATATAGTAATAGGCTCAACCACTAATTTATTATTTTCAGATCAAGGGTTAAATGTTATCGCGATACAGCTTGGTAACCATATGGCGCACTATCGCATAGAAGAAAACAATGTGTGGTGCCAAAGTGGCATATGGGTACCTGGTTTCGCTCGTATTGTTGCAAAACACAACCTAACAGGAATTGAGCATACATGTGGTATACCCGGCACATTAGGCGGTTTAATATGCATGAATGGAGGTAGCCAACGCAAAGGTATTGGTAAGCATGTTATAAGTGTAAGAACCGTAACTCCTAATGGTGAAATTAAGCAATACACACATGACGAATGCCAATTCTCTTATCGCAGCTCCATCTTTCAGCATGGCGGTGAAATTATCGTTAGTGCTAATTTTAAGTTTCAAAATGGGCATTATTCTAAAATAAGAAAAGAGATGCTTGAAATATTAGGTTCTCGCCGAAAAAAATTCCCTCAAAAGTATCCCAATTGCGGCTCAGTCTTTGTAAGTAACCCTGCAATGTATGCTGATTATGGCCCTCCCGGTGCGGTTATTGAACAATGTGGTTTAAAAGGTACAATCAGAGGCGGGGCTTGTATATCGCCATTACATGCAAATTTCATTGTAAATCAAAATAATGCTACTGCTGACGATATATTGTATTTAATACACTTAGCTCGCACCTCAGTATTGCAAAAAACTGGCTATGACATGCCCGCAGAAGCGCATTTTATAAGCGAATCAGGCCAAATTATACCGGCTCATATCAAAGCAGACGAAGTATGGGGTAACTCATTTAATGACTAAACCAAGGTCGTTACTTACCGATGTTATATCTGTATTTAGCTCTAAAATAGTTGTACTTGTTTTAACCTTTTTAGGCTCTGTTGTATTAGCAAGAGCATTAAGCCCTGAAGGGCGAGGTATATTAGCTGCCGCCCTGATATACCCACAATTACTTCTCGCCCTTACCGAGGGAGGAATGCGCCAAGCCGCTATTTATTATATTGGTCAAAAAAAGGCCGACAAAACAGAAGTTATCGGTGCATTATTTTCTTATATACTTTTAGCAAGTATTGGTGGTTCATTATTAATTTATAGTTTAATGGCTTGGTTTGGTACTGAATTTTTTGATAATGCAATGATGATAGTTACCGCATTAATTTTACCAACATCACTTGCTGTTAACGCATTAAAAGGTGTGTTTTTAGGTAATCAAAACATTAAAACCTTTTCCAAAATTTTATGGGTGCAAAAGCTATTTTACGTTATTGCCATTTTCATCTTGTTTTTATTAAATGCCTTGACTATTTTTAGTGCTATTGTTGTAACCGCACTAGCGGCTTTATTTAATGTTTTACAAGCACTTTATTACCTCCAAAAAGATAAACAACTAAACTGCAGTTTTAATAAAACCACCCTTATTTCAATGCTAAAAATGGGTATAGTTTATGCGGTAGCTTTATTTTTGATTACCGCTAATTATAAAATTGATATTTTCTTATTGGGCTTATTAAGCACTCCCGAGCAAATTGGTAACTACGTGATAGCTGTTCAAATAGGCGAATTAGCTTGGCAGCTTCCTGCTGCAGTAACCGTTGTAATGTTAGCCAAAAGTGCCAACTCCAAAGGAGGGGAAGTTATATCGCAAGTCTGTCAAGCCTCCCGCTTAACCATCACCATTACATTGTTTGTTCTATTGGGGCTTTTATTTATTTCATACTTTCTCATTACGCCTATTTTTGGTGACGATTATAAAGGCGCTTATGAAATGCTGCTTTATCTTGCTCCTGGGTTACTACTTGCCACTATTTTTAAATCAATCAATACCTATTTTGCAGGTCAAGGAAAACCTCATTTTGCTTTAATCATTATGGGGATATCGGTAACGGTTAATGTAATTTTTAATTATATTTTAATACCTGTTTATGGCGCCAAAGGCGCAGCAATAGCCTCATCCTTAAGTTATTCTCTGTCAGCAATTATTTCCCTTTACTATTTTACTAAGCACACGAACTCAAAAATTTTAAAAATCTTATTTATCAATAAGCAAGATATACACATGTCCATAACTAACCTTAAGAGAAAACTATAAAACATGTTAAGCACAATATTTAATTTTATAATTACAGGATTTTCCATTGAGTACCTTTACTCTCGAGCAAGAAATGCGTATATAAAAAAAGGGATACATAAATACCTTTCGCTATATTTAACAAAAAAAATTCAGAGAAAATTTGCATGTTATTTATCCCCCATGGCAAAGGTAGGAAATAATGTGTTATTCAAGCACCCTGTCGGTATAATTATTGGTGAAGGCGTAGAGTTGGGCAATAATGTGACTATTTATCAAAATGTCACATTGGGTGCGGCTAGGGTTGGTGAATTAACAGAATCTCGATATCCAATAATAGGGGATAACGTTATCATATTTGCCGGCGCAAAACTCATTGGTAACATCCATATTGGTAAAAATGTAACCATTGGGGCAAACGCAGTAGTATTAGAAGATGTACCTGATAACTGCATCGCTGTAGGTATACCCGCTAAAATCAAGAAAAATAATTCTATTTGAAAAATTTACGATTAAATTTAAATTCTCTCCAAGGTAATACACCAATGTTCGCTAACTATCCCATCCATTATTTTTTTAAAACTAACAATAAATTAAGGAAGTAACTTGAAAAAGTATGTTTTAGTCATAGGTGGCACCAAATTCTCTGGTGCAGAAAAAAGGTTAATTCAAACGGCTAGATTACTTAAGGCTCAACATAACCTTGATGTTCGCCTAATTATGCGCGAAAGTTTAATGAATTCTTTAACGTATAATAAAAATATGTTTATTTCGAAAAGTGAATTAGAAAGCTTTAGTAAAATATTTACCATTAAAGATCAGATTTTTGGAAAAAAATACAACCTTTTATATAAAATATCTCGTTTAAAATTTCTATTCTTGCCTCAAGTGTTTTGGGGTAAATATGTACATATAGCATTATTAAGTCCTTTTATGTTTCCTACACTTCTTTTCGCTAAAAGAGTGTTTTTTGAAATTACGAGTCCAGATATAGCAGAGCAAAATTTTGTTAAGTCTCTTTTGAAGTTAAAGCTAGAAAAATTTAAATTAATTTCGGTCAGTGAAAGCGTGAATAACAAATTATTTGGCATTACCAATATTGATAAAATAAAATTTAATGAACGAGTAAAAGGCCGTACTCGACCTTATTCTGAAGTTGAATGTGTGGAAGAAGATGTTATATCAGAAAAGAACAATACGGTTATATATGCCCACCGCCTTCTAAAAAGAAAAAATCCAGATATAGCTACAAAGGTTTTTAAGAGGCTTGCTATTGAATTTCCAACATGGGAATTTCGAATTTATGGTGACGGGCCACTCAAAAAAGATATTGATGAGTCAATGCTAGGGTGTAACAGCAATGTATCCTCCTCTGGCTACTCCAACGATATGAAAATGCTATTACAAAAAGCTAAAATTTTCATCAGTATTATTGAACCGGATAGTTACCCTTCTCAATCGGTTATAGAGGCATTGAGCCAGGGATGCGCAGTAGTGATTGGGAATGTAGGGTATGGCGCAAAAACATTTGTAAAAGGTAATGGATTCGCTTGTGAAATAAATGAAGATGATGTTTATGCGCAGTTAAAAAAAATACTTTTAATGCGTGAAGCTGAAATAAACCAATTGTGTTTGAATTCTATAAAACTAAAAGAAAAAGAATTTTCTTTGGATAAATATATATCAGAGAGCTACGATATTATTTTCAACTAATAGAGAGATGTTGAATTACCAATATGGGTATAACTGTGGTTCTGTAAAGAAATCAGGACACTTACATCAAAGCTTAAAACTGGAATAGATCATATAATGCAATACAGAGAAGATATTAATGGCCTAAGAGCAATAGCTGTATTGCCTATAGTTTTATTTCATGCTGGCATAGAAACCATGACTGGCGGCTTCATTGGCGTTGATATCTTTTTTGTTATCTCTGGCTACTTAATTTCAAAAATAATCATTAGTGAACTCAAAGATGACAAGTTTCGTTTAATAGAGTTTTATAAACGCAGAACTATTCGTATTTTCCCTGCGTTATTATTTATGCTTTCAGCATTACTTACGGCAAGCCTTTTTTTAAGCCTACCCTCCGAGCTCGCTCAACTTAATAATAGCGTTATCGCAACATCCTTTTCTTTATCGAATATATACTTTTGGTTCGTAACTGATTATTTTAGCCCTGCTGCAGAGCTACAGCCTCTCTTGCATACTTGGTCATTAGGTATAGAAGAGCAATTTTATCTCTTTTATCCTATTATTTTGTTATTAATACATAAATATTTCAATAAACGTTACACCATATTTATTGTCTCTATAATAATTATTTCATTAATGCTTAGCTGGTTTTTATCCTTTAAAGATGCAGAAGCTGGTTTTTATTTATTGCCAAGCAGGGCATGGGAACTCGCTTTAGGTGGGTTAGTAGCGATTAATTTCTTCCCTAAAGTAAAATCAGCGAAAATAATCAATGCTCTGTTTTTATTTGGATTGACATGTATATTTATAGGCTTGTTTTGGATTAAACCTAGCTATAGCTTCCCTTTCCCTTGGGCGTTAATTCCTTGTTTGGGAACCTTTGTGCTTCTTGCGTATGGCGATAACGCCTCTTTTAGCAAGCTACTCTCATTTACACCATTACAATTTACAGGGAAAATTTCGTATTCCCTTTATTTATGGCACTGGCCTATTATTACCTTATATCGCATTGAAACAGGTATCGAACTTGATCTATTAGAAACCATTAGCTTAGTCACCACCTCTTTTATTTTTGCAATAATATCTTATTATTTAGTTGAGCGTTTTTTTCTAAAAAAATATAAAAAATCGAGTGCCGCTAAGAATATAGTAATGACCGGCATATTAGCTTTAGCTTTATTCTGCATATGTTCCAGCTTTTTTATCAAAAATATCGAAAAATTCAGAGCGACTCCAGAAAGCGTACTACGGGTCGATTCTTTTAACGATTACAGAGAAACTAGTGATTACCTATATCAATTTCGAACTGGCTCTCCTTGTTTTAGAGGTTCCGAACACAGACATATTCCTTTTGATACAAACCTTTGTGTTTTACCTCAAGAGAATACAAGAAATATAGTTGTCTTGGGGGATAGCCACGCTGCACAACTTTGGCGAGCATTTAAATTAAAATACTCTGAGGCTAATGTCATGCAAGCAACGGCTTCAGGATGTAGACCCTTACTCGAAGGTAAAGGCGCAGATTATTGCTTAGAAGTAGTAAAGTACGTATTAGGGCCTATGCTAAAAAACAACTCTTTTGATACGATTATTTTATCCGGTCGATGGAGAAGTAATGAGATCACTCTATTAAAAGAAACGGTAAGTTTTCTTATCCAAAGTGGCATCAAGGTTATTGTTATAGGTAGTACCGTTGAATATCATGGTGAGTTTCCAGCACTTTTAGCGAGGGCGTTAAAGAAAAATGATCTGCAATTTATACACAGTAAACGAGATAAAAACAAAGAACAGCTAGATTTAAAGATCAAATCTGCAACCTTAAGTGCAGGCGGGCATTTCATTTCACTACATGAAAGTGAATGCCCACTTGGAAACTGTAAGTTAACTACAGATGACAATTCACCAATGCATTTTGATTATGGACATCTAACGCTTTCTGCAGCCAAATGGCATATATCGAGGATGGATGATTTTTAGCGATTTTATTTGTTTAAGAATATTTTGCTCTATGCAGAGAATATGCTCAAAACGATAACGGACAAGGCTTAATTTAATCAAAAGATTGACCATAAAACCATAAATAACCTATTACCATGCTTTAATTTATTAAGTGAGCTACATTTGCAATTTAGAAAAGATATAAATGGACTTAGGGCTATTGCTGTTACAGCTGTTGTGCTATTTCACTTTAATGCATCATGGATGCCTGGTGGTTATGCTGGGGTAGATGTATTTTTTGTTATTTCTGGTTTTTTGATGACCAGAATAATCTTCAGAGGGATAGAGCAAGAAAATTTTTCTATTTTGAAATTTTATATTGCAAGAGCAAATAGAATAATACCTGCATTAGCCATTCTTTGTCTGGTTTTACTTATTTTTGGTTGGCTCTATCTAAGCCCAACAGACTACAAAGCATTAGGCAAACACGTTGGCAGCAGCATTGGGTTTTGGTCAAATATCGTTTATTGGAGTGAATCTGGCTACTTTGACGCTTCATCACACGAAAAATGGCTATTACATACTTGGTCATTATCTGCTGAATGGCAATTCTACATAATCTACCCACTAGTAATAGTCGCTATACGAAAGTTTTTTCCTATACGAGCAATGAAGGCTACTGTGTTAGTTGGAGCGCTAATAGGCTTCATCTTCTGCGTCATAGCTACCTATAAATGGCCTGATTTTTCTTATTTCTCATTACCTACAAGAGCGTGGGAAATGTTGCTTGGCGGTGTTGCTTACCTTTACCCTATTGTTTTAAAAGAAGAGCAAAAAAAACGCTTAGAATGGTTCGGATTGGCTTTAATTATAGGTTCTTATTTTTTTATATCCAAAGAAACCCCTTGGCCTGGTTATTTAGCATTATTTCCCGTTTTAGGGGCATTCCTTATAATTCAAGCACAGAGTAATGATAGCTTTATTACCAGTAATATCATTTCCCAAAAAATAGGAAGCTGGTCTTATTCAATCTACTTATGGCATTGGCCACTCGTTGTTTCTATTTATTACTTTTCGTTAAATCAGGCATACAGTTACTTGGGAATTATTTTATCGGTACTACTTGGTTTTTTGAGTCATAAATATATTGAAAGAATTAAGTTTAGAAGTGATTTCACCCGTTCTTTTGGCTATTTAACATGCAAGCCTTTGCTCATATCCATTCTACTTATGTTGTCGAGTAGCTTTATCTATAAATACCCCGATATTATTTATTATCATATACCAAAAGATATATTTTATGGGATGACTGTAGATAAAAATACGGATGACAATGGAAAGTATACTTGGGATAAGCATAGGAAGTTAAATAAAAAACAATCTTTTACACAAGACAAATTAAAAGTTCTTATAATCGGGGATTCTCAAGCTGGCGATTTCATAAACATCTTATATGAAACAGGTATTAGCAATGATACCGATGTGATATCAAGAATTATAAGCAAGCGATGCGGAGTTTTTTACTTGGATATCGAGACACTGGATCAGCTATTTAATAATCAAAAGAGTAAGCCTAGTAAGAAAATTCGTGAAAAATGTCGCCTGTCTATGTCAAGAATTATTGAAGGTATTGAGATTGAAGACGCTGATATTATTATTTTGGCTATGCAGTGGAGTGATGAAAATGTTCCTTTCATTTTAAAATCTTTGTCTAATATTAGACAAAAGAATATAACATCGGGGGTCTATCTTATAGGTGGAAAGGCTTTCGACGAAAATATACCAACGATGCTGTATAATTCATATTCAATCGGTATGAATATAAATAACTATGCTTTTAATAAGGTAGGGAGGAGTGGTATCGTGAATTATCAATATCAAAATGATATTTTCGAGAAAGCACAAGCTTCTATTGATGTAAACTATATCAACATGACTAATATTTTGTGTGAGAACAAGGCATGCTCTGTCGTGAACACAAATAACGAACCATATTACTATGATAGCGGTCATTTGACTCAAATAGGAGCTAAGTACTTAGGTGAAAAAATAAAGTCTAAACAGATACTCCCTTTATCGTTATATTCTAAATAATTAGTGGCTAACGCTTTTAGTACATATTCAAAACATGATCTCATTGAAAACTAACTTGATATTAGCTTGCCATATTGTCTTTGATTAGTACTACTTTAGGGCTGGGTTTAGCAAAAAGCGTTCAGGATCTGTTGTTATGAGTGGTACGAAAGGTATGGTCTTGAAATCCTTTTTCACATCTAATAACACTAAAGTGATTAAAGATTTCAGTTCAAATCGACCCTGTAACACATTTTGTGTAACTGCCAAGTTTAAATAACATCTTTCAAACGGTCTTCGAATTCAATCATAAATCGATTCAAGGCCGTTTTCCAATTTCTTATCGGCATCGTCCATTTTTTAGAT